>CBEUCM010000089.1:0-1865 GCA_965541645.1 uncultured Archaeoglobaceae archaeon | reverse complement strand
TTTGAGTGCGGGAGGTGGTTGTTTGAGGAGTGAAATTATTTCGGGATATCACAGTAAAACCTCTGCACAAGAAAATTACTTATATAGTCAGAGATTAGAAACTTTTGGATGCGCCAGAGATTTGTTTTGGACACAACCGCCATAACGGATGCAGGATTGAGGATAAAGGAGGGTTACGAGTCTCTGTGTGAATCAGCAAAAGAGGTACTTGACCTGATTGCCCTTGCCAGACTGAAGCTGGATATCAGCTGTTACATTCCCTACCCTTCCGTCTATACCGAACTTACGAGTTTTTTGAAAAGGTATGACTGTGATGAGGATATCTTCACAAAGCTTGACACGTGGCTGGTCAAGAAGACCCCCAACAGGTACGAGGTGAAGATACCCGCGGCCATATTCTACGAGTATATAATAACGGTACGGCAGAAGATGAACAGGGGGAGGAGGCTGGCGGAGGAGTACATACTTGAGGCCTCTGCAATCACCTCAAAGCTGGAGGATAAGAGCAACATTGAAAGTGAAATTGGCAGCCTGATCTCAAAGTTCAGGGACAAGTACCGCATGGTTATGAGGCAGGGGATACTGGACAGCGCTCCCGATCTTGACGTCCTTTTACTGGCAAAAGAGCTTGAGGCAGGGGTTGTGAGCAGCGATGCCGGGATAAGAAAGTGGAGCGAGAGACTGGGTTTAAGATTTGTTGAAGCATCGAAGTTTCCAAGGATGCTGAAGGAGTATCTGAAGCTTATGGGGTCTGTAAGTGTGGAAGAATAATAAAAAATAAAAACTCATGAGACAGGGTAAAGCTGAGGTGATAGAATGCTGAGCATAAACGAGATTGCTGCCGAAATTGTTGAGGACATGCTTGATTATGAGGAGGAGCTGAGGATCGCTTCCAAAAAGCTTGAAAACGGTGCAGTTGTGGTTGACTGCGGAGTAAACGTGCCTGGAAGCTATGATGCTGGGATAATGTACACACAGGTTTGCATGGGTGGGCTGGCAGACGTGGACATTGTGGTTGACACGATAAGGGATGTGCCATTCGCGTTCATCACAGAGTACACAGATCATCCTGCTGTAGCCTGTCTTGGAAGCCAGAAAGCTGGGTGGCAGATTAAGGTTGATAAGTACTTTGCAATGGGCAGTGGGCCTGCAAGGGCTCTGGCCTTAAAGCCCAAGAAAACCTACGAGCAGATTGAATACGAGGATGATGCTGATGTTGCTGTCATCGCTTTGGAGGCGAGCCAGCTTCCGGATGAGAAGGTGATGGAGTTCATCGCCAAGGAGTGTGATGTTGATCCCGAGAACGTGTACGCCCTTGTTGCACCAACAGCTTCCCTGGTTGGCAGCGTCCAGATTTCTGGCAGAATTGTTGAAACGGCAATATTCAAGATGAACGAGATCGGTTACGATCCCAAGCTGATCGTCAGCGGAGCTGGCAGATGTCCGATCTCGCCAATTCTTGACAACGACCTCAAGGCGATGGGCTCAACCAACGACAGCATGATGTACTACGGCAGCGTATTCCTTACGGTCAAGAAGTACGATGAGATCCTCAAGAATGTCCCGAGCTGCACGAGCAGGGATTACGGCAAACCCTTCTACGAGATATTCAAAGCTGCGAACTACGACTTCTACAAGATAGATCCCAACCTCTTCGCCCCAGCACAGATTGCGGTGAATGATCTGTCAACGGGCAAGACCTACGTGCATGGAAAGCTGAACGCGGACGTGCTGTTCCAGTCCTACCAGATTGTGCTTGAGGAATAATTTTATAAATTCTTTTTTCATTAGCGTTCGTTAGCACTCCCTACGCCCCCGTGGGGTAGCGGATATCCTGAGGGGCTGCGGACTCCTCGACCCGGGTT
>CBEUCM010000088.1:0-1931 GCA_965541645.1 uncultured Archaeoglobaceae archaeon | reverse complement strand
GAGATATTCCCACTTGTAGCGCCCATCAGCCTGAGGGGTGACGCGCACCTCGATCCGCAATTGGCCTTCGGTTTCAGAATCGGTCCAGATGAAAGTGCATCTCCTTTCGTAAATCTCCACCTCTTTTGAAATGCCATTGTTATCCTCTCTAACCTCTTGGATCTTATTTCCAATATCTACTGCAGCGTCTATCTTGTAAACTCCATAATCTTCGATGTGCCATTTGGCCCTAAAGGGGGCCGAATCGTAAACATAAGGGGTGTAAGGCTGAATATCCTGCAAAGAAGGTTCGGGGGTCAAAGACCACCCAAGGACCCCAACGCCAATTCCTACATCCTTTGCAAGAATATTACCAATGTTCCTTACCTTCGCTATTACCGTGGCATTCCACCCACATTTCTCATCTTGGACAACGTCCAAACGCTCTATCATTAAGTCTATGAAGGGGTCAGTTATCAAACCATCTGCACCAGCATTAAAACACTCGTGCGTAACTCTGGGCTCATTGATTGTCCATGCGATGATCATCGGGTATTTGCCTTCTCCTCGAGCTTTGAAATCCTCCCCTATTTTCTTCACCAACTCTGTCATAAGTTCCATGTAATCTTGTCCAAGAACTTTGCCAATGATAGGCAGTTCAATAGTAGCAGGATATATGTAACCGGAGGAATAAGAGACAGCGATAATATTATTTTCATACTTTTTATATATTGGTGAATCAATGAGCTCCTTGACTCTCATGCCATCAATAACAAATTTGGTAGATGGATTAACTTTAAGAACCTTCTCAAACAGTGAGCTATCTAATAATTCCTTATCGGGTATAGAGATCAAGCATCGATCTGTAAGACCAGCCTCTTTTAACTCTCGAGCAATCATTTCTGCATATAATGCATAACCCTCGATCTTGTCCAGGTCCCTACATCTAATTACAGGATGCTCCGGATCAAATTTGACGTCCAGGTAAACGAGCTCGATCTGAGGGTGCTTTTTCAGCCATTCCAAAAACCTGGAGAATGTGATCACATGATACCGTTCATCCTTGGGATCGTATCCTTCAATGCTTTTCACATTCCTAAAGAAAGGGTTGTTTCTATTTCTCCAATCCATACATGGCAGTGATATTTCGTGCATGGTTTCCTTGCAAATTCCAGTCATGCAAACTTCTACTAAGGATGATAAAGTTGGCTCAATCAAGCGAAGAAGAGAAAGAAGAGTAGAGATAGACGGAGATGCTAAGCAAATGAGAGGATTCTGCGGATACGGATACGACAATCTCTCTTCAAGCCCCAAGTGTATCAGTTGAGGTTCGGTTCCATAAGGATACTTTTCAGGATAGAGCCTCCAGAGGGTTTGTAACCCCAGGGCTTCTTTCCACTCATAAGGATGGAAGACGATTACCACTCCCTCCACTGTTAGGCTGAGGTCCACCTCCAGAGCGTTTGCTCCTAGTTCGACGGCCTTATCAAAGGCTGCTATGGTGTTCTCCGGGTAATAGAGCGCTGCACCACGATGTGCGAATATATAAGTTTTCCGTTGAGGTTGAGAAACAGAGTTTACAGGACTGGTGACCAAAATAGCAAAAAAGATCAAAGTTGAAATGAACAACAATCTATGTTTCTTGCAGTTCATAAAAAGCCCCTTCCTATAATTCAGGTCATAGCCGTAAACATACCGCACTGCCGTCCTGTCCAGCAGGCTCAGGCGAAAAAAGGGAGCTTTGCTCCACCCGGATTCCCAACCCGAGCCTTTGAGCCCTCCATTTGCCCATCCCCAGATGCATTTATGCAACGCTTTGAGTGCCATGTAAAACAATCTCCTTGCCTGGCTCGGCGGGGCAACTGGGAGACAAAAACCTTCCACCCGGCCACCTCCCCAAGCCGGGCACCTTTTATTCTAGTGACGCTATACCCCTTTGTCAAGAGAGAAAA
>CBEUCM010000087.1:0-2445 GCA_965541645.1 uncultured Archaeoglobaceae archaeon | reverse complement strand
GAGGGGCGAGGGAGCGTTCAAGCCACTGATGGGCCTCGTTATGAAGGAGTTCAGGGGGAAGGTCGATGGTAAGGTTGTTGCGGAGAAGCTGAAGAGGGCGATTAAGGAGTTTCTCGATGATTTTACATTTTCTGGGGATTAATGATCGCCGACCCCACCATGTTTGCAGCGAAGATTGCTGCAAATAACACAAACAGCCTTCCAAGGTTCAGGTTGAGGTCCGTGTTCTGGGCGATGACAAGGATGTTGTTGACAACGACCAGGGTGTAGAAGGACAGCAGTGTGGAGTAGCTTGCAAGCCTAAAGCGCACATCTGCCACTCTCTCAATTGTCAGAACCGTAAGCACTGCAAGGGCAAGCTTTGCAGCATAGACGTGGAAGCCCAGCATCGGAGCCAGGATCTCATTGCTCTCGTATCCAATTCCATTTCCAACCACGTACTCGGTGGTGAGTATGTCTGCCAGGCAGAGGGCAATGACCGCAATCCTGAAGGACCACTTCATAAAGCTCTGTTGTGGAAAAATAAAATAAATCTTTTTCATAATTATGTAATTCTACAAATGCACTTTTTTGTTTGTAATTTCAGGGCTGAAATCAGATCCTCACGTACTCGTTGCCAATAAAGTTCTTTTCCCTGTTTTCGAACTCATCGGAAACTATGGCGATGTCTATATCGCTCAGTCCCGGAGAGTAGTCACCTCTGACTACCGAGCCAAAAACGTATACCCTGTAATCACCAAGCATGCCTGCCAGTGCCTCTTAATTTCTGTAGTATATTCCACGAAGTTCTGAAAATACTTTACCTGCTCCATAGTATCTTCCTAAGATTCTCCAGAGCTTCAAAGGCCCCCCTCTTTAAAAAATTCCTCGAAGTAGTATCTGATAGGAGCTTCCTTAGACTGTGCGTTCTCTCAAAGTTACCTTTCAAGTCTAGGAGCTTTGCCTTTATCAGAAGCTGCACGGACTGTTCAATGTGAAACATGGCGAATAACCGTTTTCGAAATTGAATTTAGCGTTTCTCCTGAATTTCTCCGCCCTCTCGATGTACATCCGGACTTCCTCTTTCATTGTCGGTTTTTCCCCTGCATGATTATGAGCACAATTATGATGTCAAATTAACTTTACTTCAAGTAAGAAAAAATGGAAAAGGTTAAATTTGAGTTTGAATCAGAATTTGTGAAGGAGGTGGAAGATGAAGGGATGGCTGGAAGATGGGAAGGCCGTCTCACCAGTCGTCGGCGTGATGCTGATGCTGGTGGTGACGGTGGTGCTGGCTGCGGTTGTGAGCAGCTATGCGGGAGGGATGGCAGGAACTCAGAAGAAGGCACCCCAAGCGAGCTTCGCTGTTGAGATCAGGAGTGCTGAAACGGTGGGTGACGTAAATCCAGAATTTGTAATGAAGCATCTGGGTGGAGATCCAGTACCAACAAAAGATGTGAAGATTGTTACAAAGTGGTACAACGAAAGCACAGGTAAGTGGGAAGTCGCTGAAACCGTTGCCGCTGTATACAATGCGTCAGCATCCATCTGCTATATCTACAATGAAACTGCTGGAGCGTGTGAAGCCTGGACGAATTATACGGGCTTGAACGTCCATTACAGCTACGATAGCTCATATACGGGTATAAACAAGACATACAGATACAACTCTTTGTGGCTTGCCAAACCCGGTGATATGCCTGCAGACAACAGTGGAGATGAGGAGGAGCTATGGTTCGGAAATTACGTTATGCAGAAAGGAGATGTCATAAAAGTTGCGTACGGTCTCCTGCCACAGGGGACGTACACCGATGTTTGGGGCAATAAGATTACTGTCTATTCAGACCAGAAGCCACCAATCGCTAACGCAACATATCTCAAGCCAGGAGACATCGTAACGGTGGAGCTAATCGATCTGACAACAAACACGAAGATCTTCAGCAAGGATGTTGTCGTGCAGTGAGGTGATGCGGAATGTTTGGTAGAGATGAGATGGGTGTTTCACCCGTAATTGGTGTAATGCTGATGCTCGTGGCGACGGTGATACTCGCTGCTGTGGTGAGCAGCTTTGCCGGAAGCCTGCCGAGTGATGAGAGCAAGGCACCTCAGCTTTCGATCTCCGCCGAAGCCAAGTCTGGAGACTCGATAATAGTCCACCACGAAGGCGGTGATCCTTTGTACTTGGGATACAGCCCTAACTTCGAGGTCAGAACGTTCATTCCCGAAGGGACTTACAGGGACATGAGCCACAAAGTAGATATGAGCAAGGTTACCGAAATCGGCAACGGCAACGGGGTCATTGAGACCGGCGAATCGTTCAAGATAAACTGGACTGATGCATTTGCCCCCGGTGATTACGGTCCCATGGCACCCAACCCCGGTGAGAAGGTAACAGTCGAGATCTACGAGAAGGGCGGTGACAAGCCAATCGCCAAAACCACAACTGTCGTCAGACCTTAATCAAAA
>CBEUCM010000086.1:0-2614 GCA_965541645.1 uncultured Archaeoglobaceae archaeon | reverse complement strand
CACGAAAGAAGTTCAGGAACTCATCAAAAAAGAATTTGGAGTTAGCTATTCTTCATGGCAGATTAGGAGAATTCTAAGATCTTTTGGCATGAAATACGCCAAGCCCTATCAGAAGGATTACAGAAGGCCTGAAAATGCCGAAGAGACTTTAAAAAACCTGGATGAGGCTGGAATTCGTCAATCGGATGTAATAGGATTTATCGGAGATGGCGGTTGAAGCAAACGCAAATACAACAAGATTATGGAGTTTTAGAAAGCCTGTTAGAAGAGTTGCTACGTACGTTAAAGCTAAGGTTTCAGGATTCTATAGCTTGAATGGAGAAAGCTTAATAGAGTTTCCTGAAAGAAACAGAGCTGAAAATCAGAAACGCCAATCCTAAAAAAAGAATCGTGGTAATTTTGGATAATTTCAGGACGCATCATGCTAAGAGGGTGAGAGAGGAAGCTGAGAAACTGAACATTTCGCTGGTTTATCTACCCCCTTACTCTCCCGACCTGAATCCAATTGAGAACGTCTGGAAGAGCGTTAAAAGAGTTATTTCAGAGAAATCACCGCTAAATGTTGAAGAATTGAAGGAAACAATTGCCAAAGCTTTCAAAAAGCTGACAGAATCAATATCTTTTGCAAAAAGATGGATTGAGAAGTTTCTGGATGATAAGTTTAATATGTTATGCACATAACCATAAAATCAGTCTACTCATTCATGGCAGAATTCGAGGCAGACCATTTTATAAGCTTTGTCTTCTCAATTCTTAACTCTAATCCAAATAAAAGGCGAAATAAGCCATCCACTTTAATATTGGACTAGACAGATATATCTCTTGACCTAAACCCTTTCAGAAAAGAGAGATTTAAACAATAAGCCTTACAAGTGGGGCTATTCAACAAAAGGATTTTTTCTGGGTATGAAGATGATGATTCTGATTGACTACAGCACCCTTACACCTTTGTTCTTCCACGTTTATCCAGCAAATGTTCACGAAAGCAAGATATATCCTCTAATTCTGGAAATGCTCAAGAGAAAGAGGCTAATCAGGTTTGGAGATGCTGTAATCATGGACAGAGGCTTCTACGCCTACAAGAACTACTTAATCGGGATAAGGTACGGTGTAGTGCCCCTAATCATTCCGAGGAAGAACTGTTTATCTTTAACTCCAAGAACGTAGAGAAGGAGAAGAGAAGGTATAAGAACCTCGTAAATAGGTTGTTTAAAGGATTAAATGAGGATCTGAAAAAATTGAGGAGCATAATAGAAGACGTGATAAAGCTGGGAAAAGAGGCTTTTGGTTTGAAGCAATTGCACTGCTATTCTTTTGAACCTGTTAAAAAGAGGTGTTCTCTTTCTGTCCTGCTGACGGGGATGACGATTAAGCTTGGATTTAGGGAAAAGAAGCTCATTCAGAGGTTGTCAGAGTGGTGATGTGGAGAAGACCCTACTAACTTTATTTCGTAAAGTTTTTATTGTCTTCTTGCAGCAGCCCTGAGAAAGCTTATAATTTTCTCGGACTCGATCCACTTCTCGTCGAGTGACTTCAGAAGCCCCGTGATGCGTTCAACCTGCACCTTCACCTTCTCATGTACCCCTTCACAGTGCATCTCCGTGTTCAGGAGTATCGCTGTAAGGGGGTTCCGGATGCCGTCGATTATGCGGGCCATCTCCACGATATTGTGGGCGAGCATTTCCCTCATCTCGGAGAGCTTGATGCTGTACGCAACATCATCAAGTCCAGTCTGAAGTATTGTCACTTCCTCATCAGACATCTCCCTCTCCAGTGAGAGAGCCACATCACCCACCTTCTCGTCGAGTACTGTCAGCGGGAAATGCATTCTGTACTTACCAGTGGGCCTACCACCCTGCCACACGATCTGCTGTCTCCTTCGAGAGGAGATATCTCTTTTAAGGAGTATTACCTTTACATGGGTAACACCTTCTATCCCCAAAAGAGGGGATCCAACCTTCTCAGCATACAGCTCCGGATCTCTTGTGGAAACGAGAGTGTTTCGGATCTCCTGCACAACACGCAGGGCGTTTTGGATCCTCACTTCTTCGGTGATCTCTGTGGCCATGACTACACATACATCGAGGGGTGAGAGAGGACGGTAGTAGGTAAGAAAGTGCCTGAAGTCTCTCCTGTCTCTGTCAACTACTATCTCACCTCTATCAATGGCCTTTACAGCGTTGCACATTCTCCTGTCTGCCACCTTCCTGTCAAAGATATCATAGATGTTCCTTCCAATTGGGTCAAAACCTACGCTCCGCTTTGCAGCATGATTTGCGGAGAGAATCTTACCATTGCGATCGACGAGAAGAATTGTTACTGGGGCCTTCTGGAGTATGTCGTTGTGGGTTTTCAGAATCGTGATGAGAATCTCGAGGACCTTTTCATCTATGTTTTCCGACATTGTTTGTATTTGTTCAGAATAGTTTATAAGTGTGGGCCTGCCTTTGCTCTGTCGATTCATAATTGCTTGCGGGATAGGAGATGTTTTACCTGCCAATTTCAGTCAAAGACATACCACCTTGAACCGATCTTTACAGCACCACTCTGAGATGAGAGGAGGCGGCCAATGTACTGGGGCGTAGCAAAAATACCACGTTGTGCAAGCTCCTGC
>CBEUCM010000085.1:0-2635 GCA_965541645.1 uncultured Archaeoglobaceae archaeon | reverse complement strand
ATGACTACTGGGAATCCAATCTGTCTTGCCGCTTGAACTGCCTCGCTCTCGTCTTTGACGAGAGTGCATCTTGCAGTTGGTATGCCGTGCTTTTCGAGGATCTCTTTGGCCTCGTGTTCCGGAAGGAATTTCATACATTCAATTCTTTCCGACACATTTAAAAATTTTCAAATTACCGTGTTTTATGGAACACAGAATAATTGCAAGGCCCAGTTACAGCCTTCTGGAGCTGAAACTGGGAAGCGGGGAGGAGGTTATTGCAGAGACCGGAGCAATGGTTTACATGAAGAATGTGGAGCTCAAGACGGAGATGAAGGGTGGATTGCTTGGTGGGCTGAAGAGAACGCTGCTGGGTGGTGAATCCCTGTTTTTAAACAGGTTTGTATCGAAGGGAGACGGCCTCATAGGGCTTGCACCGCCCTATCAGGGAGACATCATCCATGTACCGCTAAACGGCAGAATTTACGCTCAGAGCGGTGCGTTTTTGGCCTCATCTCCCGAAATAAACATCGACACGAAGTGGGGAGGAGCAAAGACCTTCTTTGCCGGAGAGGGCCTATTCCTTCTGAAACTGGAGGGAAGTGGGGACCTCTTTTTGTCATCTTTCGGTGGGATAGAGGAGGTTGAGGTTGACGGCAACCTTGTGGTTGATACTGGACATATCGTGGCCTTTGACGACAGCCTCGGTTTCAAGGTCAGAAAGGTTGGCGGACTGAAGGCAACAGTTCTGAGCGGTGAAGGGTTGGTTGCAGAGTTCAGCGGAAATGGGAAGGTGTGGGTTCAGACGAGATCTGTCTCAGACTACATTGGATGGATATCCTCACTGCTCCCCAGCAGAGACTAAAGCAAACTCTTTCTTAACTTTTTTGCTTTTCAAAACCTCAATACCGAGTTTTTCAGCTGCACTGCTTACCATCTTCTTTACAGCAGAATTCACAGACTTCTCGTCGATTACTATGTACTCTGCCTCGCTCACTTTAACGGCTTTCATCAGGAACTCCTCGGTTAGGGCATTGAAGGTGTACTTTGCAAAGTTGTGCCCGAAGGTGAAAGTGGTGTTCAGAATTATCTCGGTCTGCCTCGGAGCGTAGTGTGTGCCGCCAACGCCAACTGCAACCGTCCACCTTCTCTCATCCCTAACAGCCTCCAGCATTGCTTCGGCAACAAGCTGTGCAGCCCCATCATCCTCCCACTCCTCCTCGGTTGAGCCAATTTCGTAAAAGGCTGAGGGTTTTTTGATCTCCGAAGGTCCGTGGTGAGTAACTTCCATCGTAAACTCAAACTCCGGCTTTCTGTGCAGCCTTTCCTTGAGGGCAAGGACGTAGTTTTTCATCGTGTGGGGAGACGGCTTTGCAAGGCTGTAAGGTTTGCCGCCAAAATCTGCAGTACCAACATTTCCGGAAACATGGACTGTGAAGATCTTTCTTGCATCCTTGCTGCTGTGCCTGGAAGCGAAGAGTAGCTCGTCAAATTTAACGTATTTGGAAAGTTTCTCGTCGATGTGATCAGCGTAGATGAGCCTTTCATCTATCTCAGCAATGCCAAAATCCTCGGAAAGGTAGAACCTGTAGCTGCCTTCTATCTTTTCAGTGAAGCTTTCCATGCTAAGCAGCGCATCGCGAATGTTCATCCCTGCCGGGTCCTTTCTGCTGCACACTATGAGTTTCATGAGTGGAAAACCAGCAGTGGGGTTATAAAAGCTTCAACAAATGCAGCCACAAACAGCACCGGAAGTATTACCTTGATGTAAACTTTCAGAGCATGCATCAGGTAGGGTTTGAACTCCTCTCCATTGAAGAGTGCTTTGTAAAACCTGTAGCCAAGCCATACACCGTAACTGCATGCCAGTATTATCGCCGGAATTTCCAGCACGCCGTGGGGTAGCAGTGCCATTACCACCCCAAGAGTTCCCATTTCTGGCTCTCTGAGCGATATCACAGCCCCCACAATGTAGCCGTTAAGCGCTACAAAAACAACCGGGAAGATTCCGAAGTAGAAGCCTGCCAGCATTGCAATCAGTGCCTTTGCAGCGTTGTTTGCGAAAATTATCAGCATCAGTACTAAGGGGTTGTTCAAGAATCCTTTGAAGCTCTCAAAAAACTGTTTTAGCCCCTCTTCAAGGCCCGGCTCCAGCTTGGCGTAGCTGTACCCAATATAGGCCGAGATAAAGAAGACTAACGTGAGCATGATCACAGCGCTAATTACGAAGTTCCGCATTACGACCCCTCAAACTGCAGCTTATAAAGTCTCTCCACCCTCTCTATTGTGTCCGCCTCGTCAACATCCTTGTCATCCCTCAATCTGACGAATCTCGGAAATCTGAGCGCGTATCCACTCTCGTACTTCGGGCTCTTCTGAATCTCCTGATAGGCAACCTCAAACACGTACTTCGGGACGAACTCAACTTTCTTCCCCTCCTGGGACACTATCAGAGGTCTGAACATCTCCGTAAGCTCCTCTAAGTCCTCCTCGGTAAATCCGGTGGCAACCTTTCCAACCTTCAGCAGCCTCCCACTTACTGTATCAAGGCAGGCAAGCTCAAAGGAGCTCAGCCAGTGGCTCCTCTTCCCCTCTCCCCACTCACCACCAACAACAACGAGGTCGAGGGTCTCCATTATCGCCTTCAGCTTAAGCC
>CBEUCM010000084.1:0-2854 GCA_965541645.1 uncultured Archaeoglobaceae archaeon | reverse complement strand
TAAGCTTTATCAACTCTCAATCAGATACCCGTCGTAAGGGTTCCAACATAGGTGGGATCACAATCCAAATCACAGTCCAAGCTTCAGGGTTATTTTGATCATCTCAAGCCTTATGCGCTCGTTTAGCCACATCGCATGTGAGACGAGGAAGTTGAAGAGTTCACTTCCCTCTCTGGCCCTGCTGATCATCGATGGTATGTCGATCTCCAGCGGACAGTTCTTCTTGCACCTCCTGCATGAGAGGCAGAATCTCAGGGTTTCTCTGTCTCCTCTCAATGCATCAACCAAGGCAAACCTCCCTCCCTGAAACCTGCTGCCATAAACAGCATGAGCCGGACAGTTGGCCACACAGCTTCCACATCCAAGGCAGTACAGCACCTCTCTGAACTCAGAGCTTGCAATCTCGCTTCTGCCGTTATCGAGCAGTATCAGTGAGATGTTTTCAGGTGTGCCCGACTTAACGAGTCTCTTTTCAATGTCCGCAGTCTTTGCGTAGCCCGAGATTATCTCAACAAAGGAGGGAAGGATCTCTCCCGTGGCGTAAAAGCTCTGGACTTTTGCAGCACTTACAGCATGTTCAATGGACGGGTATATCTTGTCGATCCCTGTAACTATGATCCACCTCTTCGGCCTGTTAATGACCTCAAAAACGTTCCCCTCATTGTGCAGAATCACAACAGCCCCCTCCCTTGTTATGGCGTTCGCCCCTGTAATGCCCACGCTTGCTTTCTCAAGCCTTTTCACGATGTCCTTCCGTAGAAATTCAACTATCCTTCTGGCATCTGCCTCGATTGCGGTGCTAAAATGCTTCGAAAGTCTTTCGGCTATGATCGCTGTGGAGAGATGGGCCGCTGGCCCTGTTGGATGGGATGGATCCTCGTTCAAGATCTGCAGAATTCTGTCCCCGACATCCGTCTCAACAACCTCAATTCCCCGCTTTTCAAGCTCCTCAACCAGCCTTATCTCCTTGGTTACGTTTGACTTTGACTTTGCCACCACATGCTCATCATCAACAAGCTCCAGAATCTTTTCAATGGCCTCTCTGGCATCTTTGGCAGTGTAAACGTCAAACCCCTTTCTGCTCAGGTTCTCAACCGCCTGATTTAGCAAATCGGAGTTTCCAACACTTTCAGCCCTTACAGATCTGATTTGAGACGCAAGATCTTTTATTTCCGGGAATCTCTTGATCATCTCCTTCTGTCTTCTTCTAAGTAGCTCAAAGGCCCTGTTCATTGAGATCAGTTTTTCCGCTTCCTCCCTGTTCACATCCAACCATCGTTTTGTCTGAATTTAACATTAATCTATCTCGTCAACTTCGATGTCTCCCTTCTTTCCAAGCAGAAACTCGAACTCTGTTGGCGTTAGCACGGGCATATCGAAGACATCGTCGTAGCTGATCCTTGGGCAGGCTGTGTTAACGTAGAACTCGTAGGACAGGTTGTACAGCTCTTCAGCTCTGATGTTGTTCAGGTAGATTACGTGTGCGAGCATTCCTGCCTTTTTGGCCTCCTCTTCCAGCCTGAATGCAACATCCCACCTCCTCTGCCCGGGCTTCGATGACACGAGTATTCCCACCCTCCTTTTGCCAACGCACCTTGAAACCTGAAAGTACCGTTTCTTCAGGAAGTCCCCGGCCTCAACCCTTTTCAGCTCCCTGCTCAGTGGGTTGAAGGCATAAACCGTCTTTTTTGTGTAAATTGCCGCGCCAATAGCGTGGAACAGCCCATCACCCACGAAAAGCACAGCTTCTGCCCGCACATCTCGAAGAACCGAGTAGTTGCACCCCAGCACCTGTCCCGGATAGGATATCCTCCTGCTGCCTTTGCCAATTTCAACTTCGTACCCCTGTTTTCTAAGATTTTTCGCAACTTCTGGAAGCTTGTGGATGTACTGGACTGTGGATATCAAAGCAACATGTTTTTCGGGGATTTGCAGATCAAAGTTTGGGTCATACTCAACAAAGCATGGAACGTAGATGACGTTCTCGACATCCACAACCGGGCTGTGGCAAAAGTGGAGCAGGACGTCAACATCACCAAGAAGGTTCATGTCTATATCGCAGGCCCCGAAGCAGGTTTCACCGGATACTATGACCTTATATCCCCTTTCCTCAAGCATCTCTGCGATCTCAGCAGCGCGAGGTTTAAGACCGTCTGGAAGCTGCACTCCCACCTTTGACGTCCCGCGGAGTTTTTCGAAGGGTATCTGGAAGTCCATGCACACACTCGTGTCGAGAGGTTTAACTTTTTAGACCAAAAGCCTTAAATACAGTTTATCATAATTTAACATTACGTTAAATGGGGGTGATAGGATCGTACGAAATCGAGTTCATTGGAGGAAAATTGGGAAGAATAGTGAGGGAAGCGGTGAGAACGGATAGAATAGAGGAGTTCGAGGAGTGGGAAAACGGGTTCAGAGTGAAGCTGAGCGGTGCAAGGAAAAAGCTAACCATAGTGTGCAAGGGCGATGCACAGAGGGCGGGTTGCAGGGTGATAGTGAACTCTCCCAAGCTGCCTGAGAGGGGCAGGATCTCCATAAATGCTGACAGGATTGCGAGGAAGTACGGAAGCACTCCAGAGATTGCAATGCTCGGGGCCTTGGCCAAGCTCGGTGTTGTGGACATCGGAACGTTGATGAGTGTTGTGTACAGGGAGTTCGGGTACTCTCATGCGGTGGCTGTCAAGAGGGGATTTGAGGAGGTTAAGGTTTAGTTTTTTATGGTCTTGAGCAAAACTATTTATACTAAAACAAACAACAAAATACATGGGCAGAAAACAAGTCTACGAAGTGGTGAAGCATCTACCAGCAGAAGAGCTCGATAAAAGGATCAAAAAGCTTGAAAAAGACACAAGAG
>CBEUCM010000083.1:0-2992 GCA_965541645.1 uncultured Archaeoglobaceae archaeon | reverse complement strand
ATCATAATTTCACCGATTCAGTAATACGGAAAACTTAAATATGGTAAAAGGGACTGTCAGCATGGAGCTTGAGAAGTGGCTCTTTTCTCTGAAATCGAGCAGTCCAAGGACTGCGGACACGTATTCCAAAGCCTTAAAGATGTTCTGCCGGTTCGCTTCAATGACGCCCGAAGAGATGTTGGAGGATGTGGACAAAACTGAGAGTGTCCTCATGGACTTCGTGAGGGAGCATCCTCGCACAACTGCCAAGAACGTATACTATGCGGTGAAGAGCTGGTTGAAGTTCAACGACCTGGACTTGAGGCTCAGGCTCAGTTTTCGGATGGAAAGCAAGGTTGCACAGGAAGAGGAAGTACCCAGGCCGGAAGACATCATGAAGCTCATCAACTATGCCCCCCTGAGAGAGAAGGTTGCCATAGCCCTGATGGCCTATGCAGGAGTGAGGCCGGAAGTTATAGGAAACTTTGACGGCAGCGACGGTCTGAGGCTCGGAGACCTTCCCGAACTCTCCCTCTACCCTGAGCCGAGGTTCATCACCACGCCGGCAAAGGTTGTTGTCAGGCCATCCTTGAGCAAGATGAACAACCAGTACATCACGTTTCTGAACAGCTTTGCATGCGAGATTATCGAAATGGCCCTGAAAAAGAGGCGGGACCTCGAACCAGACGCCCCCCTCGTCAAGCACAAGAAGGGAGGTTTTCTCAAGACGGACTCCATAAGCGCCAACATCAGGAAGGTGATACGGTTGTGCGGTTTCAGGTTCAGGCCCTACACCCTGAGGCACTTCTTCGACACCTTCATGCTGATGGCTGAGGCTGCACAGATTATTCCGCGTGACTACAGGGTTTTCTGGATGGGACACAAGGGTGACGTTGAGGCCATCTACTCCACGAACAAGAACAGACTACCGCCAGAGCTGATAGAGGATATGAGGAACAAGTACGAGAGGGCCAGCATGTTTCTTCTCGAGAGCAGTTCCTCACCGCAAAAGAAGGAAGAGCCTAAGCAGAAGGTCGTGGCAGTTGAAGACCTGGATGCATATCTTGAAAAGGGTTGGGAGTATGTGGCAACACTCCCTGACAGCAGGATAGTGGTCAGGAGAGTTTGACACTCGATTTTGGAATTTAAGCTTTAGAACTTGTTTCGGTTACACTTTTGCAGGAAGGATGAACAAAAATATTGTGCCTCAGTTAGTTTTATTTGAGGATTTAAGAAGGAGCCCCAAAATTGCCCCATCCCCCCTTTGAATTATTTCTTTCACTTGTTCTCTCAAATGAGAGATGTCTATGTTTATTATGTCCCACACAATATCCAGATCAACACCAAAATATGCGTGAATGAGTTTGTCTCTCGTTTTAGCGATCTCTTTCCACGCTATTTCAGGATATTTTTCTTTTAACGTTTCAGATATATTTTTCACAGCTTCTCCTATTATCTCAATATTTCTAATAATCGCATCCTATGTTTTTCTGTCGCTTATGAACATCTCATAATCATAACCTTCTTTGTAACACAGTATGTTCTCGCAGGCAGTAAGAATATCCATCAAATACTCTTTATCTCTCCTCTTAGACATATATAATTCCCTGTTTTATGCTTTTTTTGACCTCATCGTTTCTTATAGACTCTATACCCGCTGGGGTTAGAATATCTACAGATCTGCCAAAAAGGCTCTCAAGATACTCCGCCAGTCCTCCAAAGTTCTTGAACGTGCCCTTTCCTCTTTCAAATTCAACAACAATATCTATATCGCTCTCCTCAGAAGCCTCGTCACGGGCAAGCGAGCCAAATATCCCAATCCTTTTTACACCAAATTTTTCAAGTTCTCTCTTATGCGCCTTTATTAGCTTAATAACCTCTTTACTATCCATATTACTCACGCTCACCAGACTCTATATGCTTCTAAAAATTAAAACTTTCCTCTGGTTGCAGAGAATGTATACCAAGTTCTGGAGCTGGTAAACACCCAATCACTCCAAGGGGGTGTCCGTTTAACACAAACACCACCTCAAACATGCCACGTAAGCCCGACGGAAATTGCTAGATAGTTGAAGGCGGGACTTAAACACCAATTTACCGGTAAATTATATGGGAGAGTTAAGGTAATTGGTAGAAATGGAGAATAGACTGTTTTTGTGGTATTTTTCACGAATCTAGGTTCATTATTTTTAGAATGCGTAGAATCGATCATTATTCAACTATTCTTTAAGCTTTGCCTGAGTCAATAGAAAATTATTTACTTTCTATTAGCCCACTAATAGATATGAACATAAGTGTGGAGTTAACTCCAGAGCTGTTTGAATACCTTGAAAAGAAAGTTAAAAGCGGGAAATACAAAAGTAGAAGCGAAGTGGTTAGGGAAGCGGTCAGGATGATGATGAAGGCTGACATTGAAAGAATCCTTGAGGAGAAAGGTATAGATCTGGAAAAATTCGAAGATGAAAGAGATAAAGTATCGGGTGAACTGATTGGTAGAAAATACAAAGGGCTTTAGATTTATTTTAGACACCAACGTCTTGTTTTCTGCCATAAGATACAGAGGTAAACCTTTTGAACTGCTGGAAGCGGCAGAAAAGAAAAGCATAGAAATTATAATACCAGAATACGTTTATGAAGAGCTTAGGATAGTATTTGAAAGAAACGGAATTGACTTTGATTTGGTTAAGAGTTTTCTATCCACATACACGAATATCACTATTGTTGAAAGAGAGTTTAGTGATGATTTTATTGGGCTTGCAAAAAGTGTGGTTAAAGACAGGAAAGACCGACCAATTTTCATCTATGCGTTAATATTACGTAGGGAGCAACCATTTACGTATCTGGTTACAGGTGATAAAGCTTTGAGAGACGTTTTAAACGAAATTGAGGAGGGTTCAGCTATCACCGTAGACGAAGCATTGAAAATGGTTTTGAGTAAATGAGGTGTGGTATCCCACCCCTATGTTGGAACCCTTACGACGGGTATCTGATTGAGAGTTGATAAAGCTTACCT
>CBEUCM010000082.1:0-3088 GCA_965541645.1 uncultured Archaeoglobaceae archaeon | reverse complement strand
CTTGGCCCTGATGAACGCATCAAGGAAGGTCGTTAAAGTCAGTTCAAAGGAGCTTGCAGAGAAAATCGGGCAGAGCTTGCAGACCGCTGCAAGAAAACTGAAGGAACTCGAGGAGGAGGGTCTGATAGATCGCACCTTAACCAAGGATGGGCAGTTTGTTGTGATAACGGAAAAGGGGAAGCAGGTTCTGTACAAAGAGTACATGGACTACAAGAAGATCTTTGAGGGTGAGGAAAGTATAAAGATCAGGGGAAAGGTCTTCAGCGGTGTTGGTGAGGGTAGATACTACGTATCACTTGAAGGCTACAGAAAACAGTTCGTGGAAAAGCTGGGCTTTGACCCATATCCCGGCACGCTCAATCTGAAAATTCCGAAGGAGGAGATGTACTTCCGCAGAAGGCTTGATGAGGAGGAGGGCATTCTGATTGAAGGTTTCTCAACGGAAGATCGAACCTTCGGTGAGGTTAAGGCCTTCAGGTGCAGGATCGATGGTGTGGAGGGGGCGGTTGTAATCCCGAAGAGAACACACTACCCCTCTGAAATTCTGGAAATAATCGCCCCCGTAAAGCTGAGGGATAAGCTCGGCCTGAAAGATGGTGATGTTGTGGAGGTGGAGGTGCTGATATGATACTGGATTTTGATGAGTCGCTCAAGGCTTTCAGGAGGGGATCGCCAGTGCTGATATACGATTTCGAGGACAGGGAGGGAGAGACAGACATCGCAATTCCGGCCATCCATGTTGGGCCAGAAGAAGTGGCAATGATGAGAATCGATGGTGGCGGGCTGATATGTGTCTCTGTACACCCGGTGGCTGCAAAAAAGCTCGGCTTGCCGTTTATGCACGATGTTCTGAGAGTGGCGAGTGAGAAGATGCCTGAGATAAGGAAGGTGGCGGATGCCGATGACATAAAATATGACTCACGAAGCTCCTTTTCGTTGTGGGTGAACCACAGGGACACCTTTACCGGCATAACGGATGTTGACAGGGCTCTGACCATAAGGAGGATTGGAGAGGTCGTTGATGAAGTTATGATGGGCAAAAAGGTAGATTTTGGTAGGGAGTTCAGAAGTCCCGGACATGTGGCCTTACTGAGGGCGGCGGATAATCTGACCTACGAAAGAGTGGGGCAAACGGAGCTGAGCGTTGCCCTGGCTGAGATGGCTGGCATAGCTCCTGCTGTGGCCATCTGCGAGATGCTCGATGCCGAGACAGGAAGGGCTTTGACGAAGGAGAAGGCCATGAAGTATGCGGAGGAACACGGAATCCCATTCATTGACGGTAGAACGATTGTCGAGCATTACAGGAGGTTTAAGGAGGTTGAGGCAACCCTGTTCGTGTAGGTAAATTTTAATATCTTCCTTCTCAATCCTCTTTTGATGAGGTACGAGGAGCCAGTATTCAGACCACCCAGCGAGGCCTTTAGTCTCATAATCCAGGCCACCATAGGCTGTTCATGGAATCGGTGCACCTTCTGCGGAATGTACAAGATGAAGAAGTTTAGAGTGAGAGAGCTGGATGAAGTTAAAGAAGATCTAAGGATGGCCAAGGATGTCTACGGAAACGTCAGAAGGTTGTTTCTGGCTGACGGAAACGCCCTTGCGGCAGACACGGACTTTCTGCTGGAAGTTGCAGGCTTTGCAAACTCCCTCTTTGACTTAGAGAGGATAAGCTGCTATGCAACCCCTCAGGATCTGCTGGAAAAGAGCAGAAGTGAGCTTAAGGCACTCAGAAAGGCAGGAATCAAGCTGCTCTATGTGGGTATTGAGAGTGGAGACGACATCATTCTCGAAAATATAAGAAAGGGTGTAACTTCGGAAGAAACTCGCGAGGCCTGTTTAAAGGCCCATGAATGTGGTTTTGATTTATCTGTGACAGTCTTGACGGGTATAGGTGGGAAGGAGAGAAGTTACGAGAATGCACGAAACACTGCAAGACTTCTGAACAGCATCAACCCAAAGTACACGGGAGTTCTCACCTACATGCCCGTTCCCAACACTCCCCTTTATCACAAAATAAAGAGGGGCGAGTTTCTGCTGCCCAATGCCATTGAGAATCTGCTGGAGCTCAGGTGGATGGTGGAGAGGCTGGAGGCAAGGACAGTTTTCAGGTGCAACCATGCATCGAACTACCTTCCGCTGAAGGGCACGCTTCCCGATGACAGAGATAAGCTGCTCAAAGCCATAGACTACGCCATAGCCCATCCGGAAGTGCTAAAGCCCGAGTGGCTCAGGGGGCTTTGAACTACAAACTACAGACGACCCCTGTAGAACTTTGTTGCAGGACAGCCCAGGCACTTCTTCATCTCGTAACGCCTGCAATCTCCGCAGTACACCCCACATGGGGCAAACTCCAAATTCTTCTCTGCAACAATGTCTATGTCAAGGTAGCTGTCATAGTGGATCTCCTGCACGGGAAAAACGTCGTACCTTCTTATTCCCGGCTGCGCCCTCAAGGAGCACTTTTCCAGGGTTACACTTTCCAGTGAGTGGTAATCTTCGGCAAAGATCAGTGCGAATAGGTTGTAGCTTCCTGTGGTTACGAAAAACTTCAGAATGCGGGGACAGTTTTTGAACTTCTCAAGGAGTCTTTCTAAGGCTTCCGAGCTCTCTATCTCCATTGCCAGAACTGCTATAATGATACCGAGCTTCTCAACATTCAGGAGGGGTTTGAGCTTTATCTTACCATCTTCAAGCTTGTCAAGCCTCTTCTTGACCCCCATTGCAGACATTCCCACCTGCTTTGCTATCTCTGCAAGCGTAGCTTTACCATTTTTCTGGAGAATTGATATTATCATCCTGTCCTTCTCGTCCATACATTTTTTAATTCACATGCCTTCATAAAGTTTATTCTTTAAACCATCAGCTTGTCAGCTGTGTAGTTGAGAAATTGAAGTATTAATTTTTAACAACAATGTCTTAATTTTTGATATGTATTTTATTTAAATTTTAAACCGAAAGATATTTATTATAGTAACTCAATTTTAAGTTAACCTAAATTTTGAGAGGTGAGTTGCATGGAGGAGAGGGAAAGAGCTGTATTGGCTGCGACACTTGCAGCGACCTTTAAACCAGACTTCATGACAAACGA
>CBEUCM010000081.1:0-3354 GCA_965541645.1 uncultured Archaeoglobaceae archaeon | reverse complement strand
AGAACTCGGGTGTGTTCCAGTCTGCAACTGCAACAACACGATTTTTAACCCCCATGCCCTCAAAATATGCCGCCAGCGAATTTATTCTGCTGTTAACCTCCCTGTAATTCCTCCTCACCTCTGTACCCACAACCTCCATGCTTGCGAAGAGTTTTGACGCTCTCTCCATAAGGTAGGGTATTGTAAACACTTTCATCACCCCAGCAAAAAATGCTCATGGAAAATATTTAAACTTAACGTTAACGTTAACTGCCACTTTCCAGTTCTTTAAGGCGCTTTATAAGGATCTCCCTTATGTTGAGCAAATCCTCTTTGAGGAGTTCGAGTTCCTTGATCTTCTCCTCAATCTCTTTGAGCTTCTTATCACCGTATTTCAGCGTTAGCCTGATCTGTTCAGGCTCTCCAGCAACATCGTATATCCTTCCTCGTGAAAATTCTCTGATTTCCGGAGGTTCTCTTGGGTGAGAGCAGTCCAACTTCTTCATAGTACCTTATGGTTCTCGTGCTGATGTCGAACTCCCTCGCCAACTCGGAGATCGTGTAAGTCCTCTTTTTCTCATCTGTCATTCAAAGGGAGAAGGTTTGTCAGATATTAAAAATTTGGCCCTTACATTTTTCGCCCACATACACCTTCTCAACCTCCCCATTTTGGAGATGCTTTTCATCAGTGCAGCCAACACGTAAAAAAGCAGGGATATATTAGATAAATAGCTAAATGGAAAAAAATTTATATAGTGGTTAGTATAAGATTCAAATGTTTGCGTCTGACGGTAATGGAGGTGAAGCATCATGGTAGAGGAGTTAACTGAGAGAGAGGAGAGGGTTGTTTCACTGCTCGCGGAAACCGGTCTTAATCGTAATATTGCAAAAGTTGTGGTTTTCCTGTCAAAGGTGGGGGAGGCAGTCTCAAGGGATATCGAGAGGGCGGCAAACCTGAGGCAGCCTGAGGTAAGTCTCGCGATGAAGGATCTCAAGGAGTGGGGATGGGTGAAGGAGAGAGAGCTTAAAAAGAAGGGGAAAGGCAGACCCCTGAAGTGCTACAAGCTTACCCGCGATCTGAAAGAGATAGTTTCTGATCTGGTGCAGAACAAGAGGGAGGAGATAAAGAAGATTGAGAAGGACCTTGAGGAGCTGGAAAGCCTTGTTGGATTGAAGTAAAATGTACGTGGACAAGAAGGTTGGCAGGAACTTTGTTAGAGTATTTGCTGAGAGGGCTTTGCTGATCTGCCACGGTTTGCCTTACGATCCGGGCTCGGTGGTGGAGAAGGGATACTCGGAGCTTGCCAGGTTCTTCGCTCGCAGAGGACATGCGTCGGTAATTTTCGATTTTGCAGGCACCGGATTGAGTGACGGAATATTCAGCATTCTTGCGTGGGTTGAAGATGTTGTGAACTTGGCCGAGCAGTTTGAGCGGGTTATGATTCTGGGCTACAGCATGGGAGGGGCCGTTGCGGTGAGGGCTGCTGCAGAGCTTAACAATGTTGAGAAACTGGCCGTGGTTGCAGCACCATGCAGTGTTGAGATGTTTGATGAAAACGTTTTGAAGATGATATACACTAATGCCAAGCTCAAAAATCTCCTGAAGGGTATTGGAGACTATGAGTCCTTCAAACGCAGATTTGCAAGAGAATTTGAGGAGATAGAGCCCAAAAACTGGATTGGAGGTATAAAGATTCCAAAACTCATAGTGCACGGCAAGAAGGACGACATCGTGCCCTTTGAGAATGGAGTGATGCTGTTTGAGAACGCTGCCGAGCCCAAAACCTTCATCGAGGTCGAGAAGGGTGATCACTTCTTGAGGCAGGATCAGAGGGTGAGTGAAGTTATAGCGGACTGGTTTGAAGGAAAAATTAGAGAGAGAAAGCTCACGATTTGATTTTCTCCAGTATTGCCTCGATCTGCTCCCAGACTCCTTTTATATCCTTTGTACCATCCACATCGTACAGAATTCCCTTCTTCCTGTAGTACTCGATCAGGGGTTCCGTGTTCTCCCTGTAAACCCTGTACCTCTCCCTCACAGTCTCCTCCTTGTCATCGTCTCTCTGGTAGAGTTCTCCACCGCACTTATCGCACTTGTTATCCTCCTTTGGTGGGTTGTAGATCAGGTGGTAAACGGCACCGCAGTTCTTGCAGGTTCTGCGATACACTATCCTCTTTACAACCTCCTCCTCGGGCACAGCTATGTTTATCACGGCATCAATCTTCTTTCCCAGCTCTTTCAGCATCTCGTCAAGAGCCTCCGCCTGGGCCAGTGTTCTTGGAAAACCATCGAGGATAAACCCCTTCTCGCAGTCCGGTTGCTGGAGTCTCTCCTTAACGATTCCGATCACGATCTCATCGGGTACGAGT
This sequence comes from uncultured Archaeoglobaceae archaeon, assembly GCA_965541645.1. GTDB lineage: Archaea > Halobacteriota > Archaeoglobi > Archaeoglobales > Archaeoglobaceae > Archaeoglobus. Next base: position 1,005 of record CBEUCM010000081.1, on the reverse strand, counting down.
TCTCCTCTGTCCATGTACTCCTTTGCCTTCTTTCCAAGCTCTGTACCCTTTGCAACTGCCTCTCTCAGCATGTCTCCAGTTGAGATTTGTGGAATACCGTACTTCTCGGAAACCATCTTTGCCTGCGTTCCCTTACCCGCTCCGGGAGCACCGAGAAAAATCAGGTTCATGTTCCTGCTTCCCTGTGATAGCTTTAAATTTTTTGATTTTTGCTAACATCAATTTTCTGAAAGGGGTTACGGGTTAGTTGATAGCAACAAGGTTATATTGTGGCAGTGCGCAGCGATGTCATGCAGCTTAGAATGCTGGCCATCGTTATGCTCGCCCTTCTGTTCGGTGGCTGTGTGACTGTGAGCGTGGAGTCAAAGGTGGGAAAGGATTGCACTGTGGAGAGATACCGGACGGTGATAAACACAACTCCACTCGTTTACAGCCTCCTCGTCGAGAGTGCGAAGGAGAAGGGGTACCAGTCGCTGAGAGACGCCATTTTGAGTGATGTAGATGAGAAGTACAGGGACAGGGTGATGTACGATGAGGTGTGGTCAGAAGACAGGGTGTCGATAGTCGTGGAGGGCAGGAACTTTGTTCCTGAAGGTGGGGTAAGGATCTGGAAGGATGGTGAATTTCTGGTTTATGAGGATAGCTCATTTGCAAACTTCAGTGGTATAACGCTGCACTACTATCTGGAAATGCCCGGAAAGATCGTGGAATCGAACGCCAATGTTGTCAAGGACAACAGGGCTGAGTGGCACTTGGTCGGTGGGTCTGCAGTAATCTACGCCAAGAGCGAAGTGCCATCGATCCCAGGGTTTGATCTGCTGAGCGGGCTGACCTGCATATCCCTGAGTGCGTGGTGCCTTGCCAGGCTTAGATAAGTTTTCGCCCCCTCATGCTCACAACCCCCAGACATAAAACTCCAATAATTTTCAAGTAAAACATTAAATATGGAAGTGCTCCGGCCGGGATTTGAACCCGGGTCACGGGATCGAGAGTCCCGTATGATTG
>CBEUCM010000080.1:0-3470 GCA_965541645.1 uncultured Archaeoglobaceae archaeon | reverse complement strand
TTGGGTTACTGCTGGAGGTGGTTCGATGGCAGGAAATAATTTTAGGAAATCACAGCTTTTCGTGGTTTGGAAAAGATGTTTATAACCAGCTTACAACGTCGTTTTATGATAGTAACCGACGATCACATGCACCTTTACAACCATCTCAGGCTCAAGGCCCTGGAGCAGTTCAGGGATGCTGGAGGTACTCACGTTCTGCTCGTCTCGTTGCTTTGCCACCACTACGATGTCAGACCAACATCCGGAAAGGACTTTGCCAAGGTCTTTGACTCACACATAAAGCTGGTGGAGAAGGCAAACAAGATCGTCAGGGCCTATGCAGTTCTCAGCGTCCATCCTGCAGAGATAACCGTGCTGGGAAGCAGAATTGGATTCGAGAGGGCTGCGGAGATCATGAAAGAGGCCCTCGACCTTGCCGGAAAGTACGTTGAGGAGGGAAAGGCTGTTGCGATTAAATCGGGCCGCCCCCACTATCCCGTGAGCAAGCAGGTGTGGAGGCTGAGCAACGAGGTAATGATGCACGCCTTCGAGGTTGCCAAGGATGTTGGCTGCGCTGTACAGCTTCACACGGAGAGCTACAGCAGGAAGGCAATGATCGAAATTGCAGAGATGGCGGACAGGGTTGGGCTGAGAAGGGACAGGGTTGTGAAGCACTTCTCACCACCCAAGGTGAAGGAGTTTGAGGAGATAGGGATATTCCCATCAGTGATCGCTGGCAACGACAATGCTCTCAGAGCTGCAGAGCAGGGAGACAGGTTCATGCTGGAGACTGACTACATCGATGACAAAAAGAGGCCTGGGGCTGTTTTGGGACCAAAAACCGTGCCGAGAAAGGTTAGGGAGCTGCTTGAAAAGGGCTATGACGAGGACTTCATTTACAAGATCTGCGGCGAGAACGTTGCCAAGGTGTACGGTGTGGAGCTATGAGGGGAGCTATGAAGGCCATGAAAGGAAAAATATCAGGAGACGTTGCGATTGTGAAGGCAACAAAATCTCTGGAGAGGAGGGGTTTTGGTGTAAAAAGGGGAGAATACATTTTCCTCCACCCTGTAGAGGCCCTGTACCTGCATGTTAAAGGTATAGTGGAATTTGGGGAGCTTGATGAAATTTTTGCCTGGGCGGAGGGATGCGTTGAGAACTTTACAGCCCTGTACTTTGTTTATGAGGATTTGAGGGAGAGGGGGAACAGGGTTAGAGTGCAACCTCCCTTCCTTCTTACAAAAAAGGCCTACTATCCAGTGTCGGAGAGGAAAAAACTCAGGCTATCAAAAATTGCCGCCCTGTGCGAGAAATTTGACGAGTTTGTTTTAGCCGTCGTTGATGAGGAGAGCGAGATCACCTACTATCGTGTTTACCAGCCTGAAATGAGGGGAGAGCAGCGGGAAGAGCTGCCCAAGATCAGTGGTTATCTGCTTGAGGATAGAGTTGTGACCCTGGCGGAGGAGATATTCACCAAGTACTTCTACGGGAGCGAAAAGGAGGGTATGGTCGCCCTCTCCTTGGTTGAGGCTGCATACCTCATGGACGCAGACTCCCTGAAGATCTTAAATGCTGACAGAAAGGAGCTTTTTGAGAGAGCCTCCAAGATCGAGGACTTTGAGAGGAAGTACAAGGTTTACAGGGATCTGAAAGGTAGGGGTTTTGTCGTTAAGACGGGATACAAGTTTGGCAGTCACTTCAGAGTTTACAGGAAGGTTGAGAGCGTTGATGATCTACCCCATTCAGAGTACCTGGTGGACATAAGGGACGATGAGATTGAGCTCAACGAGATGGCAAGGGCTGTGAGACTCGCTCAAAATGTAAGGAAAAGGATGGTCTTTGCCTTCAACGGCATGTATCTCTGCATTGAGAGGATAAGGGTTTAAGGTGGTCGTATGGTTAGGATTGTTGTAGGCTCCACAAATCCGACAAAGGTGGAAGGTGTGAAGCTGGCCTTCCAGCAGTACTACAGGGATGTTGAGGTTGAGGCTGTGGAGGTTAAAACAGCAGTCCCTCCTCAGCCCTTTGGGGAGGACACGATTAAAGGTGCAATTGAGAGGGCAGAGAAGAGCTACGGAGAGAAGTTCGATTTCTCGGTTGGCATAGAGGCAGGACTCTTCCCCTTCAGCTACACAATCACGGGATACATTGATTTTCAGGTTGCGGCCGTGTATGATGGGGAAATTTGCACGATAGGCTTTGGTCCAGGCTTTGAATTCCCAAGGCGGGTTGTGGAGGAGGCAACATCAGGGAGAGAGGTTGGTGAGGTAATGTCGAGAATTACGGGCATAGAGAACATAGGAAAAAAGCAAGGGGCGGTGTACTTCCTGAGTAAGGGGGCAATTTCAAGAGTTGAGCTGTCAAGGCTTTGTGTGACAATGGCCCTGATTCCAAGACTGAACATAGAGCTTTATGAGGGTGATAAGACCCTTCGACCCCTGGAAATCTGATCTGTGCACCTGCCCAGAGAAGTACTCCTTCAACCCCTACACCGGATGCTCCCACCACTGCCTTTACTGCTATGCAACCTACATCCCACGATTTTTCAGTTTGAGGGAGAAAAAGAATCTGTTCAGGAACCTCGAAAGAGATTTGAGGAAGTTGCCAAAAAACACCCTGATTTCGATGTCAAACAGCTCCGACCCCTACCCACCCGTGGAGAAGGAGAGGGAGATAACCAGGACGTGCCTTAAGATTATGAAGGATTACGATGTGAGAGTTCTTGTCGTCACAAAGAGCGATATCGTTGTCAGAGATCTCGACCTGCTCTCAGAGATGCCGTCTGCCGTGAGCGTAACAATTACAGGACTTGATGAGCTGGAGCTGAATGCTCCTACAACAGAAGGCAGAATCAGGGCGATCAGGGAGATAAAGGACTGGGGTATTCCTGCAATCCTGCGTTTCGATCCTGTTGCACCGGGCTTAAACGACGACAGGCTGGATATAATTGACAAAAGTATGCCCGACCACGTCGTTACATCAACGCTAAAGCTGAGGCCAGACTCGATGAAACGGTTAAGAGGAATCTACCCAGATCTCGTGAGACTTTACAGGGAGAAGATTGGCGGTTACTACTATTTAAGCAAGGACATGAGGCGAAACATACTCAAAAAGGTTGCTGAGCATTGTAAGCAGCTTGGCATAAGCTGTGCTTTCTGCAGAGAGGGTTTTAAATTTCACGCAGAAAGCTGCGATGGTAGCCACCTCATTAAACACATTAAATAAACTGGAAAATTTTTAAATATGTCTGTGAACGATGCACTTTGGGAGGTGTAGAACTTGGGCCTTGCCAGACTGTTTCTTCATGAAAGAACGGTTGAAATAATGCTCAGAATTCTTGAAGCTAACGAGAACGGGGAAAAAATATACCCCCTCCAGATTTCGAACGATCTGGGCTCGCCCTACAGTTACATATCCAAGGTGCTTGGTGAGTTTGAGAGGTGCTCCTTAGCGGAGAGCAGGATAGAGGGTAGAATGAGGGTTGTATGTTT
>CBEUCM010000079.1:0-3528 GCA_965541645.1 uncultured Archaeoglobaceae archaeon | reverse complement strand
ATAGGGTTCGTGAGCAGCAGAGTTACCAGAAACGTACTCATATACGGGCTTCCGGGGTCGGGGAAGACAATGTCTTTTATGCTCGCGAAAAAGCTTGCCGAGGAGATACTGCACGAGAAGGGCGTCGATAACTTCAACATCGTGTATGCCAGGGCGAGCACCAGCGGGGGAGTTTCACAGGTCATGTCGGCAATCTGCTGGGAGCTCGGCCAGGACGTACCGAGGAGAGGACTGTCCTTCAGGGAGTACATGACTGTGCTGGAGAACTACGTGGAGGAGGAGGGAAAGTACCTTCACGTTTGTATAGATGAGTTCGACAACCTGCTCGTTGGGAGAAGGGAACAGTATGAGTCTCTGCTCTATTTCCTAACCAGGACGGAGGACATTAGTGCGACCTTTATTACAAACAAGGTCGATCTTGCCAAGGAGGTGTCTGATGGCAGAGTTCTCAGCACCCTCGACACCATCAATGCGATATACTTCAGACCTTACACGAAGGAGCAGGTTGAGGATATTCTCAGGGAAAGAGTCAAGCAGGCTTTTAAAGATGGTGTGATAACTGACGAGGCCCTGGAAATACTCTCAGAGAGAGTGGCAGAAGAGGGAGGCGACATCAGGAAGGGGCTCGCAGTTTTGCTGTTTTGCGGTGAAAGAATCCTGAAAGGAGGCATGGTCCCCATAGATGGAGAGACAATGAACAGGATTATAATGGAGCATGACGTCCTCAGGGATGGAGAGCTGCTGCACTCGACTCTTTCCCTCTCGGACAAGATAGTGCTTGCGGCACTTTATGCATGCATGCTTACAGGTCTTAAGGATAAGATCCCAACCGAGGATGTGTTTGGGATGCAGGACTACTTCAGGAAGCTCCTGAAAAAACCTGGAATAAACAGTGATTCTTTTTCAGTGTACCTTTCAAGACTTTCCAGCGCGGGGATAGTGGAAGTCAGAAAGGTTGGGAGAGGGAGGGGGAAGGGCACGAAGAGTTACGTCCAGTTAAAGTATCCGCGAGACTCAGTAAAGTACATGCTGGAGAAAGACAGTGAGCTGAGACCCATTCTTGACTACATTGCGATGGCGGTGGAGGAGAGAAAGAGGAGGCTGGATGACCTGGTGAAGCTGGCTAAAAAGTGATATCGGGACAACTTAGAACTTGGCCCTCTCTCCACTTTGGCGGGAGATTCTCGCTTCTGGGGGCCGCTATTTTTGTCATTTCCTGTGGAAAAAAGTTTGAACAGCGGGTACAAAAAATAGGAGGAAAGGAGAGAGGTGTTACACTATCGAAAATATTTGCTCAAGAAGTTTCACGACTCTCTTTCCGCTCGGCGTGAGTTCGTATGTATCCATTTTTTTCTCCACAATGTTCAACTGCTTCAGTGCTTTGAGGTGTCTGTCGAGAATTCCTGGGTTCAGCTTGGTCTCGAACATTAGCTGGGAAAACCGAAGGGGTGATTTTTCAAGGCTGAAAAGGATGTCACTCACTCCATTGCGGGAAATGACTTTCAAAACTTTCTGACTCTTCACATCCGGTTTTTTCTCAAAAAGGGTATCGATGTTGATCATGGTATCACCCCCTCCCTCTGTTACCATAGTGGCCAGATCTTATAAAAGTTATACTGTCTGTTTTGTCCTGTTCAAGCGTTATAATTATGTTTCACAACCAATCCCGTCGTTGTCTCTGTCGAAGTGGTGCGGATCGGGAGGTAGCACCCTGAAGTTCCTGTAGGGGATGTCCTTGCAGTCGAGGTCCGGTGGAGGGGGAGGAATGCACACATCTGGATATGAAGGGTCGCACTCTGCTTCGGCTGAGGTTGTTGTGGTCGTTGTAGAGGTTGTGGACCTGCAGCTCCATAGTCCGATGTTTAACTGCATTGCCTGCTGCTGGTAGTTCAGGTATTCGGCCTTCTTCTTGCACTCTCCCTCCTCGTAAACCCTGGCGTAGCCTTTCTTCACAAGCTCTGCTGTAAAATCGGTTGAGTTAACGTAAACGTAGGCCAGCAGTCTGCCGTAATATCCTCTCAAACCGGCAGTCCCGTCAAACTCGATGTAAACCTCCTTGCCGAGCAGTTGCTCCGTGAACTTCTTGGCCATCTGGCCGTAGTCAGCGAGGCATTCCAGGTCTGTGATGTCGTCGTACTCATACGGCTCGTTGTCTTCAGCGTTTTTCTCTGGGGTGTCCACACAGAGCATTCTGACCCTCTCCTTGGAGCCATCTGGAAGAAGGACATCTATGGTGTCTCCATCAATGACGTCCACGACCTTTACCCTGTACCTGACACCGAACTGAGGAGAGAACGGGGTAGGAGCCGGGGTGGATGTGGGTGAGGTGGTTGTCATCCCCTCAGTCACGAATGGAGTGGTTGTTGCATAACCCGGTGTTGTGCCCGGCTGCTCAACCTGCTGGACACAGCCGAGAAGGAGTACAGCGAGCAGGATTGTCCATCTCATTGTTCTCTGGTAGTCTCTTGAAGCATTATACATTTCGGTCAAAGGTTAGATGTTCTCAGTTGGCGGGGAGAGTAAAAGGCTATAAATGGCTGGCACGGTGTTATTACTGGTGGTCGCAGCATGAACATCTTTGAAAATCTTTTGAGCAGCTCCAGCATATTCAAAAACAGGGATGTTCTAAGGCACAGCTACACTCCAGAATACCTCCCTCACAGGGAAGAGCAGATAGATCAGCTTGCTTTACTTCTCTCACCACTCCTCAAGGGTGGGACCCCCCTCTAACATCTTCATCTACGGTAAGACCGGGACCGGGAAAACTGCAACAGTCGGCTTCGTGGGCAGACAGCTGGAGGAGGCGAGCAGAAAGGCGAAGCAGAACGTTGTCGTCCACCACATCAACTGCGAGATTGTGGATACAGCCTACAGGGTGCTTGCAAGCCTTGCGAGGAGGTTCGGCAGTCACGTTCCCATGACCGGCTGGCCTACCGACCAGGTTTACGATGAGGTGAAGAGCGTCCTTGAGAAGAACAGAGCGAGGGTGCTTGTAGTTCTCGACGAGATTGACAAGCTTGTGAAAAAGGCTGAGGAAGCCCTTTACGGCCTCACAAGAATTAACTCTGAACTCAGCAGGTCGAGCATAAGCCTCGTCGGCATATCCAACAACCTCAAGTTCAAGGGGCATCTGGATGCAAGGATTCTTAGCTCTTTGAGTGAGGAGGAAGTCGTGTTCCCTCCCTACAATGCGGAACAGCTTGAGGACATCCTCCGGCAGAGGGCCGAACTCGCCTTCGAGGACGGGGTGCTGGAGGAGGGAGTGATACAGCTCTGTGCTGCGATAGGAACTCAGGAGCACGGGGATGCAAGGAGGGCTTTAGACCTGCTGAGGGTGAGTGCGGAGATTGCGGAGAGGGAGGGGGACACGAGGGTGAAGGTGGAGCACGTAAGGAAGGCTGTAAGGAAAATTGAGACGGACTACATGATTGAGACGGTAAGAACTCTCCCCGTGCATAGCAAACTCCTGCTTTACAGCATGTCGCTCCTCTCCGACGTGGCCGAGAAGTTCACCACCGGAGAGGTTTA
>CBEUCM010000078.1:0-3847 GCA_965541645.1 uncultured Archaeoglobaceae archaeon | reverse complement strand
CTACAGGCTTTTGGCTCGGTCTGCTGAAAAGGGTTCCAACATGTTGTCAAAATTAACTTGAAAGTCTCGTAAGTCCTTTCGAAATCTCCACTGACAACTGAAACAAACGAGGACGACGGGAAACCTACGAGTTTTGCATTGTTTTTATATAATATGTCAATCCTATTCAAATTTTCACTTTATATGCAACAGTGGGTAGCTGTGTAAATGTCTCACCAACGATAAAATCAGACGAAGTGATTACCTCCTCCCTTTCCATTTGAGGGATTAAATAACCATTTTCCCTTAGATAGTCCGCCAGCTCCTTTTTGTCGATCACGTCAGGGTATTCAAAGATACAAGCAAGAGATGTTGAAAGTGTTCTTAACATTGTATTGGGGATAAATACTCCAGGATACTTAACTCTTTCTTTCTGGTACGCAATTAATTGCAGCTCCGGCAGTACTTGGCAGTGCTCAAAACCGGTTATATGGGACGCCGGGGCAGGGATTTGAACCCTGGCGGGCAAATGCCCAGTGGATCTCGAGTCCACCGCAGTAGCCTGGCTCTGCAACCCCGGCACTTAGCTTAATTTCCACCCACCGAATTTAATCCTTTCCCACAAACTATTTTTAAAGTACCATCATCCAACTCTGGATGATCAGTCTCAGCAAGATGGTGAGCGGAGAAGCCACGGTTTCAAAGCACATAACCTACGGGGGCGACAACTCGCCGATACCCGAGAAACTTAGAAAATTCACCTACTCCTACCGTCCGATTGTTGTGTGGAACATAACAAACCGGTGCAACTTAAAATGCAGGCACTGCTACGCCTCTGCCGGAAAGGATAACTTGGAGCTGTCAACGGAGCAGTGTTTTGAGGTAGTTGACAAGCTCGCCTCCTTCAAAGTCCCCCTGATTCTCTTCAGCGGTGGGGAGCCATTGCTTAGAAACGATATCTTCGAGATTGCCCGGTATGCAAAAAAGAGGGGCATAAAGTGCGTTCTCTCAACAAACGGAACCCTTATTGATAGAGACCTCGCAGAGAACCTTGACGTTTTTGAGTACGTCGGAGTTAGCTTAGATGGTCTCAGGGAGGTAAACGATTTTTTCAGGGGGGTGAGCGGTGCTTACGAGAGAGCTTTCAGGGGTCTGCTTTTTGCAAATGAGGTTGTGCTTTCTGGCATAAGGTTTACCGTCACAAAGCACAATTACAACGAGGTTTTCAAGTTGATTGAAGTTGCAAGAGAGAATGACATCCCAAGGTTCTGCCTCTACCACCTCGTCCCAGCAGGCAGGGCAGATTTTAGGGATGACATAACAAACGAGAAGAGGAGAAGGCTGATTGACTCCCTCTTACGCGAGGCTGAAAAGGAAGGTATGGAGATACTGACCGTTGACAATCCAGCAGATGGTGTGTATACCCACCTCCAGCTCAGGAAAATGGATGAAGAGAAAGCAGAAAGGGCGAGGGAATTCCTGAAGTTCAGAGGTGGGGATAGCAGCGGTATAAGACTTGCATGCATCGATCACAGAGGCCTTGTTCACCCCAACCAGTTCTGGTGGGACTACGTTGTGGGCAACGTTCTCGAAAGCAGTTTTGAGGAGATATGGCTTGGCGAAGACGAACTCTTGCTCAAACTGAGGGAGAAAGCGAGGCACCTCAAGGGTAAATGCGGTAGATGCAGCTACAAGGAGATATGTGGGGGTTTCAGGGTTAGAGCACTGAGATATGGCGATCTGTGGGGAGAAGATCCAAGTTGCTACCTCACTGAAGATGAAGTGTCGAGCACGTAATCCACAGCCTCCTCTGGATCGTCAAACACCTTCATACCCCTGATAATTACAGGAGGTCTGATGGATGCAACCCTCTTCCCCTCCTTGAGGGCGATGGCGATCTCCGAGATGGTACCATACCCACCCCCCACAGAAATCAGCGCATCGCTGGAATGAACGATTATCACGTTTCTTGCATGGCCCATGTTTGTGGCTATCCTTATATCAGAGTACTCATTGCAGTGCTCCTTCCCTGCCGGAAGAATTGCCACCACCATTCCATTTCTGCTTTTCGCACCCTTGGCGCTGGCCTCCATGACACCTCCCAGCCCGCCGTTTATCAGAATGTGCCCTTTCTCGGCTATAAGCTGTCCAACTCTGTATGCAAGACTGTAGATCTCCTCATCACAGCTTCCCGCACCGATAACACCAATTTGCATGAATATTCTTTTCCGAAAGGATTTTTAGCTCTTCTCAATGGCAAAGATTTAAATTCAGCAATGTAATGGGGAAGTTACGCTGAAGTGTGTATAAAGCACAGTGAGTTACGGGGTGTATTTGGTATGAGCAAGATAAGGAGGCTCCAGAGGAGGAAATCCAATCCGAATCTCGTCACTCTCATCGATACGCTGCTGAGTGAGTCGGCAAAAAATGGCGCTGCAGTGTGGAAGGATGTGGCTGAGAGGATAGCGAAGCCAAGAAGGTTGCATGCTGAAGTGAACGTCTCAAAGCTGGAAAAGTACGCCAGAGCTGATGAGTACATCATCGTTCCTGGGAAGGTCCTTGGGAGCGGTAGCATATCAAAGCCTGTCAAGGTTGCGGCCCTCAGCTTTTCAGAGACTGCAAGACGGAAGATCACAGAGGCTGGGGGTAGATGCATGAAGATTGAGGAGCTTCTGAAGGAAAATCCAAAGGGCAGCGGTGTTAGGATAATGGCGTGAGGTGGTGAGATGTCCGTCAACGTTAGCAGGGTTATTAAAACCCTTGGCGATGATTTCACTGTTATCGATGCATCTGGGCACATTCTGGGCAGGCTTTCGAGCAAAATAGCAAAGAGGCTGCTGAATGGCGAGAAGATAGTTGTCGTGAATGCGGAGAAAGCTGTTATAACGGGCGACAAGTACATGGTCTTTGAGAGGTACAAGGAGAAGTACGACAGGGGGAGCAAGGAGAAGGGTCCGTACTTCCCCCGCCATCCGGAGAAGATCTTCAAGAGAACTGTTAGAGGAATGCTCCCGTGGAAGAGTTCGAGAGGCAGAGATGCGTACCGCAGACTCAGGGTTTTCATGGGCGTTCCCGAGGAGCTGAAGGGGAGGGAGTTTGAAACGATTGAAGATGCAACTCTTGAGAAAGTTTCAAAAACAGACAAGTACGTTACACTTGCAGAGGTAAGCAGATATCTCGGTTTCAGAGGTGTGTGAGATGAAGATTATTGTCACGAGTGGTAAAAGAAAAACTGCCACGGCGAGGGCCGTGATAAAACCAGGAGTGGGAAGAGTCAGGATCAACAAAGTCCCGGTTGAGATCCTGCAGCCGGAGATGGCAAGAATGAAGATAATGGAGCCGCTGATAATAGCCAAGGATCTTGCAAAGGAGGTAGATATCAACGTCACTGCCTGGGGTGGAGGGTTCATGGCCCAGGCTGAGGCTGCAAGAACTGCGATTGCAAGGGCCCTTCTTGAGTACAGCGGAGATGAGGAACTCAGAAAGGCCTTCTTGGAATACGACAGAATGCTCCTTGTCAACGATGTAAGAAGGAAGCTGCCAAAGATACAGGGAGGAAGAGGAGCGAGGAAGAGGAGGCAGACCTCGTACAGGTGAAACCATGGATGTACCAAGGGACGAGAGTGCAAGCGATTTTCCCATAAGATGTTTTTCCTGTGGGGCAATCATAGGTCATCTCTATGAGGAGTACAAGGCAAAGCTCCAGAGTGGAAAAAGCCCCAAGGAAGCGTTGGATGAACTCGGAATCACAAGGTACTGCTGCAGGAGGATGTTTATAACCCACAAATCAATACTTAAAGAGCTGTCCAGATTTCATGGGGCCGTGGGGTAGCCTGGTGATCCTGCGGCGTTCGGGACGCCGTGACCC
>CBEUCM010000077.1:0-4218 GCA_965541645.1 uncultured Archaeoglobaceae archaeon | reverse complement strand
TGTGGATTGGATGTGTTAGAGAAGAGATTTGGTTCAAGGTTGTGTAAGCACCCTATCTCCTATTATTTGTCCAAGCTTCGCTCTCTCAAAGTTTACAGCGTTCAACCAGGGGATTACAACAACCTCAGCAGTTTTAAAACGTAAACTTCGCCGTCTTCGCCCAAAAACTCAATATTTTGGTCTAAAAAAGGAGTTGTGACAAAGACAGCCCGTTTCATGCAAAAAATTAAAATTAGATCTCCGTACCCAGAACTTTTTTAAGTTCTTCCTGAGCTGTCTTTGCCAACACTTTTAGTTCTCCAAATTGGCTTATGAAATCAACTGGGCTGATCCTCCCCTGCCAAACGTTCACGTAGTCGTCGTTATCTCCTCTTTTACTTATCCTAACGGATATAGATCCTCCCTCCCAAACACTGAAGCTCAGCATTCCATTATTTGTGAATAAGTTCACAGTCTCTATGGGCTTCTTCTTTCCATTTCCTCTCTTCCTTTTTCCCCGTCTCATCTTTCTTATTTCCTGCTTCTTCCACCATACCTAACACCTCCTTTCCTTCTGCTCCCCGCCGGAATTGCACCGGCTGAACCGCTATCTCGGTGGGGAGCATTCTTTCTGTTCTTTTCCCACCACTCCCTGAATGCTTCAACAGCCTCACAAAACCGGTCGAGAACGTCGTAATCCATCATCAATCCTCCTCAAAAATAGAAACAAGCTCCTCGGGTGGGATGTTCTCAATTAAATGCTTCACATTCTTTAGTATTGTCTTCCTGAAGACCACTGGATCTTTGTTAAGTTCTCGCCCAAGAATTCTCGCCATTTTGCCCAGCTCTGGATACACTACTCTCGGCATTTTACACTCCACCCGCACCTGCTGCATCTCCAGCCCACTCCAGTCTGCTCAAGCTCTCCACCGCACGGGCACACTTTAGCCTCAATAAACAGATCGAGCATGCTTAACCCTCCCCCGTGTACGTACCCAAGGCCGGGAGCACTCCACCCTGACAGGGTCAAAATAGCGGCACCTCCTTGGGTTGTGGAGCTGGCAACGGTAAGGGCTGTAAGGGTCAAAGTTGCTGCATCTCATGGCCTCTTCCTCAAGGCCTTATGGCAGTCCCGGCAAAGAGGACAGCAGCCCAGCCAGACCACTTGGTCCTCGCTCAGTCTTTTGCCGCAATAGGCACATTGCAGGATTATTATCTCATGACGCTCAACGTACTCTTTGAGGGTTATGAACCCCATTATGATCCCTCCTTGGCTCCCACCACGGGCACGTCTTTACAAAATCCACTGCGATCGCCCGTGCACAATACCTATCCCAATCTCCTTCCCAATCCTGTACCCACATGTCATGTTTACAGCTAAAACAGGCAGATTCCTCGTACTCTACTATCTGGCAATCAGCCTCCTCCTCATCTACTCTCATGATATCAGTCGAGCCGCATCGAAAACACTTGAGATAGATGCCGTCAGGGCCTTCCAAAACGTAGATACCTGCAGTCTGACCACAAACAGAACACTTATAGTACTCAGGCATCAGGCATCAACCTCCCAAACTGATTTGTGCCTGATAAACCTCTCAGGATCTTCGAGAAAGAGTATGCACTGATCATTCTCGTCCTTGCCTTTACAATTGGCCATGCACCACTCGCTTGCATCAATCAGGCACATCACCATATTCATCCCTCCACAACCGCCTCCCTCATCTTGGCATCCAGACCAAACGGACAGACTGGAATCACTCGCCCGTCGCAGTTGGGGGCGATGAGTACACACGGCTGCTGTCGTTGCAGGCGTAGCAGGCGAAAATGCGTAATGGATGAACCATTTTCAGCCCTCCACCACAACAGCCTCTTTCTCCTCCCTGCCGTTCTCCGGCTTCACACCAAGCAAACCCTTTCTCTTCAGATCCTCTCTGATAAGGTCTCTGATGTAGGCAGAAACAGTGTCCCAGCCTTCTATTCGCATTGCTTTCCTTATCAGCTCCTCCTACATTTCCGGCACATCTGAACAGACTTTCATGTTCTAACCTCCAAACTTTGTATCTAATTTCATACACATGTATTTAAATGTTTCTGATTTGTTACTTTGTTTGTGTTCGATTACAAAATAACAATTCTCAACCCAAAACAAATGTATCTTTGCCCGAACAGAGGATTTAATGTCAAACTTAGAGAACATACTTGCATCCCTCGGCAAAGCAAAAGGTTTGGTTTTGTTTCGCTCACTTAATGAGCCAAAGACTTGGATAGAGCTTGAAAGAATCGCAAAAGGTGACAAGAACTCCGTAAGTCGGAGAATTGATGAGTTTATCAAACTCGGACTTGTAAAGCCAATTCTCCTTGAAGATTCACCAAAAGGCTCCAAAGCGTATGTTTTAACGGATTTTGGCAGATTTGTCCTGCAGAAGCTTGAAGAGATTGAGAGATACAGCCAGCAGTAACCCTTTTCTATAACATCAACCAACAGAATACCATGAAGTTCAAGGTCATCATTCAGGAAGCTGAAGAGGGTGGCTACATCGTGAGCTGCCCGGCCCTGCCCGGCTGCCACTCTCAGGGTGAGACCATCGAAGAAGCTCTGGAGAACATTAAAGAGGCCATAATCGGCTGCCTCGAATCTCTGGCTGAGGAGAGAATGAAGCAGCTCAGGGAGAAGGGCAGAGTTGTTGAAGTCGTGGTCTGAATGGCAAAGCTTCCTGTCATTTCTGGCGAGAAAGCTGTTAAGGCCTTCGTTAAGGCAGGCTGGCGAGTTGATAGGATTGTTGGAAGTCACGTTATCCTGCGTAAGGAAGGTTCGCCCGTCACCCTCTCCATTCCTTTGCACAGAGAGCTTAAGAAGGGGTTGCTGAGGGCTCTGATTAGGGATGCCGACATGACAGTTGAGGAGTTTTTGGAATACCTGTGACATCACAGCACCTCCGCGTCGCTCAAAATCTCGCAGTCTCCATCGCTGTCGATCAGAACTGATTTGGCGCCGAGCAGTCCCTTTCTCTTCAAGTCCTCTCTGATAAGGTCTCTGACGTAGGCAGAAACTGTGTCCCAGCCCTCTATGCGCATGGCTTTCCTTATCGGCTCCTCCCACATTTCTGGCACATCTGAACAGACTTTCATGCTCCCACCTCAAATATACATTTTGCTCTAATAGGTTCTAAATTGCACCTAATATTTAAAGGTTTCCAAATGTATCTTTTTAGTGCAAAAAACATATCAAAAGTTCTATATTTCTCCAAAAACTTTTGAAGATTCAACGCTACCTTTGGTGCAATGAATAACCAAGAGGTGCAACTAAGAGACATTTTAGAATCTGTGGCTAAAGCTAAAGGGCTGGAATTGCTTAAAGCACTCAAAGTTCCCAAAAGATGGAGCGAGTTGCGTGAAGTTGCTAAGGGAGATAACAAATCTCTGACCAATCGTATGAACGAATTTATCGAGTTGGGATTGGTCGAACCTATTTTGCTCAAGGACTCACCAAAAGGCTCCAAAGCATACATCCTCACAGACTTTGGCAGGTTTGTCCTGCAGAAGCTTGAGGAGATTGAAGAATACCAAAGGTAATTTTTATCAACTTCTGGGAACAAATCATTAACCATGCAGGAAAATGCAATTCTCGAACATCTGCAAAGAATCGAGAAGCAACTGGAGATCATCAACAGCAAGCTGGACAACTTCATGGGCTTCGAGGAGCTGAGCAAAAAGGAGCTGAAGGAACTCGACGAAATCGAGGCTGAGATGGAAAGAGGAGAGAAGTTCCCACTCGAATGACATTCGAGATTTTTCTCAGCAGACAAGCAAAGAAGTTTCTCGGTAGGCTGGATGCAACAACAAGGAATAGAATTGTGAAAAAGCTCAAGCTCCTTTCTGAAAATCCTTTTGCCTTGCCGTATAAGAAAATCAAAGGTAGGGACGCCACTTACCGTATCGGCATCGGCGATTACAGAGTCATTTACTCCATTAGAGGTAATGAAGTTCGAATTCTGAGGATCGATAAACGAGAGAGGGTTTACGACCGGCTGTAGCATCTTCAGACCCCCACCACAACCTCTTTGTCTCCATTTCCTGGCTTTCCAAGCAAGCCCTTTGCTTTCAGGTCGTTTTTGATGAGTTCTCTTAAATAATCCGTCCTTTTGCTCCATCCCTCCATCCTTGCAGCCCTTTCAAGCAGTTCGCCCCAAAACTCCGGGACTTCTACCCATACCTTCATTGTTTCATCACCACAACTAT
>CBEUCM010000076.1:0-4951 GCA_965541645.1 uncultured Archaeoglobaceae archaeon | reverse complement strand
ATCAATCTGTCAACCGGTGCCATCGGCAACTCAGCCATCCAACACACCTCCTACTCTTTTTTCTTCCAAAATTTAGTATTAGGTATATATATACTTTTCTATCGAACTTCGCTCAGAACATTATTTTTAGCCCCACATGTTTCCAGGATGGTGCGCACATGAAATGAAGATAACTTGAGCAACCACATCGAAGTTGAAAGAAGTGTAAAATACAAACAAAAACGCATGTTTAAAAATTTAAAATTGATGTGTTTCGAAAGAAATGTTAACCGAAGAGGGCACCAAGCCCCTCGATTGCCTCCTCCTCTTTGACCTCCTCTTCTTCCTCTTCTTTCTCCTCTTTTGCCTCCTCTACTGCCTCTGCTGCCGGTGCAGCTGCTGGAGCTGCCGCTGGTGCTGCAGCAACCGGTACAGCTGCCTTCTGGATTGCCTCGTCGATGTTGACACCTTCCAGTGCGGCAACAAGAGCCTTAACTCTGGCCTCATCGACTTCCACACCCGCAGCCTCAAGTACGGCTTTGACATTTTCCTCTGTTATCTCCTTTCCAGCAGAATGCAGCAGGAGAGCCGCATACACATACTCCATATCCCAACACCTCCTTCTTAACCAAACAAGGCTCCCAAACCTTCAATCGCTTCTTCCTCTTTTTCTTCCTCCTCTCCCTCCTCCTTCTCCTCTTCCTCTTTCACTTCCTCTTTAACCTCTTCAGCTGGAGGAGCAGCCTGAACAGCTGTTGCTGAGAGCATTGATTTCAGCTCGTCATCAATGGCCTCCTCAGGGAGAATTGACGCAAGGGACAGCATCTCCGCATGGGCCTTGGCAATCAGATCGCCCATGATGTCCTTCGCAAATATGCCTGCATTGATGGCAAGGTTGCGTGCATCGTTGAAGGCCTTTATTATCAGGATTTCGGCCGTCTCTTCTGTAACGTAGGCTGCGTTAACCGCCAGATTCAGGGCCATCTGATAGGCATTCTGGAAGTCCTCCAGAACCTTCTCAGTGTCTATGGCCAGCACGTCCGGCGTCAGGATTACTCCTGAGTCGTAAACAGCCCTCACATCGAGACCAATTTTGATTGGCTTCACGTCCAGTCTTTCAAGGGCTCTTGCAACCTCCGGCTTTACCGGTTCCCCAGCCTTAACAACGGTTGTTGTAGCCTTTACAACCACCTTTCCCTTCTCGATGGCCACCGGCAAACCTGCCATCTGCAGCTCTGCCATCATTGGACCCGGTGGAATTGGAGTTGGACCCGCCTCAACAACAACATCAATCGGTGATATTTGATTTGGCTTGAGGGGAGAGGGTATTTTCGTCTCCTCAATCTTCTTGTAGAGCTTAAACGGATTCTCATCGGCAGCGATTATCGCGATTTGATCACCAAGGTACTCCTTCAGTTTAACGTAATCTCCACCGAGGGCATCGAGGGCTCTTTCAAGCAAAGTGTTCTTTACAACCTTGATTTCGTATTTGCCCCTGAAGTCTCTTCTTATTTTCTGCATCTGCTGGGCTGGGACATTTCTGAAGCTTACAAGGGCTACGACAGGATGGGACGAGATGAGCTTCTTGATGTTCTCGACGGTCTGAACCTTCCATTTTGGTGGCGATCCCCTTACTGCCGCCATTTACACCACCCTCACTGCAGGTCCCATCGTCGTTTTAACATACACCGACTTAACAACCTGGTTGGGGTTGTCGTACTTGTTCTCCACAACCCTGAGTATCTCAAGGGCGTTGTCTGCAAGTTCATTGACGTCCATGTTTCTTGTACCTATTGGGGCGTGGAAGGTCTGCTTGTCCCTCGTCCTTATCTTTACGGACTTTCTGAGCCTCTCGATGAAGGGTTTGGGATCGGACAGCGGTGGTATCGGCTGTGGAATCTTACCTCTCGGTCCGAGAATTGGACCCAACTTCCTGCCAATCTCCGGCATCAGCGGAGCTTCGGCAATGAAAAAGTCTATTCTGTTGGCAAGCTTCTTGCCCTGTCTCTTGTTTTTTGCCAGTTCATCTATTTCTTCAGGCGTTATAACAACATCCGCCCCGGCTTCTTTGGCTTTCAGCGCAGTTTCACCTTTTGCAAAAACTCCCACCTTTCTTGGCTTGCCCAGACCATGCGGTAGAACTACAACTGCATCGATCCTGTTTTCCGGCTTTTTCATGTCCACGTTTCTGAGGTTCACTGCCATCTCTACCGTTTCCACGAACTTTCTCTCTTTCGCCTTCTTTAGGGCCTCATCTATCGATTTTACGAGTTTATCCTTATCCACTATCATTCAACCACCCCGTAGTCCCTGCGGCCAGGTTTTAGGCCTCCTACGGGCCACTTTTCTCGTGACCACTCCTTTACGGACTAACTCCTACAGACTCCTAAGAGGGCATGGGGGAGATATTTTAAGTTATCGGTAACAGTTGGGCAAACGTTTTAATCTCCCAACCAGTCTGCTAAGCATGTTAAAAGATGTTGTCAAGGACTCAGAGGGGGAAAGGGTCTTTCTTCTCGGCAACGAAGCCATAGCCAGAGGGGCAATTGAAGCTGGAATAGATGTCTTTGCAGCTTATCCCGGCACACCGTCATCCGAAATTGCCGACACGCTCAGCGATGCTTGCAGAATTCTTAAGGGAAAGATGGACTTTTACATGGAGTACTCTTCCAACGAAAAGGTCGCATTTGAGGTTGGCATCGGTGCATCCCTTGCTGGAAAAAAGGCGATGGTGACGATGAAGCACGTTGGAGTTAATGTAGCTGCCGATGCCCTTTTCAGCTTTGCCTACGTTGGTGCGAGAGGAGCGTTCGTTCTCGTCACTGCTGATGATCCCTCAATGCACAGCAGCCAGAACGAGCAGGACAACAGATGGTACGGTAAGGCAGCAAAGTTGCCCGTCATCGAACCATCAAGTGTGCAGGAAGCGAAGGATCTGGCAAAGCTGTCCTTTGAGCTGTCCGAGAAGTTCGGACTTCCGATGATTTTCAGGACATACACCAGGCTGAGCCATGCGAGTGGAATTGTCGAGCTGGGAAAAATTCCTGAGAAGAAGCTCGAAAAGGTGGGATGGCAGAAGCATCCAGAAACCGATGTCGTGCTTCCAGCCCACGCGAGAAGGCTAAAGCCAGTTCTGCTGGAGAAGCTAAAGAAGATAGAGGAGTACTTCAACAGGGCGAAGATGAACTGGATAGAGGAGGGAGATGGTGATACAGGAATTATAGCCTGTGGTTTGAGCTACGCCTACGCCAAGGAAGCGATGGAAAACCTTGGCGTTAACCTCCCAATTCTGAAGCTGTCCTCCATGCATCCGATGCCCGAAAGGCTGATTGAGGATTTTGTGTCGCAGATGAAGAGAGTTATTGTTGTAGAGGAGGTAGATCCGTTTGTAGAGCTTCACGTAAGGGCGATGGGAATTGCCGAAGTTTACGGCAAGATGAACGGATACATGCCCATGAACTACGAGTACAACATCTCAAGAGTTGAGGTTGGACTGGCAAAGGCTTTGGGTATTAAACCGAGCAGAGACTACGATGAAATTAGCAGTGTAGCGTCTGAAATTGCCTCAAAGGCTCCTCCCAGACCTCCAGTGCTTTGCCCGGGCTGCCCGCACTCGGCATCCTTCTATGCAATAAGGAGGGTTGTCAACGAGATGGGAAATGCAGCATTGCCAAGCGATATCGGCTGTTATACTCTGGGAATCAACAAGCCCTTGGAGGGAGTGGATACAACAATCTGCATGGGTGCAAGTGTTGGAGTATCCAACGGCCTCGCCCATGTTCTCAATGACAAGATAATAGCAACCATAGGCGATTCAACCTTCATCCATGCCGGAATTCCGGCATTGATTAACGCTGTGTACAACAATGCTGATTTTGTTCTCGTAGTTCTGGACAACTCAACCACTGGTATGACGGGACATCAGCCCCACCCCGGCACTGGGGTGAGGGGATGTGGAGAGCCAGCAAAGGCCGTGAAGATCGAGGACATCGCCAGGGGATGTGGGGTGGAGTTTGTTGAAGTCGTCAATCCCTACAACGTTCGAAAGATGATCGACACCCTGAAGAGGGCTGTAGAACATAGGGGTGTTGCGGTAGTGATTGCAAGACATCCCTGTGCGATTCTATGGACGAGGGCCAGAAGGAGGGAAGGCAAGGGAATAGTACCCTTCACGGTCACGAATGATTGCACGCTCTGCATGGAGTGTATAAACACCTTTGCCTGCCCCGCACTGATATATGACGGGGAGAAGGTGTCAATCGATCAGGCACTCTGCGTTGGCTGCGGTGTTTGTGCCCGTATATGTCCCAACAATGCAATAAGGCCAGCCAGAAAGGCTAATTAACTTCACAATTTTTAATTATACCATGCAAAAAAGGGCGCTGATATTTGGGAGGTTTCAGCCCTTCCATCACGGGCATCTGAGTGTTGTAAAATGGGCTCTCGAAGACTTTGATGAGCTTGTTTTGCTCGTAGGCATGGCCGATGAGAGTCACACACTCCTTAACCCATTCACGGCAGGAGAGAGAATCTGGATGATGAGAGAAGCTCTGAAGAGCGAGGGTGTGGATCTGGGCAGGATAATCACTGCAACAGTGCCAACAATGAGCGTTTACGTTGGACATGCTCTATACATAATCAATCTTGTCCCGCACGTCAGTGCGATAATCACCAGAAACCCGGTGATCGCTCAGGTTTTCAGGGATGCCGGACTTGAAGTTGTAAGTCCGCCAGAGTTCAGCAGGGAGAAGTACAGGGGGAGCTACATAAGAAAACTGATGCTGGAAGGGGGAAACTGGAGGGATCTGGTTCCAAAGGCCGTTGCCGAAATTGTGGACAGGTTGAAGGGGGTTGAGAGACTTAGGAAGGCTGGAAGCATGGATTAGCAAAATTTTTTAAACGTGGGGAAAATAGCCTGAAGAGCCGCCGTGGCTTAGCTGGCAGAGCGGGTGATTCGTAATCACCAGGTCGC
>CBEUCM010000075.1:0-5243 GCA_965541645.1 uncultured Archaeoglobaceae archaeon | reverse complement strand
CACTGGTAAATATGGTGGGTCGATAGTTGTTTACGCTGGCGTCGGAAGGGCAGAGGATGTTGCAGAGTATCTCAACAGAGTGCTAAAGGCCTGGGGAGTTTTGCCCGTCGGTTATGCAATCGGATTCGGTGTGACCCCGGGAGATGTTGGCGATGACCACGTCAAGAAGGCCAGAGAACTTGGTGGGAGAATAGCAAACGCCTTCGAGCAAAAACTTGCAGGAGAGACAACTGAGGAGGATATGGAGCTTAAGGAGCAGCTTTTAACGCTTATAAAGAACTACGGTCATCTGCTGAAGGCGGATTACGAATTCTGGAAGGAAAAGGGTATGCTATAGTTGGTCAGTGGTCAGTTGATCTGAATTGTCCCATTTTTCCTGTCTATCTTCACTGCGTTCTCAAAGAACTTGTTAATCACGTAGGCGTTGCTTATCTGATGCTCTGTAACCTTGGATGTGGTGTACTCAGTCCTCCCGGCTGCTACAGCGGCAAAGGGCATGACCTGATCGGCGAGATGGCAGTCAAAAGCAGCTGGATGCTGCATCTCTACGTAAAGGTTTTCAGCAGCCTCCCTGCCAACTACCTCCGCCCTCTTCCCCCGCTCACCCAAGGCACTCCCACCCTTGTAACCGCTCCACAGGGTGATCCCGCTCCCCGTCGAATATCCCTTGAGGACCTCCACCTCAATGCTCGCCCTCAATCCTCTCTCGACGAGGTAATCCTCAGCCGCCCTCGCCTGCCTTTCCGCAACGTGGGCAGGTAAATTCTGACAGTGACTTATTCCGCTAATTTCCCCATCTGCAACCTTAAACTTCTTGCCTTTAAGCTCTGAGGGTGAAATTTCAAGCCTTACAGCCCCTCCACCCTTGGGGTAGTACCCCCTTTTCAGAAGTTCGAATTTGTACTTAACTCCCAGCTCCTCCAGGGCTTTCAGCGTGACGTTCTTGAAGTAGTCAACCGGTGGGGACCACGCAACATCTGTCCCACCCTTTATCTCCAGGCTACTTTCCCTGTCTGCGATGGTTAGTGGTAAAAGGACCGTTTGCAGAAGCAAAGTGATGCTGCCCGCAGTCCCAATATCTATCCTGTAGTTCCCGCCTCTTATGCTGCCGGGCCTGAATACAACCTCTGTGGAACCCAATCTGAGACCTTCAACCTTGGCATTTGTTATTATCTTCGCAGCCTCTATCCCCTTGAGATGCTGTGCAGCCAGGCCAGGCTTTGGTCTGTTGGCCCTTATGCTGTGTATTCTAACAGCCTCTCCTGTCACACAGGACAGGGCTATTGCGGTCCTCAGAATCTGCCCTCCTCCTTCTCCATAGCTTCCATCAATCACTATCACATGCCAGACTTGGAGGTAGGTAAAAAAACAGTTACGCCTCCTTCTCTTCCCTCTCACCCTTATAAACGGCAAGCTGCGTTATGATTCCCGTGATGAAAAGGCTCAACCAGAGCAGCAGCATAAACACGTTGGAGAACAGCGCATCAAACGTTCCCCTCGGGTCACCGAGTACATCGTAAATGTGCATGCCGCTAATACCCATGAAAGTTGCGAGTGTTATGAAGGACGCCCCTATGACAGTGGTGATTATAACTGTAACAGCTCTCTCCAAAAACAGGTTGACCAGCCCGAACAGAAGAGCCAGGACGTAAGCGTAGATTGTGTAGTGCGGGAGAACGTACAGGCCAACAAAGTACCCAAAGGCTGCTCCGGTTATAACGAGTCCGATCTCATAGACAAGGCCAAAAACCACCGCAGTTGCTACCGCTGTAATCAGGATAACCGCAAGCGGGTACTCTCCAAAGAAGTTCATCACAAAGTATATTCCGGCCAGCAGCCCAACAAGGAACCCCATAGCAGCAGAATACAGGTTGAAAATTCTGTATCCGACAAAGCACATTATCAACCCAACCGCTACAAGGGATCCGAGGACTACAGGCTGGTTCGTAAGAATCTCTGCTATCTGCTCCGGCTGCATGGTATCAACACATATTTCAGCATATATATTTAAATCTTTCCTCTTGATTCACCGTGGATAATCGCAGACGCTGCAAGGTGAGCCACCCTGACAGCTTCGGGGATGTTCCCCTTTACGGTTGCTGCCCTGAGGAACTCCTCAGCCTTTTCCAGCTCAATCCCAGCAAGCTGCAGGTAGAGTGAGCCCAGTTTGTATATCTCTCCCGCCTTTTCGACAATTCTCTTTCTCACCTCCGTATTATCGACGTTCTCCATAGCTGAGAAAAACTCATCCATTCGTGGTTCTCTTCTCATGACCACAACAACCGGAATACCGGTTTTTGCATACACTTCCTGTATGTCGGCAATGTTAAACCCTCCGAAGGTTATGCCGGGCATGAATATGCACTTTATCTGGTTTCTGAACTTTGATCGCAGGATCATCGAGATTATCTTGTCTGTTGCGTCAAGACCATCAACCGCTATCTCCGAGTACATGAACCCCTCAACGTATCCGCTACAAACGACACAGCCAACGAGACAGCATCTCCTGTCATCAAAGCTGTCGTCGATCCCCAAAAACCTCCACTTCTTCATAAACTTTATTGGACGTCTGATATTTAATAGGGTATGGAAGAACTTGTCAGGTTCATACACGAAGCAGGATCGCTAAAGCTCGTACCAAGATCTGGATGGATGAAACTCGGAATAAAGCTTCCGGAGAGTGTAGCTGAGCACAGCTTCAGAAGTGCTGTGATCGCTTTCATCCTCGCCATCAAAAGCGGGGAGAGTATGGATGTGGCATGCAGAGCGGCGGTTGCAGCACTGTTTCACGATCTACATGAGGCAAGGACGATGGACATCCACAAAATTGCGAGAAGGTACGTGAATGCTGATGAGAAAAAAGCTGTTGAGGAGCAGTTTTCGCAGCTTGGCATCACACCCGACTTCTCAGATGTTGAGGCGTACGTTAGAGATGCGGACAGGCTTGAACTCGCCTTTCAGGCTGTGGAGTACATGAACCAGTCTGAGTATGCCATCGACTTTGCAAAGAACCTGAGCTTTGAAACAGAGGTGGCTGGCAGGATTTACGAGGTTCTGATGGAAAGGAAGGACCCAAGATGGTGGAGATGAAGTTCCTGACGGACAGGATGCTGGGAAAGCTAACCACCTGGCTCAGAATTTCTGGGTATGATACTGTAAGCATTGCGGATGTTAGCGTGGCAGGGGATGAGGATGAGTTCATGCTCAAAAACATGACTGACAGGATTTTAGTCACAAAGGACAGAGAACTTTACAGGAAATGCGTTAAATCTGGTAGAAAAGCTTTTTTGGTTAAATCCAACAGTGTAGCTGAGCAGATGAAGGAGCTGAAACGCTTGGGGGTTAAATTTCAGCTTGTAATGGACCGGTGCAGCATCTGTAACACAAAACTCCGGAAGCCGAGCCTTGAAGAGGCCTTGGAGGTTATCCGTAAAGAAGGGCTGTCTGAGGACATGCTCGACTTCGAGCTGTGGTACTGTGAGAAGTGCAGAAAACTCTACTGGATGGGTGGACACTGGAAGAATATGAGCAAATTTCTTAGAAAAGTTGAGGACTAAACTTCTCTCCGCCCCAGCAAGTCTGCACTCTAATGTTTGGTTAGATCGGATATAATAAATTTCATTCTGATTCAAAATATAGAAAAATTATTTTGATATTTTTTCCTTTGCCCATAGAACCTAACACAAACAAAACCTCAACTGGTTATAGTAAGGTATAAACAGCCTCGTAGAACCCTAAAGCTCAGGATTTATCAGCCACTTCCAGAGTTGGAGTATTTTTATCTCCTTTCCGTTCTTCTTCATCGTGTCACTCTGATCCCATGTTATCACCGCCAGGCTCTCACATCCAAGTTCCTCAGAGGCCCTCAATAAATTCCCAATCTCTCTTCTCTCATTCTCTGGAGTTAGCTCGTAGGTTATCTGAATCAGCTGCTTTGTTCCATGCCCTTCCTTTATTACAAAATCAACTTCTCTGCGCTGGTAATCTCTCCAGTAAAACACCTCCATGGTCGGCTTCCGATTTCTCCATCTCAAAAGCTCCAGAAAAACAATGTTCTCCATCAGCTTTCCCTTATCCTCCGAAACTCTGAAAAGCTTTGTTAAGCCTGTGTCGCAGAGGTATATTTTCTTCGGGTAGGACTCCCTCAAGTGCGGCTTTCTGGAGAACCTACCAGAGAGAGTTTTATTAAAAATTTTCTCTCTAAGGAAGAAATCAGTTTGGTAAATCTCTGAGAAAGCCTAAATTTTAAGACTGAGATAAAAACTAATGTTGATACCACAAAAAAGTAGTTATCTACCCTTCCTCTCCTTCGACTTCGGTCTGAGTCCCTTGTACCCGCACTTCCTGCACACCTTGGCCTTCCACGGATTTCTGGCGTTGCACCTCATGCATATCTTGACGTTGAACAGTCTTGCTTCAGCTTCCGGAAATCTCGCCATGTTGCAATTCCGGCAAATGCGCTATTTAAACCTTACCTGTTTTAAAAATAAACTATTTTATACATTTTAAAATAAAATATACAAATCGAGGAAAGATATATGAGTAATGAAAACAACATAGTACATGTACCTTCTTAAGGTGAGAGTCGATCAGCACAGATGTTCTCTCGCTGTTGCGACCAGAAAAAGGCGTGTAAAGGCTGAGATCATATCGTACATCCTTCTAAACGATGAAGATGCGTTATTCCTCGTTAAAACTGTTGAGGGTGATGATGTGACAGAATATATAAAAGAGGTGGAAAAACATCCAAACACGAAGTTCATACAGGTTCTCGAAAAAACACCAATGGGGGCGAGTTTTATAGCTGTTGTCAGTGACACCACTGGCATAAGGGCCTTTGAGGATTCATACTGTTTCATAAAACCACCCATTTTGATAGAGAATGGAAGTAAGATCTATGAGATCATTGTACCCAGTACCTCCTACCTTCCCAAGGCCTATGCCAATTTGGATCTGGTTGGAGAGTGGAGGCTGATTGAAATAAAGAGTGTCGGCGAGAGGAAGGTGAGGCTGACGGAGACGCAAAGGAAGGTTTTGAGGGCAGCCTACGATATGGGATACTTTTCGGGGAAGAGGGAGGTTACTATGAAGGACATCGCTGTCGCCCTTGGTATTGCGAAGAGCACAGCTCACAAACACCTCAGATCTGCGGTTTCGAAGCTTGTTGAGAGGTACATCGTTGAGAAGGAAATCGAGCGGACGATGATGGGGTGAATACATCCTGAAGTATGCCGAGGGCGGGA
>CBEUCM010000074.1:0-5290 GCA_965541645.1 uncultured Archaeoglobaceae archaeon | reverse complement strand
TCTTTCAATCTCCATTTTCAGGAGCCTTTGAATCTTACCCTCTCCCAACTCCCTCTGCAAATCAAAATATAAGCCTAACGCCTTTCAATCCCATCATCATGCTCGCATACCTAACTCACCCACTCACTTTTAAAAACATCCACCAAACAAATCCACATCCACATCAACCTCCACTAACTCATATCTCCAACCTACAACCTCCTACCCCTTGTTACACCCCACCCAACTCTTGTATAGCAAAAAGCTCCCCACATCTCCAACCATCCATCACCAACTAAAATTAAGTTAGAACAATATTAACCACTAATAAAAAGATATGCAGAAGCCAGTATCCCTCTACCCATAACCAAGCGATTAAACAAATTTTTTGAACTCCCTTTCAAGTAGGACAAATTAGTAATATTTAAATATGCAATAACACAAGATTTC
Organism: uncultured Archaeoglobaceae archaeon; assembly: GCA_965541645.1. Lineage (GTDB taxonomy): Archaea > Halobacteriota > Archaeoglobi > Archaeoglobales > Archaeoglobaceae > Archaeoglobus. The sequence continues at coordinate 4,861 of CBEUCM010000074.1, read as the reverse complement.
TGTAATGCCATCTCTTAACAGAGTGAGACGGGCGATGGAGATAGACAGGTACTACAGAAAAGTGTACGAGATGGAATTCGAGAAATTTGTGGAGCTGCTGAAACTGGCCAGAATATACGGGCTGGCAAGGGAGTTCAAAGATGATTTTAGAATACTGCTGCGTGACCTAAAAAGTTGGAGAGAGGCTAAAAGGGTTATCGCCAGCCCTAACGTATCCTGACGACGATTTCCCTGAAGTGTTCCGGGACAAATTCTTCTGCATCGATTCCTGCAGCGGTGCTGAGCTGATAAACCATTATGTATCCCGCAAGATGAAAGGGGGCTTCGCCAAGCTCAACATCCCTCTCCATGCTGGCCATGCACGGATAGGCGCACTGATGCTGGTGTATTTCTTTCCAGAATTCCCTCCTATCCTCCACAACATACCCAACCATTCTCCTGGCAACGTAGTAAGCCGAACCGCAGGGATCGCTTCTGATTACCTCCACTTTTCGCAAAACCTCTCCATCCACATCAACACGGAACTCAGGGCGTCCAATGGAGAACTCCCTGCAAAAACCGGATATGTACCTGCCCTCGGGGAGGAGTGAGCAGAAGGGTTTGGGTGCTGCAAACTCTATCCCGAGTTCCTTACACTTCTGGCTCAGCTGCTTCCTCAGTCCAGGGAGGCACCAGTTCTGATTGCATGCAGGAACTATGAGGGCCTCGAACTGTCCAATCTCCGGAATGGAAACGAGAATGTCCGGATGGACGTTTATTGCAACAAGCACATCGCAGCTAAACTGATCGATGTAGTTCTCCGGTTCTTCAATGTAAAGTCCAAGCTCCTGGGGCTCGGGTAGCTCCTTAACATAAACAATGCTGGACGAGTGATTGTACTGCTTGCAGAAATCACATCCGTCAATTCCGCAGGCTCCGAAAGTAGGGCAGAGGTAGGGATAGGCAAGGTTGCAAACGAACCTCCTGCCGAACTCACCGCTGTAAATTATTCCGAGATTCACGCTGCGAGTGGTGCACCTGCCAAATATGTGTTTTGGAAAAGGTGTTATACCCCAAACGCCCAAGTAGCAAAGGATGAAAGAGGGAGCAAGGGTGCTCGTTGAGAAGGTTGATAGCTACAGAAAAGTTGATAGATTTATAGACAGAGTGTTTGAGAACTTCGAGTTCGAGGCAGATTACCTGAAACCAAACTTCCTCAAGCATGACAGGGTGGAGAAAGGTTGCATCACCCATCCGGATGTTGTCAAGGCGATTCTCAGAAGAGCAAGGGAGGATGGTATTGAACTGACCGTAATTGAGGGTGGATTTTACAGAAAGTCTGCAGACAGGTGCTTTGACGAGTTTGGTCTGAGAAGCTATGCAGAATGCATAAATCTGAACGAAGACGGATTCACTGAAATAAACGTGAATGGAAAAGCGCTAAGGACGGTAAAGGTGGCAGAGACTGCCATCAGAGCTGCTGAGGGATACATCAGCGTTCCAAAAATGAAGGTGCATCACCTAACAACGGTAACTGTGGGTATAAAGAACAACATGGGCTTTCTGAAAAAGCCAGCGATATACATGCACCGCAACATTCACCAGAAGCTCGTGGATCTTTTGAGAGTTTTCAAGCCATCCTTGGTGATAGTTGATGGTGTAATTGGTGGTGAGCAGTCTGAGATGAGATCAAGGCCCGTCAGACATGGAGTTATGGTTGCAAGCGATAACGTGGTGGCTGCAGACTACGTTGCAGCAAAGCTCATGGGCTTCAATCCGATGGAGGTGGAGCACATAAGGCTGGCAATGGATGCGATGGGGCTGGCGGAGGGAGACATTGAGGTCGTGTCAAACTGCAGGATCGAGGAGCTGATAAGGCCCTACTCTTTGTCAATTTCGAGCAGGGTACTTGGGAGGCTTGGGATCTAATGGTTATCCAGATTGAGCTTCATCAGATACCATTGCCTCTGGCCAAAGTTCCTCTCTGCAAAGCTGTTGTCAATCATTTTCTCTATCACAAATCCGTATTTGGTCAGCAGCCCTATTCCAGCATCGTTTGCGACGGAGACATAGCATTTAATGCACCTTAACCCGTGATTTTGTGCCCTGCTGATTATCTCCCCAAGTAAAGCAGAGCCTATGCCACTGTTCCTCCTGAGCGGAGAGACGGCAATGAAGTTGACGACACCCTCCCCCTTTTTCGGCTTGGGGCAGAGGTAGCTAAGCAGAAGGGATGTCTTCAAACCCTTGACAAACCCCATTTCCGATCTCAAAAAGGACGAAAGGGGAGTCTTTTTTACAGAGAGAGATGCAAAACCAACTATCCTCTCAGCTTCGGCAACAATACAGCCATCCTGATATGTAGAAAAGAATTTGAAAAAGATCTCCCTTGCAAGCTCAATGTCCTTAAAGACGCTGTTGAGTTCCCGATCAAAAGATAGAATTAGGATCCTAACGGCATCCCTAACATCACTTTCTTTAAGATTCCTTATCCTCATGGTACCTCTTTATTCCCGCCATCGCCTTTTTCAGGTTCTCCATCGAGTTGGCGTAGCTGATTCTCACATAGCTCTCATTTCCATCACCAAAGGGCAGTCCTGGGGTTACGGCGACACCATAGTCAAGCAGTTTTTCCGAGTAGTGCATGCAGTCTTCCCCAACATTTACAAAGATGTAGAAGGCACCTTCAGGTTTCACAACATCGTAGATCTTACTTAGCTCGGAATAAACATAGTCCCTTCTCCTTCTAAACTCTGAAACCATCTTCGCCACAACTTCATCAAAAACTCCCTCAGCCATAACCTCTGCAACAGCTTTCTGGGCGAAGGCTGGAGCACACACCCCATTGACTTGGTGAACCTTGAGCATCGAATCCATAAGCTCCTCTTCTGCGATCGTAAAGCCGACTCTCCAGCCAGTCATGGCCAGAGATTTTGAAAAGCCGTTTACGCAGATGACATTCTCGTAACCTGCGAGAGATGCTGGTTTGGCATCGTAGTATATCCTGTCGTATATCTCGTCGCTTATCACGATCGCATTGTAGTCTGCAGCTATCTCCACCACCGCCTTAGCACTTTTTCTGTCCATAACAGCCCCAGTTGGGTTGTTCGGAGAGTTGAGAAAGATGACACTCACATCCTTGCCCATAACCTCGGCCAGATCATCCGGGTTGAGCTGAAAGCCATTATCGTGAGTTTTTATCTGCTCTATCTTAGCATTACACATCTTCGCATACGTGAAGTAGCTGAGGAAGTTTGGAGTTGGGATGATCACCCTGCTCCCCTCCTCTATGAAGGCAAGGGATGCGTTGATCAGAGCTTCACTGCCTCCGGCTGTGATCATAACGTTTTTGGCCTCGACACCATAATTTTCTGCAATAATTTCTCTGAACTCGTCAATACCAAAGTTGGATGTGTAATGTGTGTAGCCAGCTTTCATCGCCGCACAGGCTTTCTCGATAACCTCTATGGGTGTGTCAAAATCCGGTTCGCCTATGGTTAGGCTTACGATTTCTTTGCCCTCCCTCTTTGCCTTCTCTACAATTTCAAACATTCTCCGTATCATTGACGTTGAAATCTGGGAAAGTCTTTTTGCCTCACTCATTGGAAGTAGTTGAAGAGAGGGTTTTAAAATTTGACCCAAAAGCCGCCGGCGGGATTTGAACCCGCGACCTGGTGATTACGAATCATTAAGAGCTGCAATCGAAAATCAAAGCACTTACAAAAAAGATGAGCATAAATATATATTTACAGAGAAAGAAATTTACGAATTCATCAGAAACGCCAAGAGTCATACAGCAGAGGAGACAGTCAGGGGGATAAAAAACAAAGTTGCACAGTTCTTAAGAGATTTTGGGCACAACGTGAAGGTGAAGCTTGGAAAAAGAAAGACCATTGAGAAAATATATGCTGAAATCGACTACGATTCAATAATACAATTCAACCAGTATGTAAACACCCTTACGTCCTCAACACCGCTGAGATACGTCAAAGATTTTCTGAACTACTGGGCCAACAAGTGGACCGACCCGATTTTGAAGGGATGGGCCGACAGTCTAAGCTACAGAAGTCCAAAGATTAAGAAGACCTTTGCAGAAGAAGGAGAGAAGGCTGCAATAAGCTGGAGAGACATCGAGGAAGACCTGAAAATATATTATGAGGCAATTCTGAACGCCAGTAACAAAAACACTGCTAAGAAATATTTCAGAAATCTCGTGACCATACTGTACGGCATAACGACTGGCAAAAGACCAAGGGAAATAGACAGAACGGAATCCGCTTGGATCGAGAAGGGGATGAAAGCAGGGTATTATATCATCCCAGCTAAAGCCACAAAAACCAAAGCAGAGAGGCCAATACCGATCCATCCAAAGATTAAACCGTTCCTCGAACTTTTGATTGAGCTTTATCCTGAAAAACCCTTCAGTGAAAGCAGTTACAGGAAAATAAAAACAGAGGTTAATGCAAAGGTAAAGATGAACCAGTTAAGAAACTTTGCAACCAAATACTGGACGGATTACGGCATTGACGACTTGAGAAGGATTGCGATAATGGGACATGACGAAGCTGAACTTAAGAAGGCTATTGAGGAGTCAAGGAGATTAAAAGAAGTTCTTGAAAGTCTCGGAATCGAGGTAAAAGCAGGCAGAAAGAAGGCTTTGAATGTTTCGGAGATCTATAGGAAATATACTCCTGATGAACTAATAAAGCACTACATGGAAACGGTTGGCAGGAACTTTGACCCAGTCCCAGAATGGCTCGATTTTGAAAAAATAGCTAAGATTTTAACCTAATTTTTTGGTAGTAGAATCCTTTTCAGTTGAATCAGCAGAAAGATGCTAAGGAAGAGTAACAGAACCCACTTTGCGAAGAGCTTTGGAAAG
>CBEUCM010000073.1:0-5473 GCA_965541645.1 uncultured Archaeoglobaceae archaeon | reverse complement strand
CGAGTTTCACACAGGGGTTTGTTGAAGTGGGAAATAATTTCGGGAAAAGACAGTTAGAATCAGAAGGAGCTTTAGAAGGGTTTTCAGTTTCTGGTTCATGGTTGCACCTCCATAATTAAAAAATATACAAAAAATATAATCTCATTTACCAGTCAGGATTATTCTGGAAGTATTCTATCAGTCCTTTTGTGTATCCAGCAGTTTTCCTAACGAGTTCAATGGTTACCTGTTTCAAAACCTTCTCGTAGACTTTTAACTGCATCTTTGGGATTGGTCACTGGTATTTTTGGAGCCTGAGATGCTTCAAGGGCGAGATTCCACTCTCCTATTTTGTCTTCAACATACCTTTCATAGAAATCGTGTTTTATTTTGTCTGTATTTGCTAAATTGGAGTGATATGGATTGCAGACATCCATCAAATAATGTGCAGCTCTACCAAGCTCCTGATAGGCCTCTGTGAATTTGCCCTGAGATGCATACAAAATTGCGCTGGACATCTTCTCGTTGCATGCCTGAGGTGCACTTCCAAAATGGAGTTCGGGATCGTAAACGTGCTTACACAGTCTGTCGGGAACCAAGGAGGCCACCACACTGGGACATCTCTCCTCACGAACCCGATACTATTACTGGAATCGGGATACAGGTCACTTGTACCCCGAAACATCCGTCACCTCTCAATCAACCCCTCCAAAAACCTCACAATCCTTTCCACCTGCTCGTCATTCTTAATTCCCTGCACTTTGAAATCCCCCTCCCTCATCATTACACCTGATGTCAATCATTAACCCTTCAAACTCAACATGGCCAATACAGATACCATTAATTTCCATTCTATCAAGAAATGGCAGGGGTTTAAGCTTAGATACATCAAACTTCCCGAGGAAAAATCCAGCAAGGTATCCAAGTTTTAGGTTTTTGTAAGTGAGCATGATCTTATCCTTGCTCGGATCGAACTTTTTTCTTTGCTCTATCAGAAACTCACCTACCTCGATTAGGTATTCAAGCTCCCCCGGATCCTGTCCCATCTTTTTCATGTATTCAGCTATCCTCTTCGCCGCCATCACCACGTACTCATAGTCCGGATCTTTTTCTTCCCACGTTGCCGTAGCTTTGTAAAATCCTCTGACAGCGTCTTCTGGCAGTGGTTTCTGCTGGAGCATTAACCTTGCTATTTTTGGAAAATATTCTCTTTCGTATATAACATCGTAGTATCCAAGCTTCCTTGCAGCTTCAGCAGCAAGCTCTCCTGCCTTTATGCACTTCTCATATTCCCCTATGGCAAAAAGTAAAAGAGAGGCGCAGAATAGGTGATACTCAGCCTCCTCCATATCTCCCTCCTTGAAGTATTTTAATCCGATCCGGTATTCCTCTTCAGGGTTAGCTAGCACTGTACCACCCCACGTATATTTCATTTCTCGGCAGGAGGAAGCAGGTTACGTATCCACTCTTGCTCTTTAGGTTTCTCGTGTGCCCATCCTCAAGAAGCTTTTTGATGTTTCCGTAGCTCCAAGTCCCCTTCGCCTCAAGCTTGTAGCTCTTCCCGCCCATGTAAACTGTAAAGTCAGCACCACCCCTAAACTGTTGCCAGTTCGGTATGACTGTCGCTTTGTAGTATTTCTTGAAAGTTAACATAGACACTGTCTCTCCCACAGTAGCGGGAAGGTATTTTTCTACAAAATCTTTGCAGTCATGGGAGAGTGCACATTTCACAGCTTCGACTCCTGTCCTAACTATGCTCGGTGAGGCGAATATCGTATAGAATACATCATGTCCTTTAACTGAGTACGTACCGTCGAAAGAGAATGCTGAGGGGGAATACGTGTTGACAGCGGTTTTCACCGTTATTAAAATTCCTGTTTCCTCAATTTTCTTGAACTCGTTGAAGTAGTCCATATCATGCGTTCCTAGCAAAAGAGCAGCCAAAAACGGCAATTACAATAAATAATTTCTCCTTCCAGTACGATATCTCCTATTACTACTATCACTGGCGCTGCAACCGTCTTAACCTCAACTTTGCTTTTACCGTACTTTTCAAACACGTATTCTTTCGAGAGCCTCTTTTCGAGGATGGACTTCACCTTCTGCTTACTGAAATGTTTGAGTTTACTTTTCTCCTCAACTACTATGACTTTCATCGGAATTCCATGAACCGTTACATGGTACGATTCTACACCAACATCCCTTCCGTTTCCGCTGAAAGCTAAGGGATACTCGATGGCAACTGCTGGTGTTATTACACTTCCCAACATCACAAGTATTAACAATAGACTCATAAGTTTCCTCATCTCATCACCTCAACGACATTGGTTAGCTCGTATTTTTAAATTTTGCTATCTGTTAATCAATAAAACTTTTTGTTTTAATTTTGTAGAATTTGTCCATCGCAATGCTTTCCACAATCACAACGCTCCAGAAAGGGGTGTTTACATACCAGTGCGTTAAAAAAATTAAAGTTAAAAACTGCCCTGCCCTCATAGAAGCATGCGGGTTTACACTGCTGACATCATGCCGGAAATGGAGGGTCAGAAGGTCACGCTCTACGGATGGGTACATGAGGTTAGAGATCTTGGCGGATTGGTGTTCCTTCTGCTCAGAGACCGGGAGGGTATAGCCCAGATAACGCTGTCGAGAAAGTTTGTTGATAAGAAGGTCTTCAAGCTCGCCAAGAAAATCAGGAGAGAGAGCGTCATAAAGGTTGTTGGGGAGGTTAAGATTGAGGAGAAAGCTCCGGGAGGTTTTGAGATAATCCCGGAGAGCATTGAGGTCCTGAACGAGTCCGACGCTCCGCTACCTCTTGAGGTAACCGAGAAAGTTCCCGCTGAGCTTGATACCCGACTCGACCACCGTTTTATGGATCTGAGAAGGCCGAAAGTTCAGGCGATATTCAGGATCAGACACCAGATGCTTCAGAGTGTTCGACAGTTCCTGAGCGAGGAGGGCTTTATAGAGGTGAACACTCCGAAAATAGTTTCCACAGCAACGGAGGGTGGGACGGAGCTTTTCCCTATAAGCTACTTTGAGAAGGAGGCTTTTCTCAACCAGAGTCCACAGCTTTACAAGCAGGTTCTGATGGGGGCAGGGTTTGAGAAGGTCTTTGAGGTTGGGCCAATATTCAGGGCTGAGGAGCACAACACAACGAGGCACCTCAACGAGGCGATATCCATCGACATTGAGATGAGCTTTACAGACCACGAGGGTGTTATGAAGGTTCTTGAAAGGTTAGTGCACAGGATCTACGAGGATGTGAGTGAGAAATGTGAGAGGTACCTGGGATGGCTTGGTACCTCGCTGGAAGTTCCGGAAATCCCCTTTGAGAGGATAACCTACGATGAAGCCATTGAGATTGCAGCAAAAAAGGGTGAGGAAATTCCGTGGGGTGAGGATCTGAGCACAGCAGCCCTTAAACACGTCGGTGAAGAGATTGGAGGGCACTACTTCATAGTTGACTGGCCGACAGAATCCAAACCCTTCTACGCCATGCCCTACGAAGATAGGCCTGAGATAAGCAAGAGCTTTGACCTCATGCATGAGTGGCTTGAGCTTGCAAGCGGAGCGCAGAGAATTCACCTCTACGACATGCTGGTGGAGAGCATAAGGACGAAGGGTATGGAGCCTGAGAGCTTCGGATTCTACCTTGAAGCCTTCCGCTACGGCATGCCTCCCCATGCAGGGTGGGGTTTGGGGGCTGAAAGGTTGCTGATGTCGATGCTCGGTCTTAAGAATGTCAGAGAAGCTGTGCTGTTCCCGAGGGACAGGCACAGGCTTGTACCCTAATTTTTGAATTTTTGCAGACCCCCTTTGCCCATTGTTTTTAAAATCGTTTTAAATTAAGCCAATAATAAAAAGGGTTAGATGTCAAAGTACTTCATAAACTCCCAGGGCGTGATGTACAGGCAGTACTGGTTCCACTCGTCAATCTTAAGGCTCATGAAAGCGTCGAAGATGTGCGAGCCGAGCACCTTCTGCATCAGCTCGTCACTGGCCAGATGGTCGATCGCATCCCTGAGAGTGGTTGGAAGCTCGCCAACTCCAAGCTCCCTCTTCTCCTTTGGAGAGAGTTCGTAAACATCTGCAAGCAGTGGATCACCGGGATCGATCTTCTTCTTGATACCATCAAGACCGGCAGCAAGCTGGGCGGTGATGGCCAGGTAGGGGTTGCAGCTCGGATCGACACCTCTGTACTCAACCCTGATCGCAGATGGCTTCTTGACGTACATCGGAACCCTCACAAGGGCGGATCTGTTCCTCGGGGACCAGCAGATGTAGATCGGAGCCTCAAAGCCAGGCACAAGCCTCTTGTAGCTGTTTACCGTTGGGGCGCAGAGGGCAGTCAAAGCCTTGGCATGCTCAAGCAGTCCTCCAATGTAGTACCTCGCCTTCTGGCTCAGCATGTACTCATCATCGGGGTCTGCGAACAACGCCTCACCACTGAAGGGTTCGCCCTTCCAGAGGCTCTGGTGAGTATGCATTCCACTTGCGTTGTCAAGGTAGAGCGGCTTGGGCATGAATGTTGCATACAAACCATGCATTGCTGCGATGTTCTTGGCAGCGAACTTGTACAGGTAGAAGGCATCTCCAACATCGACAAGCGTCTTTGGCTTGAAGTTCAGCTCCACCTGTCCTGCAGTCGCAACCTCGTGGTGGTGGTACTCCACATCAACTCCGAGCTGCTCAAGGTAGTAAACGAGTTCGTTTCTGTACTCCACTGTTGTATCCTCAGGTGGAGCCCTGAAGTAACCCTCCTTTGGCCTGATCATGTGCCCGCTCTCAATCTCGGTACTTATCGGAAGTATCCTGGGTGGGCCCCAACTGTCTCCAGCTCCACCGTTTGGCGAAACCCACATATCCCAGCTGAGCCTTGTGAAGTCGATACCCTCGAAGAGAAAGAACTCGATTTCTGGACCAAAGATTGCGCTCATTCCCTTCTCCTTGAGCATGTCCTCATATCTCTTTGCCACATAACCTCTCGGATCACAGTTGGCCACGTCAGTACCCCATGCCTCGTAAACGTTTCCGAACATTATCGCCGACTTCTGAATCGGATCGTCGATCCAAGGAATGATTTTCAATGTTGGTATATCGGGCTTCCATACCATATCACTCCTTTCTATGGTTCTGAAACTTCGGATTGAGGATCCGTCAAAACCGACTCCGTCCTCAAATATGCTACCATTCATGAATTCTCTTGCGGGAACTGAGAACATCTGCAGGTACCCTCTAATATCTGTAAAAGCACAGAGTACCTGTTTGACATTCTTTTCCTTCAATATTTTCACTGCCTTCTCAATTTCCTCATCCATTCAATCACCTTTAAGTCTTAATGCTTCTGGATATATATTTTTTTGCATTATTACTTTTTTAGTCAAGAATCTTTAAATGGTGGCGAACCATATTGAGGATTTTTAATTTTTTTAACGGGTACTAACATATACAAATAACACAGAGTTCCATGTATTAGAATGGTAAAATTTAA
>CBEUCM010000072.1:0-5480 GCA_965541645.1 uncultured Archaeoglobaceae archaeon | reverse complement strand
CTCGGGTCACCGGCTCCCAAAGCCGAGAGGATCACCAGGCTACCCTACGGCCCCCTGCAGTGTGTAGGTGGACGCGGTTTTTTAAACTTAACCCAGTTATCTGTTACTGGTTATTATTATTGTTGGTAAAAACAGTCAAGTATTTAAGCACAGAATGTTAGACAAAAAGAAACAAAATATCATGGTGAATGTCATGGCATATGATGATGTTTACTGGCAAAAGGAGGAGGTAATGCCGAAAAAGGAGCTGGAAGCTCTACAGCTCAAAAGGCTGAAATGGGTCGTAAGACATGCCTACGAGAATGTACCATTCTACAGGAGGAGGTTGAAGGATGCGGGCGTTTCGCCAGACGACATAAGGAAGATTGAAGACGTCTCGAAAATACCTTTCACAACAAAGGAGCACTTCAGGGAGAACTACCCCTTCGGCCTCTTTGCAGTTCCGAAAGAACAGCTTGTAAGGCTTCACACTTCCAGCGGAACTTCGGGAAAGCCAAAAGTTGTGGGATACACTGCAAAGGATCTTGAAAACTGGATAAACCTCGTTGCCCGCTGTCTGTACATGGTTGGCGTTAGAAGCAGCGATGTTTTCCAGAACATGGTGAACTACGCCTTCTTCACGGGTGGACTTGGCTTTCACGATGCTGCGGAGCTTATCGGGGCGATGGTCATCCCGGCAGGAGTCGGGAACACTGAAAGGCAGGTGCAGTACATGGCAGACTTCGGTACAACAGTGATTCACTCCACACCGAGCTATGCGATGCACGTCAAGGAGGTGGCAGAGGAGCTTGGACTTGCAGACAAACTCAGCCTCAGGATAGGCTGCTTTGGGGCTGAGCCCTGGAGCAAGAACACACGGAAAAGGCTTGAAGAGGCTTTCAACATAAAGGCCTACGACAGCTATGGTCTAAGCGAGATGAACGGCCCGGGAGTGGCCTTTGAGTGCCCAGAGCAAAACGGCCTGCACATCTGGGCAGACCACTACCTCGTGGAGATCATCGATCCCAAAACTGGTGAGAGGCTCGGGGAGGGGGAGAGAGGTGAGCTCGTCCTAACCCCCTTAACAAAGGAGGCCCTTCCACTGCTGAGATACAGAACGGGAGACATTACCTTTATAATGGACGATGAGTGCTCCTGTGGGAGGACGCATCCGAAAATACACCGCATTCTTGGCAGAAGCGATGACATGATAGTCGTGAGAGGTATAAACGTCTTTCCGAGCCAGATCGAGCACGTGCTGATGCAAATTCCAGAAGTGGGCGATCACTTCTTGGTTATCATAACAAGAAATGGCTCGCTGGACGAGATTACGGTGAGGGTGGAGATGAGAGATGAGGTCTTTACGGGAGAGCTGGCAGACCTGCAGAGAATCCAGCAGAAAGTTCAAAAGGCACTGCAGAAGGAGCTCGGCCTGAGAACTAACGTGGAACTCGTGGAGAAGGGGACGATAGAGAGGTCCAAGGGAAAGGCAAAGAGAGTGCTGGATTTGAGAGAAGAGCTTTAAAAAATTTAAATGGGTTCAAAGTACTCGATGTCGGTTATTTTCCCCTCTCTTTTCTCCCTCCACACTGCCTTAACCCTTCTTCCTGGCCTGAAAGTTTCGTGAACCTTTCTCCAGTCCGACATATCCACTCCCCCAAGGAAGCAGAGCATTCCCGTGTCTGCACCATCCAGCTTCACAACACCAACAGCATAGGGAGGATCCGGCAGACCTGTGAACTTCATGTAGGTTACGCTCATCGTCTCAACAATACCTTCATCCTTGACCTCAACCCACTCCCTCGTTTCAGCATGGCATCTCTCGCAGAAAGCCCTTGGAGGGACGAGAACCCTCCCACACTTCTCGCATCTAACACCGAGGATCTTCTTCCCCTTCAAGCCTTCAAAAAACTTCGTTACATGTATTCCAGCGGAGTGTTTGAATGGGATTTTCCACCAAACCTCAAACTCCATAACATCCACAATATCACCCCAGCTTTCTTTTTGATGATAGCAACGCGAGGGTGTGGAACTGCAGCGTTCCACCCCAGGCGTGGCTTAAGGCCACCTCAGCACCATCAACCTGATTCTCAGCTTCCCCCATAACCTGCATCGCCGCTTCTCCAAACCTCACCAATCCTGTTGCACCTATTGGATTTGTGCAGAGCACGCCACCCGAGGGATTCGTCGGCACATCTCCATCCACAAATGTAACACCCTCCCTTGCAAAATCCTTCCCCTTGCCTTTGCCAGCAAAACCCAGAGCTTCGAGCTCAAGAATCTCCTGAATTGTAAAGGGGGAGTAAAGCTCCGCCACGTCGATATCCTTTACAGGGTCTTCAACACCTGCCATCCTGTACAACCTTCTACCTGCTATCGCCAAGGAGTCCCACTCCGCAAAATCAGGCCTGTCACCAAGGTAGTAACTGTCACTGATTGTCGTCTCTCCCACAACCCATGCGGGATTGTCCCTGATCTTCTTCGCAACATCCTCAGAAGCAAAAATCACAGCTACAGCCCCATCACTCCTCGGACAGCATTCCAGAAGCTTCAGAGGAGAGCACACAACCCTGCTGCTGAGAACATCATCAACGGAAACATCCATTCTGATGTGGGCATAGGGATTCTTCAGCGCATTCTTGTGGTCCTTCACACTCACCCACGCCAGATCCTCCTCAGTTGCCCCGTACTTCGACATGTAGGCTGTTGCCTGGAAGGCGGCAACGTGTATCGCACCGAGACCGGAGTGCCTCTCGTAGATGGGGTCAACTGCTGTATTGAGCACCGGCTGCGCATCAACACACTCCCCAACCCTCTGCACGCAGACCGCCATTGCGATGTCAAACAGCCCGCTCGCAACATGCTCGTATGCAGCCAAAGCTGTGGTCATCCCTGTAGTACCACCGGTGCTTATTTTCATAATAGGCTTTTCCAGGCCACAGGCTGTCGCATCCCAGCGTTCAGGACAGTAGATGCCATCGAAGGGATCCATGGAGCCGTAGGCAATGGCCTCGATGTCTTTAAAGTCCAGACCAGCATGCTCCAGTGCAGTGTTGATCGCTTCAAATGCAAGTTCGGGGTGCGTCTTATCCTTCCTTTTTGTTCTGAACTTTGTCTGCCCGAATCCAACCACTGCAACCCTCATGCTACCCCTCCAGAATGGCAACACAGGACTTCTGAGCGTAGCCACTCATCGACTGCACAATCCCACAGTCAATTTCGCCCTTTCTTATCCTCAGGGCAAGGTTTGCAAGCAGAAAGGCCCCGGTTGAGCCGTAGGCATTCGTACACAGTGCCCCTCCAGAGCTGTTAACATCCAGATCTTCAGTCTCCCACCCCTTGCCAGGTTCAGCAAGGCCGAGTGATTCGAGAATCATGCAGTGGTAGTCTGATGTCAGATCACAGATCTCCACAGCATCAATGCCTCTGATCTCTTTTCCTGCCATTTTCAGGGCCATCTCAGAACTCCTTTTAACGGCAGGTAGCCTGTGAAAGTCTCTGTCGAAGTAGTAGTTTTCAACGCCCCATCCAATGCCATCAACCCACACGATGCTGTCCGTAATTCTTTTAGCAACGGTTTCAGTGGCAAGAATAAAGGCCACACACCCATCACACCACTCTGCGATCTCAAACTTTCTCAGGGGATAAGCTACAACGTCTGATTTTACGACTTCCTCAACGGTAACCTTCTTTCTGAGGTAAGCCAGTGGATTTTTTGCACCCTTGGCTCTCATTCTGACAACAACATCTGCAAGCTTCTCCGCATTAACACCGTATCTCTCCCTGTAAGCGTAGCTCTGCATTGCGAAAAAGGCAGGAAGGGAGAGGTTCAGGGGGCGATGAAAGAAGGGATCGAGGCTCTGAAGTTCAACAAGCTCAATGGGTGTTTCAGAACTGTGACCGAAAGCGAGGAGCATTGCAACATCAGACTGTCCCTTCAACCTCATGACGGCGAGGGGGAGGGCAAAGAGCACATCATCGCTAACTCTTATCTCATGCCTTAAATAGGCCCCAGCAGCTGGAGCTGTGTACATGTTGGATATCGTCCTCCCCACTCCCAGATTATCGTATCCGCCAAGAATGAAGCTGTCCACCTCTCCCCTCTCTATTCCAGCATCCTCCAGCGCCTTTTTCGCTGCTTGAAAGGCTACATTGTAGAATGGCTCATTGTGTACTTTGAACTCCGACATCCCAATTCCCACTATCCCCACTTTCATACTATCCCTCAGATCCTGTAGCTCCTCGGCATTCCAAGGATGTGCTCCGCAATGTAGTTTAGCGCCATCTGCTGCGTTATTGGGGCCAAGCGGAGAAGATTTGCCTCTCTCCACCACCTCTCCACATCATACTCCTTCGCATAACCGTAACCGCCGAAAGTTTGCATGGCCCAGTAAACGGCTTTGATGCCATTTTCAACAGCAACAGCCTTCGCCATGTTGGCAGCATCACCAATTTCCCTGAAAATTGATGCCATCTCAACCCTCTTTTTCGGATCCTTAACATCTTCAGCCCCAAACTTGGTGTCGTAGAGCCATGCTGCCTTGTACATCATCAGCTTCGCACATTCGAGGGCAGCGTATGCTTCGGCCAATGGGAACTGCAGGCCCTGATAGCTGCCAATTGGATCTGCAAAGACCTTTCTCTGCTTTGAATACTCAACGGCCTTGCTTATCGCCAGTCTTGCTCCACCGATGGCTCCTGCAGCGGCGCTCATCCTCTCGGGATTTAGAACGTCAAGGAGCAGGTACCACCCCAGATCTTTTGCCCCAAGGATTGCGTTCTCAGGAACCCTCAAGTTGTTTATACTCACCTCACAGGTTTTGGAGAAGTTGATAGCATGCTTCGGAATCGGGTTCCATTTAACAGCATCATCAGGCAGATCCACAAGAAAGAGTGTGATGCCAAGAGTTCTCTTTGGTGCCTTGTCAGGCGGAGTTGTTCTCGCAACGAGAAGCATTCCCTTCGCCCTGTCAGCTCCGCTGATGAATATCTTGTTGCCATTTATCACCCACCCGTCTCCATCCTTAACCGCTGTTGTTCTGATGTTGAGCGTGTTTGTCCCCGCATCCGGCTCAGTCAAAGCCATGCAGAACTCCATCTCACCCTTTGCGATTTTTGGTAAGTACTTCTCTTTCTGTTCTTCCGTTCCGTACCTCACTATTGGCAGCGCTCCAAACACCTCTGTGAGAACGAAGTACCATACACCCCCTGCGCCGCATCCGTTTGCTGCCAGCTCCTCCATTGCTATCAACAGCTCCATCATTCCGTAGCCTGAACCACCGTACTCTTCTGGAATCACTATGCCCATGAACCCGGCATTGCTTATGGCCTTGAAGAACTCCTCAGCAAACTCCCCGTTTTCTTCCTTTTCCCTCCAGTACTCTGGAGGGAAGTCCTTGGCGATGTCTTTCGCAGCGTTTGCGATCATTCTCTGCTCTTCGTTAATTTCAAAATCCATCTCTATCCCCTCTTCTTAACCGCAACACGCAGAATGCAGTTCA
>CBEUCM010000071.1:0-5546 GCA_965541645.1 uncultured Archaeoglobaceae archaeon | reverse complement strand
GTTTTCTCACAAGAGTTGGGTTTAGGGTTGTGAAATAATTTTTGGATACTACAAAACCTTTTTCCAATCGAAAACATTTTAAACGCCCTTTTGAAATCAGCAGCAATGAAATTCAAGTGCATACTCTACACTTGGGACGACATTCAAAGGCTCTGCAGGCAGCTCTCAGAGAAGATCAAGAAAAGTGGCTACAACCCCGACGTCGTTGTTGCAATAGCCAGGGGGGGATGGGTGCCTGCAAGGATTGTCTGTGACTATCTTGATATCAAGGAGCTGTACAGCGTGAAAACGGAGCACTGGGGTGTGGTTGCAACCCCGACTGGTGAGGCAAGGATTACCCAGCCTCTCAACATCGATCTTAAAGGTAAGAGAGTTCTAATCGTTGATGATGTCGCTGATACTGGCGATACGATAAAGATCGTCAGGGAGCATGTTATGGAGTTCTCTCCCGCCGACATCAAGGTGGCGGTGGTTGATTACAAGAAGACCTCGAAGTTTGTTCCGGACTTCTTCGCTGCTGAGATGGAAAGCTGGAAGTGGATAGTGTATCCCTGGAGCATTAAGGAGGAGCTGAGGGACCTCATTGAGAAGGTTGGTGCAAAGACTGTTGAGGAGGCCGTCAAGGCCCTGAAGGAAGAGTTTGATGTTGTGGTTAGCGAGGAGCTTGTTAGAGATGTCCTCTCCGACTGCTGATATTGACAGGCTCAGGAGAATTGTTGAGGTTGCGAGAGGGGATAGAAGGGCAGATCTTGTTTTGAAGAATGCCGAAGTTGTGCATGTTATTACTGGCGAAATTGAAACTGCGGACATCGCTTTTTGTGATAACATCATAGCTGGAGTTGGAAAGTATTCCGGCATCAGGGAGATGGAGTGCAGTGGACTGTATGCCGTTCCGGGCCTTATTGATGGTCACACTCACATAGAGATGTCGATGCTCACCGTGTCAGAGTTTGCAAGGCTCGTCGTTCCAAGAGGAACAACAAGCGTCGTTGCAGATCCGCATGAGGTTGCCAACGTTCTTGGAAAGGAAGGGGTTAGGCTGATCTTGGATGAGGCGAAGAGCACACCATTGAGGGTTTTCTGTCTCGCCCCCTCCTGCGTCCCCTCCTCTCCACTTGAGACTTCCGGGGCTGTTATTGATGCAGAAGACATAGCCGAGATCATTGAGTACGAGGGAGTAATAGGGCTTGCAGAGGTTATGAACTATCCCGGTGTTGTTAACGCAGATGAGCAGGTTCTCTCCAAGATTATCGCTGCTGGGAGGAAAGTTGTGGATGGGCATGCTCCAGGGCTGTCCGGGAAAGCCTTAAACGCCTACATCGCTGCTGGAATAACCTCCGACCACGAGTCAACTGAGATGGGGGAAGCTAAGGAAAAGCTGAAACTCGGAATGTGGATCATGATCCGAGAGGGATCGGCTGCAAGAAATCTGAGAGCTTTGAAGGGACTTGCTGGTAGAAGGACGATGCTGGTGACGGATGGGGACAGGAGTGTAAGTGATATCCTGAAGGAGGGCTATCTGGACCATGTGTTCAGGAGAGCTATGGAGGAGGGCATAGATGAGATTACGGCACTTCAGATGCTCACCCTGAACCCTGCAGAGTACTTCGGCATCAATGCTGGAATTATAGCTCCATCAAGGCTCGCTGATGTGGTTTTGCTGAAAAATTTCAGGAAGTTTGATGTTGCCAAGGTTATCGTGGACGGAAAGGAACCGGTGTTTGAGAGCTTCATACATCCTGAGAACGCCAAAAAGACAGTAAAAGCGAGAAAGATCATGCCAGAAGACATCAGAATTGCCGGGTCTGGCAGGGCGAGGATAATCGAGGTGCAGGATGGGGAGATAGTAACGGGGGAGAGCAGGGAGATCGTTGATGGGGTAGATGTTTCAAGGGACATACTGAAGGCTGTGGTAGTGGAGAGGCATAGGGGCAGTGGTAGAGTTGGGAAGGCATACGTCAGGGGTTTTGGGTTGAAGAGGGGGGCGTTTGCCCAGAGCATTGCCCACGATGCCCACAACATTGTTGCAGTTGGTACAAGTGATGAGGAGATCTGCAGGGCTGTGAACAGGGTTATAGACCTTCAGGGAGGGATCGTTGTGAGTGATGGCAGAGTGGTGGCAGAGCTTCCACTGCCGGTGGCGGGGATCATGAGCGATCTGCCAGCAGAGGAGGTGGCAGCGAAGCTTGAAGAGGTTGAGGAGAGCATCAGAAAGCTTGGGTGCAGGATGAAGTCGCCCGTGATAACCCTGTCTTTTATCGCCCTTCCAGTGATACCGAAGCTGAAGGTTACCGACCTCGGTCTTGTGGATGTCGAACTGTTTGAAGTTGTTGATGTTTTTTAGTTCCCGAACACGTTACCAGCGGTCAACCTCTTCATGGCCCACAAGCAGATCAGCGTCGTATCCATTCTCTCTGAGAAACTTCTTGAACTCTTTGTCCATAGTTAACGCTCTCACTCCAAGTCTTTTTGCCGTAGCATACAGCAATGCATCAAACACGTCATTCCATCCTGCTTTGATCACTTCGGACGCTATTTTTACATCATCTCCCTCTGGCAGTACCACCTCAATTCCGCTGCCGAAAATTACCGAGTTGAAACCTTCTACAGCTTCTTCCGGTACATCGATTCTCGCTTTCTTAACCTCTTTCGCGATGACACCCACCAGCTCTGCCACCAGCACTATGGGATAGTAGAGTTTCTTTGCAAGAATTTTACTGTAGGTATCCCCATCGATACCTCTTACCTCTATTCCAACCAGAGGGAGTACATAACTCGTATCGAGGAGGAACTCATCTGAGCAGCTCTCTCGTGATTTCCTCTCCAACTTTCTCGACCTCCTCAGCACTCACTCTCGCCCAAGGCTTGACAACCTTGGGCTTTTTTTCCACCCGCTTTAGGACTAGCTCTTTGTTTGTTACCCGTGCCACCAAAACGTCACCTTCCTTTATTCCCATACCTTCCACAATCTTTTTCGGAAGGTATATGGCATATTTCTTACCGACCCGAATGGTCTGACTTACCATGCATTCCAGTAGAATCTGAAAATTTAAAATGTTTTCGCACTTTCAACAAAACTTGACGTTGGCCCACGAACCGTTCGGTAGATGAAGGTACGGGATACTACCCATCCGCTCTATTAACGCAGTCAACCTCGGGAGAGTACACCTTTATGTCTATCAGGGGTGAGTTGTTCAGAGCATCCACCCACTTCACCTTCAGAACGTTGCCCTCAACCTCCAGAAGTTTTGCAACACAGAACCCAATGGGGTTGGGCCTTGATGGTGAGCGGGTGGCGAAGACTCCCCTCTCCTCGCTCTCACCAGGTGGGACAACCTTCAACCTCTCCCTGTTTGCTTTATCCATCCAGTAGAGCACGATGATGTACTCACATTTCTCAATACCATCAAGCCCCTCTACAAATTCATCGAACACCACAAGCTCGCACACCTCATCGGAGAATCTGCCCTGTCTGGGAGCATGGTTAACGAAGGGGGACCTGATGTAGCCTATTGGTCTGAGTTCCATGTAAAAAATTTTTGGATTTAAAAAATTACTTAACCGGCAGAATCATTGGCATAACCGGCTGGGTAATGTTCACCCCAGGATAGAAGTTGCCCGGGGCAGGGACGATTATTATCGCATTGTTCTGGGATTCTGCAAATTGCTTCAGCACCTGCAGATAATACCACTGCACGTATTCGGGATTTCTCCGCAACGATTCGCCGATTATCTGGTTTGCCTTCGCTATACCCTCAGCCTCGACCTTCTTTCTTTCCGCCTCAAGCTTCTCCTTTTGCACGATGTACTGCATCCTCTCTGCCTCCTGCTTTGCTTGGATCTTGGCCTGTATCGCATTCTCCACCGTCTCAGGAAGGTCGATATTTCTTATCAGCACGGCCGTGATTATTATCCCATAGGGCTCAAACTCCTCGTAGAGGCGTTTTTCAAATTCAGACTGCACAAACTCTCTCTTCTCCGTGTAGAGGTCGTCCGCCTTGTACTTCGCCACGATGTCTCTTGCATGTGCCCTGATCCTGTTCTCCATCCACACCTCGTAGTTTTTCAGCGTAGTATATACCTCTGGAGCTCTATTTGGATCGATTTTATATTGCACGGCCATGTCGAAGTAAACTGGCAGCCCCTCTGAGGTTAGGGCCTTGATGTGTTTCTCACCCACAAGCTCCAGTGTTTTCTCGTAGGTTGGCATCCTTACGACTTCTGTTATGAAGGGTCTGACGAAGTGCAGTCCGGGTTGCAGGGGATCTGGCTGCACTTTCCCGAGGATCTTAACAACACCAACCTCCGTCTGATCGATGATCACCACGCTGCTCGCCATTGTTGTAAGTACGGATATTGCAAGGACTGTCAAAATAACACCAATCTTAATTTTCCCACTATCAATATCCTCCATGATGTTAAGGGTCAGTGTAGATTTATAATCTTAGTGGTTGTTACAGTAGTGTCAGCATTAAACTTGTTAATAGACTTGTTATTACGAAATATTAAATTCGTAATACTTTTTGTAACTTGAATCAAAAAAATTGATACTTCGAATATTTTCGATGGATTTAAATTCTTCTGTCCTGAATCTCAGGCGGGGGCAGTTTAGTTGCTCCTTAAAATGAGAAATCGTGTTAGATTGTGAATAGGCAAAAAGCGATAAATACAAATAAACAAAAATTGTGGTCTTGGTGAGTGGAAGGGAATTTGCCGCAAGGGTCTGAGGTTCATAAAACCGAGGAGGTGGTTTAAATATGGTTGAAAGGAAAAGAATAGAGATTCCGGAGGGAGTAAAGGTTAAGGAGAGTGTTGGAGAGGAAGCAGAGTTCCCATTCGACATCTCGCCGATGTACGAGGGAGAGAGAATCAGAAAAGGAGATATGTACGTTGAACTTGGTGGTCCCACGCAGCCGGGTTTTGAGCTGGTCATTGCTCTGCCCATGGACCAGGTAGAGGACATGAAGGTCACGCTCATCGGTCCTGATCTCGACGAGATGGAGGAGGGAACAACCCACCCCTATGCAATGATCTACTACATCGCTGGAGAGATGGTTGAGACAGACCTTGAGCCTGTTATAGAGAGAAGAAACCACGACTTCCAGAACTACATTGAGGGCTACATGCACCTCAACCAGAGGTACGATATCTGGATCAGAATTGGAAAGAACGCCATTAAGAAGGGTCTCAAAAGCCTGATCCAGATAGCAAAGGCGACGATGATGCTCTACAAGAACGAGTTGCCCTTCATTGAGAAAATTGAGGCTGTTTACATCACCGACAAGGATCTGGTTGAGAAGCTGCTGAACGAGCTTGCAATGCCGATATTCGAGGAGAGAGACAAGAGAGTCGAGACCCTGCATGATGAGGATGTCGAGGAGTTCTACTCATGCACCCTCTGCCAGAGCTTTGCCCCAACCAACGTGTGTGTAGTCTCGCCTGACAGGCCCTCTCTTTGTGGAGCGATAACCTGGTTTGATGGTAGAGCTGCCGCAAAGGTCGATCCTGAGGGGCCGAACAGGGCCATACCCAAGGGAGAGCTGCTC
>CBEUCM010000070.1:0-5675 GCA_965541645.1 uncultured Archaeoglobaceae archaeon | reverse complement strand
AGGAGAGTTAAGAAAGGAGCAAAGGCTTTCTACATCCTTGCCCCTGTGAGGAAGATGGTTCCGGTGAAGGTAAAGAGAGTCGAGAAGGCTGTTGTGGAAGGGGAAGAAGTTGTAATGGAGATTGAGGAGACTGTGATGGTTGAGAAGCTAGTCAGCTTCAGGCCCGTACCGGTTTTCCGCTACGAGGACACAGAAGGAGAACCTCTGCCAGAAGAGAAGTTTGACTTTGAAATTCCATGCGAGTTCAGAGGCATTGTTGAGGAGCTTAACCTGAAAGTCGAGACTGAAGCTTTCAGAAACTACTACGGTACGTACAATCTCAAAACCAAGGTAATAAAGCTCGCATCCCCGGAACTCATCGTCTTTCTGCACGAGCTTGCACATGCTGTGGATGACCACCTGCACAGCATCATGGAGGCCAGATACCGCTGCAGGAGGTTGTTGCAGAGTTCAGTGCTGCTGTCATAGCCTGTTTGCTGGGATACAGAGTACTGCTGGGAAATGTTAAGGAGTACATCGAGAGCTATGGCTTTGTCAACCTCTTCAAAGCCTTTGCGAGAGTTGCGAGAGTTGTTGGGTTTGTGATTGAGAGAACGGCAGAAATTTAACCATCCTCAATAATTTCCCTCACTTTCTCGTACAGCTCCAAACTCACTCTGAAACCCGTTTTATCAAGCATTTTGAGAACTTCGTATGCTTCTTTCTTGCTGATCCTACCGACTTTAGTTGAGTAGACAACTATCCCAAGAGTTCCCGTCACTTTCCCTCCCAAGCTTCTGCAAACAACTCTCAAACGCCTGTCGTCAGTCGCCACAACTTCTGAAGGATTCTCAAGCAGTGCGGCAATAACATCCGTATCCCCACTCTCCACACTGTCCTGCAGTATCTCCATCGCTCTTTTTCTTGCATTTTCTCCGGGAACAATTGTTCTGAAGTCAAGCTTTTCCAGCTCACTTTTAGCAGGTTCCTTTGTTATTTCTGCTGTCACTCTTTCCGGAATCAGAAGGGAAAAGGGGCGTAGAAGATCAAGTTTGCCAATGTTGCCGAGAGCGATTATAACTGTTGAATTCACAATCATTCCTTACTCACTCAACGCCTTCAGCTCCTCCTCAATTTCTTCCGGACTTATCTGAACAAGAAGCCCCTTTTCTTTGGCAATCTCGAACCATTCAGCCAAACTGATGCCCGCAATCCTCGCAGCCTGCTTCATACTCTTCTTACCAGTCACATACAGCTCGATGGCCTTCCGTAGCCTAAGCTCTTTGATCCCCTCTTTTAATGCAAGCTTCAACGCCTCATCCTTGCTTACACCAAGCAGTTCTGCAAGGTCGTTAATCTCTTTCTCTGCAATCACAAAGATTATTGGAGTCGGATAAATATTAAGATTTCTTTACTACATTTATTCATTCAAAAATAACAAAAAGCACTACTACCCGAAAACAATGGACTCAACCATATCGTTTATCCAAATCATGAAATGTGTGAAATTTGGGTAAGCGTGAATGCACTGTTTTCTAATTTTAGGTGTCCCTATCGCTCCCGACCCATACATACACTTTGTTTTTGCCTCTACCAATTCTTTTTATTTCACCAGTAAATACATCGAGAACGTACAAAATGGCAGAGTACGCTCCTCCATCAGGGTTGTATCCTTCCTTTTTAATTAGCTCTCTTAGATCTACGTCTGAGATCTTCTTTTTCTCTTTTAGTATCCTCCTCATTGTAGCAGCCATAGTTTTTGGATTTAGCAACGCATGAGCGTACGCTCTAACATAGGCTGGCCACTCCTTCTCTTTTAATCTCTTTTCTATCAACTTCTGAAGGTTGTTTCTCCTCAACTTCCTTTTTGTCGTTTGTGACTTCAAATTCATCAACTTCCATCCTTATAGCCTTCAGAATTCCATTCTCAACTATTGGATCTACAGAGACACTTGAAAGTTTTAGACCTCTGATCTCGCTATAGTCTACTCTTTTTTCGAGAATTTCTTGTCCAAATGGGGTTACTCAACGAAAGGTTTCTTTCTGGGCATGAAGATGATGATTCTGATAAACTACAGAACTCTGACACCCTTATTCTTTTACGTTTATCCTGCAAATGTCCATGAGAGCAGAATTTACCCTGATCCTGAAAATGCTGAAAAGGAGGAGGTTAATCAGGTTTGGAGATTCAATAATCATGGACAGAGGCTTCTACGCTTACAGAAACTACTTAATCGGAATAACGCATGGAATAGTGCCTCTAATCATCCCTAAGAAAAACTTCAGGTTTGAGCTTGAAGGGCTGGTAAGCTATCCTCTTTTTATCTTCAACCCCAAGAATGTTGAGAAGGAAAGGAATAGGTATCAGTTCTCACTGACAAGGGAATCAGTTCTACGTATATCTGCTGGGGAGTAAGTTTTTCTGCTCTTTCTTCTTCCATAGGATTTTTCGAACTTCAATTCTTGAAAAGCATGGTAATAAGTGTCGAAGGCCTAACCCTTTGGCAGCTCAACTATGAAGACAGCTCCATCTGGATGGTTCCCGCAGGTTAATTTTCCTCCGTACCCCTCGACGAGCTTTTTGGCGATGAACAGTCCCAGTCCGGTGCTGCCGGATGTGCTGAATCCCTCCTCAAATACCCTCTCCCTCACCTCTTCCGGTATTCCCACACCGTAGTCTTTAACTCTCAGCTCAACAACCTCTCCCTTTTCAATTGCCTCGAAATCGACTCTTTCCGTCTTTCCATGAGTTATGGCGTTGTGAACGAGGTTATCGATGACCGCGTAAAGTCCATTGTCTGCCAAGACCGCAATCTCCTCGTCACCTCTCCACTTCCACTCCACATCGTACCCAGCCATCACCTCTTTTACGACCTCACTGAGCTTTACACTCCTCACCCCCTCCTTGTCCTCCAAATCTCGCAGCCTGTTTAATGCCCTCATAATCTCGTCGCAAATCCGACGGATCCTGCCGTAGTATTCTTTTTCACCACTCTCCGATCCCAGCTCCGCGAGGAGAGAGATTGCCGCCAGTTTGTTCTTCACGTCGTGCCTCAGTATTTTGTTCGTAAAAGATAGAGCCTCGTTTAGTGACCTCACCTCTTTTGTAGACCTCTCTATCCTTTCGAGAAGTGCGTTGACGTTTTTCGCCAGCTCGGAAATCTCATCATCTCCTGTCACGCTGATCCTCTCTCTGAAGTCCTCGACCTCTTTCAAGAACTCTCCAACCGACAGAATCCTCCGAAGCTCCCTGTCCAGCATTGTGATGACAGCAATGGATAGGGCCAGGGCTGTAATCACCACAGATACCAGAACGCTCCTGATCGAATTTGACGAGATTTCGAGCCAGAAGGGATAAACTGAAAACATGGCATTTGCGATTGTAGCTCCTCGCACGTCCTTCACCGGCACGAAAACCGTGACGTTACCGCTGCTGAGCGCGGTGGTTCTCGGAGCCACGATGCGAACCGGGAAACCTGTTAGGGCCGAGATATCCTCATCGTAAACCTTTCTGGCGAATATAAGCCACCCTCTCGCCTCGCCGCTCTCGTTACTGGGGAGGATCTTTCTCACAGCGATAAAAGTGGGGGAGCCGAAGTCCGCAATTCCTTTAACTTCGCCGTTAACGCTTTTGACGAACTTATAAAGTTTTTCTGGGATCTCCATTGAAGTTTCGTTCTTATAGTCGTAAGCTCCTGCCCAGACCACATTTTTGTGTGCGTCGACGAAGATGATGTAGTTTACCTCGACATCGATGAAGGTCTCGTTAACGAGGTTTGACTCCACGTAGTCTCTATTCTTGTTGAGAACGAACTCGTAAGTGTCGTCCCAGTAAGCCCAGTCTCTGCAGATCTTGTCGACCTCCTCTACCTCCCTGTCCAGCGCGTTGTTGACCGCTTCAACCTTCTCCTCCACCACTCTCTCTCCAATCTCCTCCGAGAGTCTCGATACAGTGAAGACAGCAATGGCCATTGACACAAAGGCCATCACCAAGATTGTGAGACCCATCACTGCTATAAACTTCCACCTCACAGACGTCACGCTGTCACCCCCACTTCCAGCTCTGCACGCTCAGCTATCAATTCAGGAGTGCAAATCAAGCAAAAACGGAGATTAAAATTCTCCCCCCCCCGAAAAATGTACAAGCCTCTGACTCTCTCCACCTCTCCTCGACCTCCTTTACGGCTTCGGTTATCCTTTCAACCTGCTCCCAGATCTTCTCAGCAGTATCGTCGCCGCACTTCATCTCCGCGAGTCCCGCAATCGCTGCCAGAGGGTTTCTGATTCTGTCTACCAAGGTGGAGAACGCGTCTACGTTCTTCTTCAGCTGCTGAACCAAAAAGTGATTTCCAATAGCAACAGCAAAGCTCTCCACGATCTTACCAACGAGTTCAGAGTTTCTTTCCTCCGTCTTGAGAGCAACTACAACATCAAAACCTCCAACCCCGTGCGAAATTACGAGTTCGTCTCCCTCCAGCGACTCCATAGCGGTGATTGGTAGCACCTCGCCTCTCTCACCAACTCTCAGAAAAACCCCACCGACCTCGAAGTCCACGACCTCTTTCAGCAGCTCCAAGAATTTTTCGGCAGCCGTGCGAATGTCAGCCCTTTCGACCTCGCGCATGATGGTGTAGTTGAGGAGGGTTAGCTTCTCTGACGTTACGTCTCTGAGCGTTAAAACTGCGGTCTGTCTACCTGCAAGGTCAACACGAGCACCTCTCACCTCGAACACCTTGCCACATATCTTTACCTCGCCCGTCGCTGTACCGTCTTTCAGAGTCGCTTCGGCAACACTCCTGAGATGGTCTATGGAGCAGTCGCTGGCTACAGCGTTGGTGTAGACAAACTTCCCATTCCGGTAGATGGCAACTCCCAGTGGCAAAGCATCGACGAACCTCCTGAAGTTCTTCCTCTCGTCCAGAGCATTTGAGGCCACCCAGAAACCCCAAAAAAGGAGGGGAAGGGCAAAAACTCTCAGACCGCTTACCACCACATCGCCAAGAATTGCCGGCTCTGCTGTTACCTCTCTGAGTATGTCAACTAAGACAGAGGTCGATGCCAAAACCCATCCGGGGAAAATGGAGGGGAGCTTTGCCACAACGATCAGCGCTGCAATTGCGATCAGCAACCAGAGGATCTTGATATAGATGGACTGTCCAACTTCAGAGAGCGGGAAGTTGGCCATCCACATCACAGAAAGGAGTGTCCAGAGAGACAAAACAGCTCCAATCCTGTAGATCATCTCCCGCCCTCTTTCTTCACCTTTTCCAGTCGGACTGTAATGGGATCCGTGTCGGTGAAGGGGCAGAAAAGGTAGTGCTCTATGGCCTTCATCAGAGCATCTTTCGTCGTTTTCTCTCCTGTTTTCCTCTTTAACTCATCGAGGGTGTCTGAAGGTAGGACTGTCTGGGCATGAAGATACTTCTCCATGATGGTTATTATAATAAGTCGAAACTTTAAATGTTTCGAATCTTCCTTGGAAAGGTATAGTCCTGAAATTCTAGTGTAACGACAAAGGTGAAATTTAGGGCAGGGATTCAACCCCACCTCTGGTCAACGCTAAAAGTCGAAATAGCTACGATGGCTCTTACAATCGAATACTATAAAAAGACAACATGTTGGGCTTCCGCTTTGAAAGCCGGGTAGAGGTGTTGGCATGGGGAGCCTTATGTGGGAATAGATGGGCACAAGAACTT
>CBEUCM010000069.1:0-5719 GCA_965541645.1 uncultured Archaeoglobaceae archaeon | reverse complement strand
GTCGATTTTTCAACCATCTCCCTGTAGTCGGAAAACCCCTCAGCATCCATGAACTTCTTAACGTTCGATTCCTCAACAAGCTCCTTTGGCGGATGCCACACAAAACTCATTTTCACCACCTTAAAAAAATAAAATTAAACAACACCTTTTTCCTTCAACTGCTTAAGCTTTTTACCCGAGATTCCGAGATACTTTCCGTAAATGTACTCATTATCTGCCCCAATTGGCCTGCAAACCCACTTCACCCTACCGGGAGTTCTGGACATGAAGCGCAGAGTTGAGTTGGGAACGAGCACCTCTCCGTAGTGCAGATCCTTCAGCTTCACGAACATTCTTTTAATCTTGAAATGCTCAACCTCCAGAACTTCCTTGGGTGAGTTCAGCCTTCCGGTAACCACCGTTCCCTTCTTGTCCGGTCTCCTTGAGTACTCTGTTATCATCTGCAAAAGCTCTGCAGCCGTGTAGTTCATCGTGAACTTCTCTATCTCATGCTGGATCTTTGGCTGGTTTTCTGGGGTTAATCTCTCCTTTATCGTCGGGAACTGCTGCTGCAGGTCGGGGCGATTCATTATCTCACAGAGTGCAGCCCAGTTCGGATCAGTGAAGCCGGACATGAAGGCATAGCCATCCTTGCACTTCACGTAGGTGTAGGGGAAGACAGCGTAGTCGAA
Source organism: uncultured Archaeoglobaceae archaeon (assembly GCA_965541645.1). Classification (GTDB taxonomy): domain Archaea; phylum Halobacteriota; class Archaeoglobi; order Archaeoglobales; family Archaeoglobaceae; genus Archaeoglobus. Next base: position 5,048 of record CBEUCM010000069.1, on the reverse strand, counting down.
GTTCCCCGCTCTGACCATCTTCTTCTTTGTTAGGTGGAAGTACTGCATCAGGTAGTTGGAGATAGCAAGCATACCCTCAGGCGGGGCAGCATCAATGAGCTGTCCCTTGCCCGTCCTCCTCTTGTGGAACATTGCCAGAAGGATGCCAAAAGCAGCCCAGGCTCCTCCAACGTACCACCCCATCCAGTTTCCGTGCTTCAGGGGTTTCTTGTACTCCTGAGGAACCTCTGGGTCGAGCTCAGGCTCTCCTGTGACCGACATCACAACACCCCTTGCCTGATCCGTCAGATCGTAGTCCGGCTGGCTGCCACGCTCTTCAGCATCTTTCCCAAACTGTCCGTAGGTGTTTATGGCACAGTAGATCAGACCCGGATTGATCTCGCTGAGCTGTCTGTAGCCGACTCCCAAGGAGTCCATGTATCCCGGTTTGAAGGACTCGATCAGAACATCGGCCTTCTTCACGAGCCTCTTCAGTATGTCCCTACCATCTTCAGTCTCAAGGTTCAGGGTTACGTGGAACTTGTTCCTCCCCTCTGTGAGGTAGGCAAGTCCCGCATCCTTGACCATGATTCCATAGGGGGTCATCTTCCTCGCTATGTCTCCCTCAGGTGGCTCGATTCTGATGACCTCCGCCCCAAGCTCGGCGAGAATTGATGATGCAAACAATCCTGCATAGTTCCCATAGCTCAAATCGAGAACAACGGTGTCATCGAGGGCTTCAGGTTTCCTCATCACGTCGTCCGGGTTGGTTTCGGAGTAGATGAACCTGGCATAATGCGGATCGAGGGCCATTCCAACAATGGACTTTTCCTCCATTCTACCACCTCACGGGAACTTCAACCCCTTCTTTCCGTCCCAGTCCGGCGGCGGGCACTGCGGCTTCACATCTGGATTCCACCTGTAGATCACGCCCTCCTCGTAGAGTGCCTCGATCTCATCCATGCTCAGACCGAGGTACTTTGTTAGGACAAACTCGTTGTCAAAGCCAACGGGTCTCGCACCCCACTTCAGTCTCGCAGCGGTCTCCATCCTTGGCGGGTAGCAGGGCTCAACGAACTCTCCGTAAAGCGGATCGTCGTACTCCTGAATAGCTCCCCTCTCCCTCAAGTGCTCGCTGTAGTACGCTTCCTCCACATCCACGACATGCGTTGCCGCAAAGCCGTACTTGTCCGCCAGCTCCTCAACTTCTTTGACGGTCTTGTTCTTCGCCCACTCCGCAATCTCCTTCAGGATCAGTCTTGCATTCTCATCCTTCAACCTCTCAAGCGGATCAGCGAACTTCTCGTAGAGATCCATCCTGTCCATTGCCCTGCAGAGCCCCATGAACTCCTCCTCCGTGAAGGCAGCAATTGCAACCCACCCATCCTTGCAGTCAAAGAGGTCGGAGGGGCAGATGGCCAGATCCCTGTTCCCCATCCTCTCCCTGTTCTCTCCCGTCAGATCCACGTAGGTCCAGGTCCAGTCAAGGAATCTTATGACGTTCTCCACCTGCGAATAGTCGATGTACTGCCCCTCCCCTGTCCTCTCCCTGTAGTTCAGGGCAGCGACTATTGCAATAGCGCACATCAGTGCTGTTGTCCAGTCGGCAATCCACACTCCAGATTTCAGAGGTCCCCTTCCCTCAAATCCCGTGATGTAGGCCAAACCTCCCTCGCTCTGGGCAATTGCATCGTAGGACGTTCTGCCGGTGTATGGCCCCCAGTTTCCAAACCCTGACACGTGAAGCTGTATTATCCTCGGGTTGATCTCCCTAAGCCTGTCGTAGCCTATCCCCCATTTGGACAGCCTTCCTGGGGTGAGGTTGTCCACGACAACATCGCTCTTCTTTACGAACTCGTAAAACAGTTCCCTCGCCTTTGGATGGCCGAGATGCATTCCGACCCAGTACTTGTTGTGGTTCTGTTCCAACAGCCCTGGGGAGAGGTTTCTCCAGAAGTAGGCGTAGGGTGTGACGTAACGCATCTGATCCCCTCTGCGTGCCTCAAACTTGATAACCTCGGCACCAAACTCTGCAAGATAGTCAGTTGTGGCAGGTCCGAGAACGACCGAGCAGACTTCGAGAACCCTGACACCTTTCAAGGGTTCTGGCCTGTCAAAGAGATCCTCAACACCCAGCAATTTTCCCACATAATCCATGTACTCGTTCAACACGATCCCTCCGTACAGTATTAATTATTCAGTTAATTTCGAATGTATAAGTTTTTCGATTTAGAATCTTAAAATATCAAAAAATTGCCGAACCAAAGCCCCTATCGACATCACACCTCTTTATAAGTTCAAAGAGCTTGTCAACTGATCCCAGACCATATTTTATAACCTTAAGAAGCTGAACCTGAAAGACCTGGGCAGTGATGAAGGCATCTGCGAGAGCGTTATGGCGATAGGAGGTCTTAATTCCATACTTTTTCGCCAAGTTGTCCAAGGTCATCTCGTTTCCACACCTCTCGCCGAGAATGTAGCAGATGGCCTTCTCAAGGTCGATTATGTCTATTCTCCTGTTCCTCAGCCTGTACCCCTCCTCCTTCAGCACCCGGCGTAAAAACTGGTAGTCGATCTCTACGGCGTACCCCACCAGTATTCTGTCTCCGATCAGACTGTAAACCTCATCAGCGATTTCGGAGAAAGTTGGAGCTTTTTCCAGTTCCTTTGGGTCGAGACCGTGATACTTTATCGACTCTATTTTGAACTTCTTCGGTCCGACGATCCTGTAGTAGGTTTCACCTGCCATAATCCTTGTCCCGTGCATAGGTACCGCACCTATGGACAGGATCTCATCCTTCTTCGTGTTTAGCCCAGTGGTTTCAAGATCGATGGACAGAAACTCCGTCTTTCTCAGATCCATCACAATCCCCTCTCGATACCGTAATGACCTTTCAAAAACTTCTGGAAGTTGGATATTATCTTGAAGGTCTCCTTTAGGACGAGGGCGTCTATCTTGTCCAGTTCGGAGAAGTTCACGACGTTGCCTCCACCCTCCCCACTCAGCAAATGCCTGGCCTGGTTTTTCAGCCTCATGTCCTGCAAGAACTCGTAGGACTCCTTCAGGGAGTTCACAAGCTCCTCATCAAGGAGCTGGATTTCACCCAGCCTCTCCAGCCTCTCTTTCGTATTCGTTACGTCAACAAAGCCATTTTCAAGAGCCAGAACTCTGACCCCATTTACTATGGGGTATATGCCGAACATCTTTATGTCCACCTCCTTCTTCCTTCTCAGGCCGAACAGACCCTTTGGCGGCTCTGCGACAGTCGCATCGAAAGCCAGGTACCGCAACGACTGGCTGGTGTGGCTGTTGTTGATCTCCTCAACAAGCTCCCTGTGTAACCTGTCGTCTCCATAGATTGGCCTCAAATCGAGGAAGACCGACAGGTACCTCACATTCTCCGGCGTGAGGTTGAGGAACCACTCTCTAAAGGTCTCCTTCCAGTCATCTAAGCTCATGTTCCACTTCGGGTTGGATGCCATGTAGTTTCCGGGACACTTCGGGATTCCGACTTTCTCAAGAGCGTCGCACACTCTCCTCCCGAGTTCAAGCATAACCTCCCCATCTCCAGAGTGGATTATTGCATTGTCCTGGTCTGTGGCTATAACCTGCTCCTTTCTTGCAGAGCTGCCCATGTGAACCCACACAAAATCCGACATCGTTCCATACTCCGTCTCTATCTCTGACAGAACGAGGTCAATCACCTTGGACACCGTATAGTCGTATATATCTGTTAGAAGGGCCGAGAGGTCGTAGAAGTGCATTCCCCTCAGGACGAGGTTTGAGATCGACACTTTCAAGCTTCTGAAAGCAACACCCATCTCCTCAAGGCTTTTAGCCTTCTTGAGTTTTCTGTAGAGTACAACAAGAGACGTCGTCGGCTCAAAGAGCATTAAAATGTCGTTCGCTGTTATAACGCCTTCAACCTTCCCATTTCTCGTCACTATGAGGTGGTTAATTCCCCTCTTCAGCAGTTCAAGGTGCGCCTCAAAGGCAGGGGCTAAGGCGTCGATGGTTATTGGCGGTGAGCTCATGTACGCAGCAACCTTCTCCTCGGGAGAGGTTCCGTGAATTATGAACGTTCTCAGATCTTTGCTCGTCAGAATTCCCACCGGCCTCATCTCTCCGTCAACAACCACTATCGACCCAACACCGTTCATTTCCATCCTTATTGCTGCATCTCTCACCGTCGTGTGTGGATAGCAGACGACAGGTTTTTTACCGATCAGCTCTGAAACCCTTGTAAGGAACAGCTTCTCCTTTATAACATCTTCCTGCGAGATCTCCGCAACTCTTCTGAACTTTCTTTCTTCAAAGCTCCTGAAGAACTCTGCAAACTTTTTGTTGCTTTCCAGTATCTTTTTGAAAACGTCCCTTTTGAAAAGGTAACAGACTGTGTCCTCCTCAGCCTTTGCCTCTCTCTCATATTTTTCGGCGAGGCCAAACACCTCCCCACGTGAAAACTGGTCAACAAGCTCCCCGTTCTCGTAGATCCCCACTCTACCCGAAAATACAAGGTAAACGTAGGGGTTCTGCTCGCCCTCTTTAATTATGGTTTCACCTTCCTCGTAAGCCTCAACCTCGATGGAGTTAACAAGCCTATTCAGCTCTTCCTCGCTGAGGAAGCTGAAGGGCTTTATTTTCCTGAGAAACTCCTTTGGCGGTAGCATTTTTTGAGCATAGATCATTAGACTTATAAAGCTTTTTTGATTTTGAAATGATTAAAATTAGTCAAGATTTAAAATTAGTAAAATCAAAAAATTTAAATATGTTAAATTTGTCACAACTAATTGGTGAGATAGGAGGTGTGGAAAAGATGCCGTGGCCACCGAAGGTGTTTTGGGTAGGAGTAGTAATCTACTATGGTTTCACAGCACTTTGCTGGCTTGCAGAGGCGACTTCAGGGATAAACCATATAGTAGGGCTGCCGTTCTGGTATGCGTCGTTCTTAGGGTCGTTTCTGATACCACTGCTGATGTCTGTAATCTACTTCTACTTCCCGGAGAAGGCTGAAGAGGCGAGAGGTGGTGCCTGATGGCGACAGTGGAGGTTCCAGTTGTAGGAATAA
>CBEUCM010000068.1:0-5724 GCA_965541645.1 uncultured Archaeoglobaceae archaeon | reverse complement strand
TATCCTGTCCTTTCTGAAGTTTCCGTTTTCGTCAAAGATTTCTTTCAAAAAATCTTCTCCCAGCTTTTTGGATGCTGCAAGAAAAGCTCCCCTTAGGGTGCCATCACACTCAACCTCGATCGACTTTCCGTACTTCTCCCTGAGGGTTGCGTATAGCTCAATCCTTGCTTTCACAAAAGAACTTAATTTTTCGGTGTTAAAAGTCTTCCCTGCCTCATTGAGGTAGCAGAGGTTCAGTGTCGTGCATGCTGTGAATTTTGATATTTGCGAACGTGTAGGACACAGTAAAACTGAAATTAAAGTTAACTTGTGTAAGTTCACGTAATTTAAATTTAAGGTGGTGCTATGGAAGAAATGAAAACCGACCCGGTTGCCGTTTTGGGGATTGTACTGGTTGCGGTAGGACTGCTGATCTACGGATGGTTCGCATCCAAGCTTGACTCTGTTTTGCCCCAACTGAGGGTTGGATCTTACTCGACTATTTTCTGATCGCTTTCGGACTGCTCGTCGTAATTTGGAGGTCTGCAAAGCAGCGTCGCATACTCTACAATTTCGCACTGCTGGGAGGGTGTATGTTTATTGTGTCCCTATATATATATCGGATATTTACTGCAGAATCCACAACATTCGCGTTTCTGGACCGATGGCCAGCATGGACAAATTACTTGAGATCAACGCTCCCATCGCACCTGTCGTTTGGCTGCTGTTTATAGGTGGGATAGCTCTTATCATCCTTAATGCTGTATACGGGATGCTTAAGGAGATGCTGTAAACGTCAAACCTTCCGATGAGCGTAGTTTGGTTGAATCTGTATTTCTCTTTCTTTGGCACGGTAAAAAACCTACAGATCCCCATCGACGCCTAAGTTAACTTCATCAAGGATAAAACCTGATACCCACCAAAGATCGCTGTTGGGATGGTTGCACAAACAAAAGCTTTCTGCCCATCAATTTCTCTGGCATTCTTCACTGCAAAGCACCAGATCAGCAGTCCCCAGATTGTCACGGCGATGTTCAACAGGAGAGTTGAATGCAAGTATTCGGCAGGAATCTGACTAAGAATGGCTTTTGCAAGAATCCTGGGGTCTGCTGTGAACTCCGCAACGTCTACTTTCGGCATGACAACCTTTTCCACGTAACTCAGGCTCATTGGAATCGTTAGGGCAGAGCCAAACAACGACGGCAGAAATCCGTAGCCAGCGAACTCGAAAGTTCTGCGGAACTCCCCTCTACCATCAAAGAACGCTGACAACCCATGCATGATTACTGCTACAATCAGCCATGTGGCGAAAATTCCAATTACCGAGCTAATAGCGTTGATGTACGCCCCAACTACAAAGAACCTTGCAATGTCTGGTGGCAGAGCAGTGGAGATTTTCATCGTCACCTTGAACTGGTAGTATGCAACCATCATGGCAAGCAGAATGACAATTATCGCCGGCCTCTTCAGGCTCGGGTCTTTCTCTTTCAGCTCTGCGAAGAACTCGTCCGGATTTGTGATTAGACTGAGCATGTCGATTGGTTATGTGTGCCGAACTTAACAGTTTATATTTTGTATTTATCCATAGATTTTTTGTTGATGACACATCGTAAGATTTAAATAGTTGTGATAGCAAGGATCTGTGGTGATAGGAGGTGGTTAGAATGTATGAGGTGAGAGATTGGAGTGAAGGAGCGTTTAAATGGCTGGCTGTGGCGATGTGTGTAGGGCTGGTGGCGATGGCTGTGATGCCAATAACTGTTGGAGATGCGGCGTACATCATAGATAGGTGGATTCAAAGTCATCCGAATAGTGATAAAGTTCTGTACGAGTTGAGGTGGTTGGCTTCAGGAACTGGAGCATTCGTAGCAGGTAACCTTGCAAGCATAGCGATTAGACTTGCTGCAACTGGTGCTGTAGCTGGTCCGGCAGGTGCAATAGCTTCTTTAGTTGTAGGTCTTGCGTAATCGTTGCATATTTTTTAGGTACGGCAAAAATGAGTGCAAGACGAATAATCAGAGAAGAAGTGTTCAGATTGGCTAAGGGAATTACCGTGGTTGTAGTTTCAGGAGCCATCATTATGTTTGTAGTGAAAAGTGTTGGAGTCGAAAAATTCGAGTTTGTCGAAGATGTTCTTGGTGTAAGCATCTGGGGTTTTGTCGGTATGGTAGCCTTTCTAATTGCGTGGGTCGTAGCATATAGAAAAGATATCAAGAAAATACCTGAATTGCTATCGGATAGAAGAAAAAGGAAATGAAATCCACCAAACTTCCATTCTGCTTTTCGGTCATAACATATGTCTGTGGAATGTTTTTGTCTGCAATATTCATAAACAAAAATAAAGTACTTCCCTCGACATTTGAGAAGCACATTTACATGGACGCAGATATTTTCGTCCCGGTAGTTCTTAATAATCTGTACACGGTCTCCCTGACAGTTCTTGGCGGATTTATGATGGCAACCCTCACAACTCCTGAACTTGTGTATAATGGAATGTTGATTGGAGGGCTATTTATAATCCTTCCAATTAATGTTTTTGTAAGCTTCATTCTCCCACACGGAATCTTCGAAATCCCCGCCATCATAATAGCGGGAGCTGCGGGATTCAAAATCCCCTACGAAATCATCCGATATTTGCTCGGCAGAAAAGATCAGCCGCTAACCAAAGAGGACATCAAAGAATACCTAACCCTCGCTCTGATCTCGGTCATCCTAATCGTAATCGCTGCATGGATTGAAGCAAACATAACTCTGCAAATCGCTAAAGCTATGCTGAACTCTACGAATGGAGTTTGAAGAGAAACGAATTTACACTATCTCGAATGGCGTTACCCTTATCTTTTGTAAAGCTATGCTGAGAATCCTAAAAACCTCCTTTCTCAAAATCTACCAGCCCTCGACTTCCAGACCTCTAACACGGCTGAAGTGTTTAACGTTTCTTGTCACAACTCTTTCGTTGTGGGCGAGAGCTATGCTGGCAATCAGCGCATCCATCTCTCCTATCGGTTCCCCTTTCCTCTCGAGTTCCGACGTGATCTGGCCGTAGATGTCCGAAGCTGCTAAGTTGAACTCGAGTAAATCCAGCCTGCTTAGAATGCCTCTAACCCTCCTCAGGTTTTCATCCATGTTCTTCGATCTGTACGCCCCTTTGAAGAGCTCGGCGGCGTTTATCGGCGTGGTGGCAAGTTTTTCTCCATTTTCAACCAGTTTTCTCAGTTTCGCTATGGCGCTGGAGTCTTTACGTATTAGGGCTACGAGGAAGTCCGTTTCAAGGCAGACCATTGGCTCACCAGCTCAGAGCTTAACGATCCTGCCCTTCACAAGCTCTCTCTCTTTGTAAACTTCTTCTATCCTATCTGCCAGATCCTGTGAGAACTCGGTTGACTCCACATATTCTAATAAGCTCGTACCCTTTGTTATTCTGAGAATAACATCACTGAAAGATTCCTTATCCCTTTTTAGCCTCTTCAGTGCATTGTATGCTTCCTCCGATATTGTTAGAGTTTTGTGCGCCATTATATTTTTTAAGTGTATCTACGTGTATTTAAAATCACCGCTGAGGAGCAGTTGAGCGTTGTTTGTTTGGATCAGTGTTTTCGCTAAAACCTCGAGCAGCCCCCTTCTCTCCTCAACGAGGTTGCGTACAGCTCAATTCTTGCTTTCACGAAAGAATTTGGTTTTTTGGCATTAAAAGTCTTCTCTCGCCCCATTCTGGCAGAGGTTCAGCGTTGTCAGGGTGATGTTTGTGTCGAGGACAGGCAAAACCTCTCTAACGTTTCCGTTCTTCATGTTACGGGCAATGCTGCTGTACAACTCATCGTATTTTCCCAGCAGAACCGAAATACATCCAACACTTCCGACTGTGTTAAAAAATATGCTTCGCTGTGAAGGTTCATCACACATAACTACAGCCATATGTAACCCAAGCGTCTTTGGATCGATTATGGCGGAATAACCCCTAATTATCCCCATTTTTTCCATCCTCTCGATGCGGTATCGAACCGTACTCTCAGGCAATCCGGTTTTAAGGCTGATGTCGGCATAACTCGGCATTTTAACGCCGTGCAGGTTCTTAAGAATGAGCTCATCCTTTTTTGTAAGCTCCATCCTGAGCTTCATGATGTTTGTGAGCATACGGGAAATTTAAATTTTGTGCCTTGATGTGCAGCGACAAAAATACATGAGTGAGAATTGCTCAAATGCATTTGCTGATGTAGGAAATAAACTCGAATTATTTTAATGATATAGCAAATTGCGAGATGTTAAAAGATGTTGCTGCTACGCCGAGCTATGAGGGTAGCTTTAGCGTGCTTACTATTGCTTGCATTTTTGGTTCCAATTTCTGGATTGGAAATAATTCCCGACAAGCAGCTCGTCAGTCCAGGGAAAAACTATATCTTCAAAGTTGAAGGGACTGAGGAAAAAATTGATGTGATACTGATAAACAATGCTACAAGGACAAAGGCTAACTGGAAAGTGGATGTTGAAGGCAACACAGTCATCGTTACGGTGCCGAAGGATGCCAAATTTGCAGAATATCTGCTTGAAGTCAGGGCAGCAGAGAGGTCGGCCGAGGCCCACATTTTAGTCAAACCACCTCTAACTGTTATGCTGGCGGTTTTTGCCGTGCCAGTATTTCTCAGTATCGGAATGGTCGGAGGTGGGATTTACGCATTCGCCAAGAAAAAGGGGGTTTTGCGCTACTTTGGAGCTGGACTTGCTACCTTTGGATCGCTGATCCTTTTTTGGTGTCGCGATGGCGATAGTGTCGGTTCAGGTGGTGTAGTTTATGAAGGCAGTAGTTGTGTCGAAAGTATCGAAAAGTTACGGTGGAAGGCCTGTATTGAAAAACGTAAACTTTGACATCAACGATGGTTCGTGTGTAGGGCTTATAGGACCAAACGGAGCGGGAAAGACGACTCTGATACGCCTAATTCTCGGACTGCTCAAGCCTACATCCGGCAGGGTGTCAGTTAATGGTTTAGACCCTGCTTCTGAAAGAGACAGACTGGTAGGCAAAATCGCCTACGTGCCGGAAAAGACAGCAATATATGAGAAAATGACTGCTAAAGAGTACCTCAGGTTCTTTGTTGCCTTAAGGAACATAAACATCAGTGTGAGTGAGATTCTGACAGATTACGGCTTGGAAGAAAGGTCAGACGATCCCATTTCGACACTCTCCAAGGGGATGAAGCGAAGGTTGGAGCTTGCCAGAGCGCTTATGGGTAATCCGGAAATACTGATTTTAGACGAACCATTTTCTGGGATAGATCCTGAGTCCAGAATCAGGATTCGGGAAACTATCCGAAACTCAGGAAGCAAGCTTATCGTTGTGAGCAGTCACGATCTGCGTGAGGTGGAAAGGGTTGCAGACAGCGTTGTTGTAATGAAAAACGGAAGAGTTGTTTTCCATGGTGACATCGAGAAGCTCATGGCCAGTAACGTAAGTCTTACGATACGGGGTGTTTTCGATGAGGGGGTTAAGGATTTGCTCAGGAAGTTTGGAGCTGAAATAATGGGGATAAAGGGAAACAGCATATCGCTAAGGATAGCCAGAGATCATATGCCAATGCTAATGCGAGAGCTGTCGTCCAGCTACGATCTCTTCGATGTAACTTCCGATGGCATTGAAAATGCGTTTGTAGAGCTGCTGAAATCCGGGTGATCTTTACCTCTCTCTCAAAAATGCGCAGAGAATTTTGACAACATGTTGGAACCCTTTTCAGCAGACCGAGCCAAAAGCCT
>CBEUCM010000067.1:0-6572 GCA_965541645.1 uncultured Archaeoglobaceae archaeon | reverse complement strand
TGGACTGTTGGCTTTCAACTTCTATCAGCTAATGGGGTGATGGGAACTATGGTTTTATATCCTATCAGTTAAAAAGAGTATCAATGGAATTCCTAAGAAAAAATGCTGTGAAGTTTCTGGAGAAGGCTGAAGAAAGCTTAGGCAAAGGGGAGTACAACTTCGTAATAGTTCTTCGTCGAACAATTTTTCCAACTCAGTTTGAAGTACTTAATAGCAAAAAAGTACGGAGATTTCCCAAAGACGCACAGCTTGAAAGTACTCTTTGAGTTGACGGAAGATGAGAAGCTTCTACGCTTTTACAAAGACAACATTGATACCTTCAGAGACATAGAACTGGCATACGTGGCTTCGAGATACTTTGATGTTGAGTACTCAGAAAAAGCTGCTGAAAATGGTTTGAAGTTGGCTAAAAGGTTTGCAGAGGTGACAGAGATTGCTTGAATTTGAGTACTATAAGATACTCAAAAAGAACAGAGAACTTTTCGATAGGGCCTTTGAAATAGCTGCAAAAATTAAATGCAGGGCAGAAAAGATTTTTAGATGTGAAGTTTACATAGTCGGTAGTTTTGCAAAAAATAATCATACGCTTTCCTCCGATCTTGATATACTGATCGTTTCCGATGAGATTCCGGAAAAGCTCGAATTTGAATGGTACTCCAAGATAGTAAAAACGCTAACAGACGACACAAGGGTGAACATACACCTTTGGAACAGAAAGAAGTTCAGAGAGGTTGAGAAGCTTTACCGCCCACGCATACCCATTTGACTGGATTTAAGGTTGTAATGCAGACAAACGTCAGTTCTAAGTCTCAGACACTTTAGATTGGAAAGTTAACTATTCATCAAGGTGACTTAGGAAAACAGTCCAAAACTCAAAACCTAAAGTTTAAAACAATCGCTTGCAAATACAAGTATGGAAGAGCTGATGGACAGGGCAAGAAAATTTCTAAAGGAGGCTGAGGATGACATAGGCAAAGAATTCTATGACCTGTGCATGTTTCACTTAGAACAGGCCATGCAACTGCTTCTAAAATATATATTAGCCAAAGAGATTGGATATTTTTCAAAGACGCACTCGTTGATTATTTTAAAAGAGGAAGTGAGAAGTGTTCACCCAAAACTTGCTGAATTTTTAGATAAGAATAGGAAATTTTTGAGGGAACTTGAGAGGGCATATATTGGGGCAAGATATCTGCCATTCACCTACGACCGTGAAGAGGCTGAAGAAATGCTTGACTTTGTGAAAAGGACATTTGAATTCTATGAGAGAAATGAAGGGGATTAATATTGCATTGAAGATTATGAAAACCAAAAGGAATTTATTTAAAAATTACATGAAAGTAGCTTGGGAATTGAAAGTGGCTTTCAGCGAGGTTTTGGGTGAGGATGTTAAAGTAATAGTTTTTGGGAGTGTGGTTAGGGGGGACCCCACACCCCTGAGCGATTTAGATGTGTTAGTTGTCTCAAGAAAAGCAGATTGTGTTAGGTATAGCGATGTTGTTGATGCTGTTGAGGAGAAAATTGGAGAAATGCTGGGAGTCGAGATTCACTTCGTAACTCCAGACGTCTTCGAAAAATGGTACAGAAAGTTTTTGGATGTGTTTGTAGAGGTGTAACCTCCTATCCCTGCCTATCCAACCAAAACCAACTTCAGACCAAACTTCCTTAGAACTTCAAAGTCCCTATCCAGAGTCACCAGCGGTAACCTGTACGCTATGCAGATCGAACCGATAAAAAACTTGCTGAATTTAAGATCTCTTATCCCCATCATCTCTCCCTCTTTCTTGATTTTTCTGTAAACATTGGCCGCCACTTCGGCAGACTTCTCATCGAACACTAACTTTTGAAAAGTTTAGCAAATCCCTCAATTTTGGAAGTCCTACAAGTATCTCAAAACTCGTTGTTATGTAGAAACGAGTTCCACTGAGAGAACTTCTTTGAAAACTGACTCATTGCCCCTCGCTACCTCAATTATCACATTCGTGTCAAGGACTGCTCCAATCTTTCAAAATCCTCCTTGAGAGTGTCAATTTTACTTTTAGCTTTTACGTACTCCTCATCACTAACACACCAAAGATCCTTACGAGTGCTTCCTTATTATCCTTCCTGCTTTTCAAAAGTTCTCTTATTACCTCTGAGAAGCTTTTATTTCCCTTTATTCTCACATGCTCCTCGTAAACGTCATCGGCTATTGTCACAACTTACTTAGAATTATTGACATTAGGCAATTTTTTCTGGGATTAGAAAAAGCTGAACAAATGAAATTACAACCTTGTGACGTCCTTCACAGAACAGTTCATCCAAACTCAGACTGAATACTTGACTGGATACCTAATAGCAAAATCTCTTAGTTGAAACCCATCGTAAACTTACACTTCTGAAAGATAAACTTTTATTTTGTTTGCTGTAATCAATCACGATGGATAGCAAAGCAGTGTCAGCTTTAATAGGCTTTGTTCTGATGCTTGCGATCATAATGGGGTTTATCGGGATAATGCAGTCCAAGTTCGTTCCTGAATGGAATAAGGATGTTGAGGCCAAACATCTCGACAAGCTGAGCTATGAGGTTGCAGATCTGAGCGAGGCAGTCAGCCTGGCAGCCTCAACCGGAAATCCTGCCAAGGTTGTGTTGGATGCTGGGGTTGAGTATCCCGAATACTATGTCTTGGTTTCTCCCTCCAAGTCGTCTGGGACGATAAGGGTAAAACCTCTGAACGTGAGCATTGGTGGAATCGGCAACTTCAGAACCCACGCAATAATTTTCAGACCAAACTACTTTTACCTTTCCCCACCTCTGCTTGTGTTTGAACACTCTGCCGTGCTTAGAATCCACAATTCGTCGGTGGTTGTCGATTCCGATCAGAGTTCGTTCACGAGGGATAGGATAACCCTCTTTCTCGTTAACGCAACATTCAACGAGTTCTCGACAACAGAGAACATCAACATTGTGCTTTATCCTGTATCGTACGGTGGACACACCCTCTATTCCGGAACCCTGTCTTTCGAATGCTATGACGAGGAGACAGCCTCATGGTGGAACGAAACATTATCTAAGATCTTCGGTCAGAGTAACGTTTCAAAGAATGGAAATTCGATTACACTGCAGGTGAATAACATTGAACTGTCGGTGAACTACTTTGTGGCCTCTGCCACTTCGGCAGGGGAGGTGGAGTACGATCAGGAACTCAGTCCAGCACACCTGAAACCCTTGCTTAACAACCAGACGACCTACCAGCTCTCATCTGGACAGACCAAGGAATTTGGCGTTGCCGTTCTGGACAAGTTCATGAATCCCGTGAGGGGTCCAGGAAAGCTGAATTCGGTTACTGTCAGCTCAGACTGCGGAAGCTGCAACGTTTACACAAACCCGAATGGAGAGGTGTGGTGCGATTTTGTGGCTGGTAATGGAGAATGTACTGGAGATGTAACCTTCACCCTCGGCAGTTTCAGTGTAAAATACCACGTCCACGTAAAACAGCCAGTTGCTGCTGGTGGTGGCATTTTTGATGTGTCCTGGAATGTATCAAGCTACGATTGGAATGTATCCCAAGTGGGCTACGAGAAAAGGTTCAAGGTAACTGTCAGTTACAATTCGAATCCTGTTAGCAATATAAACGTCGATATAGCTACGGACAACGCATCGGTTGTGAGTGTACCGTCCGAAATCACCACGAATTCTGAAGGAGAGGGTGTAGTTGACGTCTGGGCCATGAGTAACGGTACAGCAAACGTCTTTGCCGCTGTGGGTGGTAGTGTTGGAATACTTGAACTGGCGATAACAGGTGTTGGTGCGTGCCATGGCTGGGGCTACTGGAGGGAGATAACAATAACCAACTCCGGAAATGATCTCACGGACTATCAGATAAAGATTGAGCTGGACAGCAGTAACTTCAACTTCGGCCATGCCAAGAGTGGTGGATCGGACATCAGGTTTTACGATTCTGACAGAGTCACCCCTCTGAGCTATTGGATTGAGGAATGGGACAGCAGTGGAGAGCATGCTGTGATATGGGTGAAGGTGCCTTCTATACCCTCCGGAAGTAAGAAGATCTACATGTACTACGGGAATCCTACAGCGACGAGTGAGAGTGACGTCAGCAGAGTTTTCATTCCCGGCAAAATCGCGATGTTTGCATATGACTGGAGAAATGATTTGTATGGCCCCTATGCAGACAACCATTATGAATTTCAGGGTGCTATAAACTCCGACCTGCAAAAGCTGCATTCGGAGTATGTTGAGAAACTAAACTGGCTCCATAGTGGGGACAGCGATTCTGGGGCCTTTGGATATTTCTCTTTCAGATCCTACGACTTTATGGCCCTGTTTAGGTTCCTCTTGATTCCTGGTGAAAAGGGCATAACAGAAATTGCTACCGACAGCGATGATGCCAGCGAGATAATAGTAGATGATACAGTAACAGCTAATTGGTACGGTGGACATGCTCCTTGTTGTAGAGGTTCTTGTTGTCTGGACAATCCACCATGTAGGGAATATTGTTGGGAGTGGCACAAAGATAGGGTGAATATAAATGGACCAGTGTGGATAGAGTACAGGATGCAGGAATGGTATGGAACCGAAGCAGCAAGAATGGCTGTTAAGTTTTCAGGAGACAGTAGCTGGTACGTAATAGATGCGAACAACCTGCCTTACAACACCAAGATCTTTGCGAGGAAGTATGCAGAAATTGAACCTTCAGTTTCTCTTGGTGCGGAACATGCATGCTAATCAGCAGGTAAACGCTAAAGCCAAAAGAAATCCAGCTATAGCCCCAAAGTTCACGAAAGGAAGTCCAGGATGCGCCCCTCCCCTCTTTTCAACAATGTAGAGCAAAATCATGAGCCCAACCAGCCCACCAATCAAAGACAGGAGGGCAGCCAGCTTTATGAATCCAACCTCGGGAGAATCAACGAAGGTCTGGGCAGATACAACCAGAATATTCGGCATCACCACATCCCCAACTCCCATGTAGGCATTACCATCCCTCCTGGGTATGACGAAAAGCATCGGGGCATGTATGGCAGTAACGGACTCTGCAAGGCTTATCATGTGCTTGGTCTTGTACACTGAAATTATGTCATAAATTGCGAGGACTGAGAGCAGCAAAATGACTGGCAAAGGCTCCAAACTTATCCCGAAAATCGCAGTTATTCCAGAAGCCAGCATCAAGGCTGCGAAGTTCATAACTACCCAGTGTGGTTTCTTGATCAGCAGAAACACCACCACCGCTGCCACCACAGCAGACAGAATGCCAATGAAGGGTGACAGGACATAGAACATGGAGAGATACGTTAAAAAGTATATCACCGCCTTGAGAATGGCCCTATATCTGACCGCCAGCAGTATGAAGGCCGTAAATCCGATTATGAGGCCAAAGTACAGAAGAGAGTTTGTGATGTCGGATGGATTCTCAAAAACAACCATCCCTGCTTCTTCGTACTTTGGAGTGGCAGCTAAAGCTAACAAAGCTGAGACAACAAAAATCAGTCCAAAAAGGTACCTCAACCCACCACCCTCAGCCTTATCGGTAAGCCCTTTGCCAGTGCGATTCTCAAACTCTTCCCGCCCTCCTTGTCCTTTCTCACCCTTATCCAGCCCTTCCTGCTCACCAGGGCTGTGAAGAGGTACTCATCCCCCGCATAGACATCCACGGTCTTACCCTCCAGCCCCTTGGCCTGGATGATGTAGTGCTTTCCAGATTCCTCAACCTTAGCTTCGAAATCACCCTCATACTCCTTTGGCACAACATCGATCGAAATCTGAAATTCCTCCTCAATGTTCCTGATTCTTCTGCCCTTCCTTCCGATAAGGGTTGAGATCTTCTTTTCTGGAACCTTAACCACAGCCTTCCTGCCAACAAGCTCAACCTCAAAGTCGTCCACGTATCTGCCAATTCTCTCTTCCAGGGCAGCCTTGAGATTCTCGTCAGTCTCTATTGGCATCACGACAACTTGCTCTCCATAAGTGTAGATCTCAAACTCCAGATTTTTCGTCTCGAAATCCCTGACCTCAATTACAGGCCTTGCCAGATCGGCCTCAAACATCCCCGTGGGAACTTTAACGGTAAAGTTAAGCTCGTACACCTTGACAATTTTGCCAGCCTCTATGAAAACAACCGTGTCAACCACCTGGGGTATCATGCCCAGTTCCACCCTGCCAATCATCCTCTGAATGGCATCGACAGCTCTCGTTGCGTGAGTCACACCAATCATCCCAACTCCTGCCAAGCGCATGTCTGCGAAAACCTGAAAGTCGGATGTTCTGCGAAGCTCGTCGTAGATCGTGTAGTCTGGTCTCACGAGAAGCAGAATGTCTGAGGTGAGTGACATGTCGCCCTCAAGGGGAGCGTACTGGGTTATCTCATCGCTGACCATCAGATCTCTGGGACTCTCCATCGTTTTAACGACGTATCCATTTTCGAGAAGGTAGTTGGCGACGCTTGCAGCAAAAGTTGACTTTCCTGCCCCTGGGGGGCCTGCAATCAGAATCCCTCTTTGCCTTTCCACTATCCTCTTCTTCAGCTCCTCACTAACGCCATACTCGTCGATTGAAACCTGGGCTATCGGCCTTACAG
>CBEUCM010000066.1:0-7046 GCA_965541645.1 uncultured Archaeoglobaceae archaeon | reverse complement strand
GTTTGAGTGCGGGAGGTGGTTGTTTGAGGAGTGAAATTATTTCGGGATATCACAACTGTGAGTTGTTACAATAACCCATAAACCTCTATTTACCATTTCAGCAATAATTTCAATAATTTTCGTCTGCGCTTTGGGGTGTAAATTTGACTCAGGCTCGTCAATAACTATTAAATCTCCTGGTCCTGCTTGATGTTTTAGGTATAACGCCAGTGAACTTAATTGCTGTACCATCGACGAGGTCGTTATTAGTTTTAGATCTTTGTTGTCATTAATTACGAACCTAATTTCTTTTTCACCCTTATTGTCTATTGAAACTATCACACGTCCACCAAGAGTTTCTTCAAGTTTGAGGCCCAGATCGTAATACTTGCTTTTAATATCTTCACTAACTAAATCAATCATCTTGAGGAAGTCCAAGATCGGCTTTGATCTAATCAAACGTCCAGGATCTGAAACAACAAAATCCGGTGATTCTTCCCTTGACGCTATATTTATGGCCGATCTTATAAAATCTAACACAAGGGTATTCCTCTGAGCAGGGAAGATAGAGACACTGGAAATAATTGGCTGTAACGCTATTCCTACTATCAGTAGCAATATGGTCCTACTTAAAAATTGATTTATCTGGTCAGAAGTGACACTTTCAGCACCTTGCTTATCCTCATGTATCCTTTGCTCAATAGATAACCGCAATTTTATGTGTGCCTGATGAGATTTAGGATCCTTAAATACTGTCGCTCTTAATAAAGTACGCTCAAAAAGTGTGGCCAGCCTGATATAACTAGGTCTGCTATATATTATGTTTTCAATTTCATCAAAAGAATAAATTTCCGACACTCTAACTGCGATCCTAAGGTCGTCGAACAATTCTTTTTTGTCACTTCCTAGAAACTTCCAGAAATTTCCCGCAAATTTTTCAGTAGGGAGACTTCCCTCATTCAGTCTTTTAAAAATAGATGTTATATACTCGAAGTTTTCTGTCAGGATATCTTTCAAATTTATCTTAATTTCTATTTGTCCTTTTTCTAAGAGATCGTTGATATGTCTCTCAGTTAGAGTATACACTGGCTTCCTTTTTCGTCGTATAAGTGCGAAAATATGTCTCCTAATAAAAAAATCTCTGCATAATCCTGAAATCAAATAAGCTAAGTACGTTTTTCCAGTGTTGTTTGGACCTATAAATACAGTTAAAGGTTTTAATTCAATTCCTCCCTTTTTTATTGGGCCTAAATTTTCAATTTCAATATACACGGATAAACACCTTTTTAATTTTGTCAACCCTCTGCTTGAAGCGTTGGAATGTCACCCTAAATTAATTTTACTACTTCACTTCTCTTGTCGGGGTTTTAAATATATGGTGTTGTGTGAGCTAAATTTTCAGACTTCTACCTCATTCTTTGTCATTCTTTGTACCAGTATTATTTCCCTCGGTCCAACCTAATCCTGACAATCCGTCCATCTTTGATGACCATCTTTATTCTCTCCTTGTTCAGTAGAACCGCTGGATTATCAAGGGGATCACCATCAACAACTATCACGTCGGCGAGCTTTCCGGCTTCGAGCGACCCTGTGTTGAGCTTTGCAGCAATTGCAGCGTTGCAAGTTGCAGCCTTCAGAACATCCATTGCGCTCATTCCAACGTCATGGAGAAGTTTGATCTCCATGCTGTTGAGACCGTAGAGCTGCACATCCTTTGAACCTATGAAGAAGTCCGTTCCAGTCGCAATCCTGACTCCAGCTTTGTGGGCTCTCTTCACGCTCTCCCTGTGCACGTCGTGCACTTCCTTTGTCTTTTCAATTACCCAGTCTGGCAGTCCTGCTGCGGGTCCGAGCTTCAGGATGATGTCCGCTATGGTCAGAGTCGGGATGAGCGTTACATTCCTCTCAACGGAGAGGTTTATTGCGTCATCGTTCAGATCCATTCCGTGGGCCAGAACCTCAACACCACCCTCGACTGCATTTATGTATCCTTCAGACGACTCCGCATGGGCATGCACGAACCTCTTTGCTTCCTCGACAACCGCCCTTATCTCCCTCGGCGTCATCTGCGGGTAGTCCGGCCTGTCCTTCTGCGATGCAACCCCACCTGTTACGAAGATCTTGATGAAGTCCGCCCCCTCCCTCAGGGCGTATCTCGCCCCTTCCTGAACTCGTCCTCTCCGTCACACAGAAGAGACTGGAAGGGGAAGCTGAGCGGTGAGGTTCGCGGATCTACAAGATCTGCGGGAAGAAAGTGCAAATCTCCATGGCCGAAGGTCTGGGATAGGGGGTAGCCAGCGGCAACGATCCTCGGCCCCTCAACTATACTCTCATTTATCGCATCCCTCAGGTGGGGGGCAACAACGCTGCCAGCATCGCAGATCGTGGTGTATCCTGCATCCAGCGTTGCCTGAAGATCCCTGATGGCCCTGGCAACAAAAACACCAAAGGGAGTTAGCAAACCCTCCTTTATGTAGTCTCCAGTTCTGAATCCAGTGTAGTGAACGTGGGCGTCGATAAGCCCTGGCATTATTGTGCCATCAACCTCGTAAAGCTTTGCCCCCTCTGGAATGTCAACTTCACCGCTTTTTCCGCAATCAGCGATCTTGCCACCGTCGATAACAACCCTCCCCCTGAACACCTCCTCGCTTGCGGGGTTCAGGATCCTGCCTTCAAGAACGATCATGTAAAATGTTTTGCGGCACTATTTATAGGTGTTGAGCAAGCTTTTATAATCCAGAGGTGTAACCAAGAAACAACCCGCCGTTGCGGCCGGAGGGGGCGTGGGCCTGCGATGATAGGCCGTTGGCAAGCCGCCATTTACATCTCATATTTCCTCAGTTGCAATCTTCAACCTTCTCAAGAAAATTTTGCGACATTTTCAGCACAATTTTTTTAAGTACACTGTGAAACAATGTAGTATGATTACTAAGCGAAGTTTACTGAAAGTATATGTGTTGGGTATTGTTACCTTGGGGATATATTTCATCTACTGGTTTGTAATGACAAAGCGGGAGATCAACAGCTTGGGAGGAGACATCCCAACATGCTGGCTAATGATAGTTCCCATAGCAAACATCTACTGGCTCTACAAGTACGCAACAAGCTTCGCCAGAGTTGTCAACAAGGAAAAGGATGGTCTGCTATACTTCTTAGTCTTCTGGCTCATATCCATAGTCACACCCGCTATAGTTCAGAGCGAGCTTAATAAACTCGCCGATGGATTAGAGGTCTGAATGAGGCAATGGTTCCTTCCGGCATTCTGCCCGATAGCCTACGTCTCACTTAGAGCTGCGATATCCCCTGGGTTCTGGCAGAACTACCTTGCAGATTACACCACACACTCTCTTCTCTTTTTTATCTCTTTTTTTGTCATCCCGATGGCCCTGATGAGGACAACCGAGGGTGTGTATTCCGGAAAGGTTCAGATTGCAGGGGGTGTTGCGGCATATCTAATCTTAGTACCGGTTTTTATCACCCTCTTTGACCATGCTCTCGGACCGGATGATGTATCTTCCGTAATCTGGGTGGCGATGAACGTTGTGGCTGTTGATTTCTACGTTTTCAGAGTGTGGCAGTATCCCTTTCTCGTGCTTGGAAGGTTGAAAGCTTCACTCGTCGGGACAGCTGTGTGGTTTGTCGTGCACATTCCTGAATCCTGCGTTCTCATTGCACACGGTTTTCCTGCCCCTCAGGTTTTCGGGTTCATGGTGTTTTCTGGAGCCCTGCTTTCTGCAGTGTACTCCCACTCCAAGGACGTTCTTGGTCTCATGCTTGGCCATGTGGCTCTGAACCTTGTCCTGACCTTGTGACTTAGGGGTTATGGCAAAAGCCACATCAGAATCTCCCTGCTAATTCCGCTAAAGCCAGCCTCATAGACCTCTCCTCCAAAGCAGAAGTAGAGCTGCGCTGCTCCAGTGTAGAACAGCTCAACAAGCAGCTCAAAGAACTGGACCACCACAAGGAGACTTGCATCCATGCTGACACTTCGACAAGGGGAATAAAAGCTTTGTCTCACACCCACCTGCAGACCCTAACCTCGACCACCTCAAGGATTATGTAGAGGGTAAAGCCGAGAAGAGCCATCGCAGCAATCGCAGCGTACATTGTGTTGTAGTCCGCCCTGCTCCACGAGTCCATGATGACATAACCCAACCCCGTGCTGGTAGCGAAGCTCTCCGCAAAGAACAGAACGGCAACTGCGGTGCCAACGCTTATGCGAAGAGCAGTTATGATTCTTGGAAGCGAAGCGGGAACGATTACGTGCCTGTAGATGTCGAACTTTGACGCTCCCAAGGACATTATTGAGTAAACGTAGTACTCACTCACCTGCCTTGCTGCATCCCTCGTTGTCACGGCAATCTGAAAGAACAGGATGGTGGCAATGAGTACAACCTTCGAAAGGTCTCCAATGCCGAAAAGCAGGATGTAAAGCGGGAGGAGCACGATGTGCGGGATGGGATAGAGGAGGTAGAGGAAAGGTGAAACGATCTTGTTTATTCGGTCCTCCCTGCTTAAAATCCCAACTGGAAAGGCCAAGCTGAAGGAGAGCAGCAGGGCGTAAACAACTCTCATCAGGCTGAAGGCTGCATGAACTGCAAGTCTGTCGGCAGAACCGAGGAGGGCAGCAAGGACGATCTCTGGTGGTGGAAAGGCAGGATGGCTGAAAGCTAACGACAGCACCTTCCAGGCTGTTATGAGTAGAGCGAGGCTGACTATGTAGCCCCGAACTCCACTACCTCTCTCACTTCCCTGCATTTCTCGAAATACACCTCTCTCTCCCGGTAATCCTCCCTACCAGCCATCGGATTGTCAACTACAGCCTTAACACTTCCGGGTCTGGGGGTCAGAACAACTATCTTTCTGCCGAGGAATACTGCCTCTTCGATGCTGTGGGTGACGAGGATCATCGTAATGGCAGTCTCCTTCCATAGCTCAAGCAGGAAGTTCTGCATTTTTTCCCGTGAAAGTGCGTCGAGGGATGAAAGAGGCTCGTCCATCAGCAGGATTTCAGGTTGAATGGCCAGCGCCCTCGCAATCGCAACCCTCTGCTTCATCCCACCGCTGAGCTGCTTGGGGTAGTGCTTTTCGAACTCTACCAGCCCAAACCTCTCCAGCAGCTCTTTAACCCTCTTTTTTTCCTCCTCCTTGCCGACCCTCCTCAGCCTGAGGCCAAGTGCGATGTTATCATAGACGGTTTTCCACGGGAAGAGGCCGTAGTCCTGAAGAATGAGGGCAGCATTTTGGAGGCACGAGTTCACTGGATTTCCATCAACGTACACCTCCCCATTTGTTGGCTTAAGAAGGCCGGAAATTATGAGCAGCAGGGTGGACTTCCCGCAGCCTGAGGGACCGATTATCGCACAGCTTTCCCCCTTTTCGACGTCAAAGGTGACGTTTTCAAGGGCCCTGATGTCTCCAAAGACTTTTGTAACTCCCCTGACTGAGATCATATGGTTTCAACGGCATCTTCGTAAGCAATCTCCTTCTCTATCAGTCCCTTTTTCATCGCCCAGTCCAGGTACCTGCTGTAGAACTTCTCGGGCAACTTCTCGGGCATCGGATAGTCGGGCATCGGATAGCTGTCTGCAACATCTTCCGGAACTCGTGCGATCTCTATGAACTTCTGCCTGTACTTCTCCTTATTAGTGTTTATGGCTTTCACAGCCTCCTCGTAGGCTTTCATGAACTCTTTAAGCTCGTTCTTTCTGCCATCCACGAACTCACCCCTGAAGGCGATAACCGTTTGGGTTATGCTCTCGTTTTCCATCGCATCGCTTAGAATTAGCTTTGCACCCTGGCTTACAGCATGGCTGGCTAAGGGTTCGGGCAGTGTTGCCGCATCCACCTTGCCATCAAGCAGAGTTCTCATTCTGACAGGTATCTGCTTTATCTCCACCTTTGTGTAGTTTATGCCGTACTTTGCCAGCATCACATCAGTCACGTACTCAATTATCGTGTTGCTTGAGATTGCGATTTCCCTTCCGTTTAGATCTTCCACTGTGTTTATTGTTGAGTTTGGAGCTGCGAGAATTACAAAGACACCCTCATCCGGCTTCTTGCCGAGGCAGATCGACACGATTCTGACATCGTATCCCTTATCCCTCAGCAGGATCACTGCCAACGGGTCTGTAATCACAGCGTCCACCTCTCCGGCCATTAATGCGGCATCCCTTTCCAGAGCACTGTTGAAAGACACGATCTCCACATCCAGGCCGTGTTTCGCAAATAGTCCTTCTTCATCGGCAACGACGAGTGGTAGCGAGTCCTCGATTGGCAAAATTCCGACCCTTATCTTTTCGCTTCTCTCACCTGAGCATCCGAGAAGCAGGAGGGAGAGCATAAGGACGATCCAAACTCTCTTCACCATGCTGGGAGGAAGTTGGATGGGTATATATCTTTGGCGAAAATGGGGGAGTGGCGGTAGTAAGCCCCCTTCTGTTCCGGCGGCATTCGTCTGAGCGGCATACGCCTTGCACCCGGCGGGGAGGGGTTCGTTTCATCCGGATCCGGGTGACCTCATCCTCACGGAATCATCGCCTTTCCCCGGTCCGGTGCCGTTTCTGTGACCCCTCCATCCCCTCTCGGGGACTTTCCGCCATTGCGGGTGGGGGGACTTTCCTCCTTGCGGTCAGCCGCCCACCGCCGCTCCCCCAGTTTTTGTTTGCTTTCACTGGTAATTAAGGTTGCGGACTGTTAATGAAAGTAATTTTTTGCAGTCCTCATGACGGGTGGGAGCGATGTGGCAGAAGAAACATAATTGTCATCTGTATCCTCCTTTTCGCAGCGAAAGGGCAGCGCTAAGCGGGGTACATGAGTTATTATTACTTCATTTATCATTCACCTTTATTCAATCTTGGTCAGATTGGGGTGTCATCCGCAGGATATAGGCCAGATCCCAAAAAATTTTATTCCCTCTCCATCATTCTCACCCAATGCCAGTTGTAACACTGTACTGGGACGAGCTTGAAAGGCTTGTAGGAGCTGATAAGGAAACGATACTGGAAAGGCTGCCGATGCTGGGCTGCGATATAGAGAGGGTTGAGGACGATCACATCGACGTTGAA
>CBEUCM010000065.1:0-7332 GCA_965541645.1 uncultured Archaeoglobaceae archaeon | reverse complement strand
AGAGGTGCTCCTTAGCGGAGAGCAGGATAGAGGGTAGAATGAGGGTTGTATGTTTGACAAGCTATGGAAGAAAGATTGCCAGAATGCTGAGAGACCTGAAGAAGGAGCTGGAGAAGGACTTCGGTGCGAGAAGGAAGCTGGATATCCTCAAAGAGATATACGGGAACGGCAGAAAGGACTTCAAAGCTCTCGCCCCTGTTTACGCCGAGCTGGAGATTTTGAAGAAATCAACCAACGATTGTGAGGTTCTGGAGGAAGTGGATAGGATGCTTGTTGAGGTTAGAAAAGCTCTTGAGGAGGTAGCATGAAGATTCTTGAGCTTGTTGATGATTTCAGGGACGAGATGGTGAAGACCCTCTGCGATCTGATAGAGTTAAAAGCCATCTCACCTGAGTACGGCGGAGACGGAGAGTTTGAGAAGGCCGAGTACCTCATGAGGTACTTTGATGGATTTGACTACGTTGAGCGGTTTGATGTGGAGGACGACAGAGTTAAGACTGGTGTGAGACCCAACATTGTCGGAAAGATTAGGGGGGCACTGGACAGGACGATATGGGTTGTTGCCCATCTGGACGTTGTCCCGGAGGGGGATGAGAGGCTCTGGAGAACACCACCCTTCAAGGGAGTTGTTGAGGACGGCAAGATTTACGGGAGAGGGAGTGAAGACAACGGGCAGAGCGTTGTTTCCTCGCTGTATGCTGCAAGAGCGATAATTGAAAGCGGTTTAACTCCAAAGTACAGCTTCGGTGTTGTTTATGTTGCAGATGAGGAGACAGGAAGCAACTACGGTATAAAGCATCTGCTAAAGCAGAATATCTTCAGCAAGGACGACATGTTTGTGATTCCCGATGTGGGTACCCCAAAGGGGGACATGATCGAGATCGCAGAGAAAAGCATCATGTGGCTCAAGTTCACGGTTTACGGTAAGCAGTCGCATGCCAGCCTGCCGACAGGGGCAAACGCCTCAAGGAGGGCAATGAAGTTCATTCTCGACCTCGATGAGAAGCTACATTCCAAGTTCAACGCCAAGAACGACCTTTTCGTCCCACCCCACTCAACCTTTGAGCCGACTAAAAGGGAGAAGAACGTTGACAACATAAACACAATACCCGGACTGGATGTAAGCTACATGGACTGTCGCATAATTCCCGATTACGACCCGGATGAGGTTCTGGAGTACATAGAGGACATAAGGCTCTTCCACGAGATGAGAGAGAACGGAAAAATTGAGGTGGAAGTCGTGCAGAAGGTCTCGTCGCCCCCAACACCTGAAACCGCACTGATCGTCCAGAAGCTGAAGAGGACGATTGAGCAGCTCAGAGGCTTCATTCCAAGGGTGTACGGAATTGGTGGTAACACCTGTGCATCCTTTTTCAGGAAGGCCGGATTTATTGAGACTGCAGCGTGGTGCACTGCTGATGGAGTGGCTCATCAGGCCAATGAGTACTGTGTGATCGACAACATGGTCAACGATGCGAAGGTGTTTGCAGCCCTCGCCTTCGAGCCGGGGTACTGACAGAAAGGTTTAAGGTTTAAAAATGATAAATTTTATTTATGGATGTTGTTGGAGAGAACATAGGCGAGATTGCCGGGGCAGATGTTGATAGGGTGTGGGTAAAGTACTACGATGAGGGTGTTCCCGACACAATCACCTATCCTTGCATCCCTGCCTACAGAATTTTGGAAGATGCTGCGAAGAGGGATCCCGGAAACCTTGCGGCAATTTTCTTTGGAAACCGCATAACCTATGGACAGCTGATGGACGCTTCCGAGAAGGTGACGGCCTTTCTTTTCGATGCGGGAATTGAGAAGGGGGATAGGATTGTGGTGTCCCTCCCAAACACCCCTCACTACGCTGTGATCACGGCAGGAATAATGAAGGCTGGTGGGATAGTTGTTCAGTGCAATCCTATCTATACTGAGAGAGAAATAAGATACATAGTGGAGAACAGCGGTGCGAGGATGATGTTCTGCCTCGACATGCTTTATCCCAACGTCAGACCTATTCTCGAAGATGGTAAGCTTGAGTTCGTCGTTCTGTGCAGCATACAGGACTACATCGCCGGGGCAATACCTCCAGATCCACCAGAGAAAAGATCGGACCTTGCTGTATGGAAGGAAGTAGTGAAGGGGCGCAGAGCTGAAAGAACTGTGGAGATCAACCCAAAGGAGGACGTTGCGATGCTGCAGTACACGGGAGGTACAACCGGAAAGCCAAAGGGGGTAATGCTGACGCACTTCAATCTTGTTGCAAATGCTTACCAGTCCGCTCTCTGGGATCCAAAGGCCTCTCCAGATGATGTCGGTCTTGGAGTTTTGCCAGTTTTTCATGTTTACGGTATGACGATGGCCAATGCTGCAGCAGTAATCGGATCGACAAGCATCCCGATCCCCGATCCGAGAAACTGGGAGCTTTTAATGCAGAGCATCCAGAACTACAGAGTTACCACCTTCCCCGGTGTGCCAACGATGTTCGCAGCACTGCTAAATCATCCAAGATTTCATGAGTACGACTTCAGCTCCCTCAGATGGTGCACGAGTGGTGCGGCACCGCTGCCTCTGGAAATCAAAAAGAGGTGGGAGGAGGAGACGGGGGTTAAGCTCGTCGAGGGCTATGGGTTGAGCGAGGCATCGCCTGTAACCCACATAAACCCGGTGTACGGATACTCAAAGGCCGGAAGCATTGGAATTCCGGTTGCAGACACCTATGCTGTCGTCGTTGATGATGAAGGTAACATCCTGCCCCCCGGAGAAGTCGGAGAACTCGCCGTCTATGGCCCGCAGGTGATGAAGGGCTACTGGAAGATGGAGGAGGAGACGAAGAAGGTGCTCGTTAACGGGTGGCTTCTAACCGGAGATATGGCCAAGATGGACGAGGACGGCTACTTCTACATAGTTGACAGGAAGAAGGACATGATAATAGCCGGAGGTTACAACATTTACCCGAGGGAGGTTGAGGAAGTTCTCTACGAGCATCCTGCAGTGATGGAGGCTGCTGTGGTTGGCGTGCCGGATCCCTACAGGGGAGAGACTGTGAAGGCCTTCATCGTGCTTAAGCCTGAGTACAGGGGGAAGGTTAGCGAGGAGGAGATAATCAAGTTCTGCAGGGAGAGGCTTGCAGCCTACAAGGTTCCGAGGTTGATTGAGTTCAGGGAGGGGTTACCGAAATCCTTAGTTGGTAAGGTTCTGAGAAGGTTGCTCAGAGAGGAGGCAAAAAAGAGCATGCATTAAGCATATAAAACCCAGATAAACACAGTAAGCATGGCAGAGTTTGTGGAACTGGCGGAGAACGTTTATGCCTACATCCAGGAAGGTGGAGGTTGGTTCATCAGCAATGCGGGGCTTGTAGTGGGTGAAAAGTACGCCGTCGTCATCGACAGCCTTTACAACGAGTTGGCAGCGAGGGACTTTATTGAGAAGATACGGGAGGTTACGGCAAAACCCGTGAAGATCTTAGTGAACACCCACGGCCATCCAGACCACGTGTGGACCAATCACATGTTCGATGCCATTACAGTGTGTCACGAAAATGCAAGAAGGGAGACAATGACGGCCTTTGTCGAGCTATATCAGAGCTTGTTTCCCGATCTCGACTTCACAGGGGCTAAAATCACACCTCAGGATGTGACCTTCACAAAGTCGATTACCCTGCAGGAAATGAAAGTCGTGCATCCAGGAGTTGCCCACACAACCGGTGATGCGTATGTTCAGCATTCCAACATCGTTTTCTGCGGGGATCTGCTGTTTGCAAAACCCTGCACCCCACTGGCCTTGGCCGGATCTATAAGGGGTTACATAAAGGCGATTGAGGAGCTGATAGCTCTGAACGCTGAATACTACGTTCCCGGACATGGCAATGTTGCGGGCGTGGATGAGCTGGTTGAGGCAAAGGAGTACTTAGAGTACGTTTACGATGAGGCCAAGAAGAGGATGGAAAGAGGGATGGGATGGTACGAGGCTGCCTTAGACATCGACCTCGGAAAGTATGCCGAATGGAGGGAAAAGGAGAGGATCGTGGGAAACGTTGCAAGGGCCTACGCTGAACTGCAGAACAGGGAGACGGAGTTTCAGGAGATGGTTGAGGCTGCGAGAAGGATGCTGGAGCACAGGTGATGCCATGAAACTCGTAACCTTCACCGCTGGGGGAAGGGAGAGGATAGGATTTCTGCTTGAAGATCGGGTTGTGGACCTAACCCTCTCTTATGCTGCATTGCTCAGGGCTGAGGGGGAGAGCACACCCTTAAGGATGGCTTACGCCAGGATCCCACCAAACATGCTCGAGTTCTTAGATGGAGAGGAAAGGGCGTTGGAAGAGGCAAAAAGGACGTTTGAGTTTGTTTCTGAAAGATCAAATCAGGTTGAGAGCCCTGACGGTGAGAGGGCTGTATGGAAAAGGGAGGAAGTGAAGCTGAAGGCCCCAATCCCTCAACCAAGGCTGATGGTCGATTTCTCAACCTTTGAGGAGCACGTGAAGATGTCCTTTGAAAAACTTGGCATGCCTGTGCCAAGGGAGTGGTACCAGGTGCCGGTTGGATACAAGATGAACCCCTTCTCAGTCATTGGTCCGGAGGAGCCGATAGTGTGGCCGAGCTTCACCCAGCTTCTCGACTACGAGCTTGAGTTCGGGATATGCATAGGGAAGAGGGGCAAGAACATTTCGAAGGATGAGGCCTACGACTACGTTCTTGGGTACACGATAGTGAACGACGTTAGTGCGAGGGACATGGAGCTGATGGAGCTTAGAGCCATGCCCCTCGGTCCGCTGAAAAGCAAGGATTTTGATAATGGCACGGCTATGGGGCCGTGCATAGTCACAAAGGATGAGATAAGGGATCCCCACAACCTGAAGATGACTGCAAGGGTGAATGGAGAGGTATGGAGCGAGGCAAACACGAAGGATATGCACTGGAAGATCCCCGATCTCATCGAGCACTTATCAAGGGACCAGACCCTCTACCCCGGAACGGTTCTGCTTTCCGGCACACCAGGAGGGGGATGTGGTCTGCACGTTGGAAAGTTCCTCAAGCCAGGAGATGTCGTTGAGCTTGAAATTGAGGGGATAGGAGTGTTGAGAAACCCGGTTGTTAGGCAATAGGCTACAGGATCTCCGAAGCTCTTCGAAGAAGGTCCTTAGCCGACAGAAACTCAGATACCTCTTCATTTTTTGAGGAGAAGACGTCCTTAACCTCTCCTTTCTCGACAATCCTGCCGTTGAGTATCACCGCTATCTCATCTGCAAGCAGCATGGCCTCCATCAAATCGTGGGTCACATGGAGAACCGGCACATTAAACTCCCTCTGCACAAACTTGAGTTCATCCATCAGCATTTCCTTCGTCCTAAGATCTACAGCAGACAGCGGTTCGTCGAGCAGCAGTAGCTTCGGCTGTACAACCAGAGCTCTGGCAAGCGCCACCCTCTGCCTCTCCCCACCGCTCAGAGTTGCAGGTTTTCTGTGCAGAAGGTGGGATATTCCAAACTTTTCCGCAATCTCCCTCACCCTCCTGTCCTTCTCCGATTTTTCGATGTTTCTAAGGCCGTAGGCGATGTTTTTGTAAATGTTGAGATGCGGAAAGAGAGCATAGTCCTGAGGGACGAATCCGATGTTCCTCTTCTCAGGAGGTAATGCTGTGATATCTCTCCCGTTGATCCTGATCTCCCCTCTGTCCGGCTTGATTATCCCTGCTATTAGCTCAAGAAAAACGCTTTTTCCAGCTCCTGTCGGACCAAGAATTACGCAGTATCCCCTGTCCATCTCAAACTCAGCGTTCAGCCTGAATTTCCCCAGCTTTTTCTCAGCCTTCACTTTCAGAAACATTTCTACCCCTCAGCAGAACTCTCAGCACCACAAACACAAGAAGGCTGAGCAGTATCAATATCACAGCTACCGGCCTTGCAGCGGACAGCCCAGAAGACAGATAACGCTCGTAGATCAGCGTTGGAGCTATCATGGGATAGTAGGCGATCACAACCACCGCACCGAACTCGCTTATACCCCTCGCCCAGGACATTATCGCCCCAGCAGCGATGTGCCTTATGGAGAGAGGCAGGCTAACAGTGAAAAACACCCGATGTGGGCTGGAACCAAGAGTTCTTGCAACATGCTCCAGCCTCACATCGACACTTCCAAAACCCTCCTTCGCTGCATTGATGTAGATTGGAACTGAGACGAAGAGCATTGCAACAACTATCCCAGGGAGAGCATCAACGAACTTCACGGGAGAGAACTTCCCAAGCAAACCGCTTGACCCAAAAACGACGAGCAGCGCAATTCCCGCAACGGTGTGCGGGATCACTACAGGGACATCAACTATGCCTTCGACGATGCTCTTTCCCGGAAAGCTGTACCTTGCAAGGATATAGGCGAGGGGTGTGCCGAAAATGATTGCTATCAGCGTTGACAAAAAGGCAGCGTAGTACGTGACAAAGATTGCCTTCCATACAGCAGAATCGTGCAGAGCATCCACCAAGTTATCGTAATCGTAAAGCTGAATGGAGATCGTGGCTGCTATGGGGAGCAAAATAAACGCCAAAATTACCGAGGAAAGGATGGCCAGAAAAATGGAGAAGTAAAGCCTCATGACACGTACGGCTTCAGACCTTCAGGCAGCTTGCTAACATCATCAGCTCTTGCTGGAACTATGGGTGGCTGCCCAAGCTTTTGAAGGATCTTCTGCCCCTCCTCGCTTATGATCAGTTCCACGAATTTCTCTGCGTATTCTTTGTGCTCGGCATTTGTAGGGATTGTCAATCCGTAAACGATCGGCTTGCCAACCACCGTCTTGCCGTTGGCCAATACAACCTTAACCTTGCTGTAGAAGTCCGCATACTTGGTGCTGCTGAGGTCTATCTGGGGTGGGAGTTCCACGTACCTGAAACCATGCTGCTGAGCCACGCTTCGGTAGATGAAGAAGTAATCTATCTCTCCGCTCTCCATACCGTGAATGAGTTCCATCTCCATGCTTCTGATCATTAACTTGTTCGTGTCGGGATCTATGTTTTCAGAGTTCGGCATTCTGAGAACGTAGGTACCATTCTCCTCAACGAACTTCAAGTTGGAGTGCTTCGCCACAAGATCATCGTAGATCGTCGAATCGTTGTAGTATAGCTCCGCAAGCTGGATAACCATCTGAGATCTGTACCCACATGGATCATCGTTTGGATTTGAGAAACCGAACTTGACGTCCGGCCTCCTTAAGATTTGATACCAGTTCTGGGAGTTTATCTCGTCTGCATATTTGCTGTCATTCCTGTAAGCTATGACGATCTGATTCTTGGCGAACATTATCGTCCAGTTTGCGTATTCGGGATACATCATTTTCGGTATCAGGGAG
>CBEUCM010000064.1:0-7450 GCA_965541645.1 uncultured Archaeoglobaceae archaeon | reverse complement strand
TGTGAGAGAGCTGAATGAGGAGCTGGAGAGGCGGAGGAGGGTGCTGGAGTTCATGACCTCCAACGGAATCAGGAACTTCAGAGACGTGTCCCAGGTGATCCACGCCTATCAGGTGAATCCGGAGAGGGCACTGAAGTACCTGGGCGTGGAGGAGCTTTGAAGATCTACACCATCGGACATTCAAACAGGAGCCTTGAGGAGTTCATACGTCTGCTGCAAAAGTATGAAATAGAAGTTTTGGCAGACGTCAGGAGGTTTCCGACATCCAAGTTTGAGCACTTCAGAGCTGAGAACCTCAAAGAGTATCTGGAAGATATAGGGATAAAGTACATCTGGTTTGAGAAGCTTGGAGGGTACAGAAAGAGGATCTTTGATGTCTCCCCCAACACGGCGATAAAGAGCGAGGGATTCAGAAATTACGCAGATTACATGCTGACTGAAGAGTTCAGATGGGAGATATCAAAGCTCGTGTCTGTCGCCAGGGAAAGGAGGACTGCCGTGATGTGCGCTGAGAGACTGTACTGGAAGTGCCACAGAAAGTTCATAGCGGACTACCTCACCTTTCTCGGTTTTGAAGTCTTCCATATCATGGATGATGGCACTAAACTGCACAAACTGAGTCGAGAAGCCAGAATAACAGATAGCGGGTTGATTTACTGTCTAACTGGAGATTGAGGGCTGCAAAGTTCGGTGCCATTGTCATCCCCCCACCTAATTTTATCCCTACCCCATCTCGCTATCAGGTGTGTTCATTTGTTATGACTGGCAGTAATTTGGCCATTGTGATGTGTATTTCATGAAAAAATTTATATAAGATTGTTGCACCTAATTAATTGGAAGGAATATACCTGAATGGAGGTGTGGATTGTGGAGATACCCCTCGCCCCTGTAGAAAGGCTGCTGAGGAAGGCGGGAGCGGCAAGAGTCAGTGAGGGTGCCAAGGTTGAGCTGGCCAAGGCAATTGAGGCGTATGCCACCGAACTTGCCAGAAAGGCTGCTGAGCTGGCCAAGCACTCTGGAAGGAAGACTGTGAAGGCGGAGGACATAAAGGTCGCTCTTAGAGAGTTCTGAAATAATTCTCATCTCAATTTTTTTGATTTGCACCTCCTGTAGTAATTAAGAGGGTGGTTTACGTTGCAGTTGTCAACACAGTTGTTGTAGGTCCTCATCGTGTCGCAGGAGGGGGAGATGTACTCTGCCCCCTTGCCCCTCTCCCCAGCTATGTGCTCCACCTGGTATCTGGTTTTCTCCTCATCAAAGTCGGGGGCAGATTTGAAGAGGGCTATAACCCCATCCACGTCCATGCCGATGTTCAGGAGGAAAGATGTGATGGCGAATCGTGCAGTGTGGGGAATGTTCATGCCCCTCTTGAGTTCCGAGAGTATCTCCTTCATGCATGGGGGCAGGCAGCTCAAATCGACCTCTCCAAGATCAAAGTCAAACTTTTTGGCCTCCTTTGATGCCTTTCTGGCCAGATCCCTTATTGCCTGCTGGATGGTCGATTTTACAACTGGGACCTTCTCAAACAGCCTGGATCTCAGCAGCTCCTCCAGCACCCTCACCACATCCCTTCTGCTTGCCTTCACAAATCCGTTTTTCACCCTTCTGTTCACGAGCCTCCAGTCGTCATCCCTTATCCTGGATGAGGCCCTGACGAAAGCTGATACGTGTACATCCCAGCCTCTCAGTCTGACACCCATATCCGCGGAAATCAACCTTAGTACAACATCCCTCTCCCCTTCCATCAGTTTTCGGTAGTAGTTCGCTTCATTCACCGCATACCTCATTCTTACCCAGTCGTCAAGGGCTGAAACGATCATCCTTGATGTTATGTAGGTGAGTACAGCCCTCTTGGCGGCAACGTGGTACTCCCTGTAGATGTTTTCGGGATAGCTTAGCCTGCAGTTCTCGAAACACCTCATGCAGAGGTTGCAGTTTTCCAGTCTGCCTATGTCTTCACAGTCGTAGCACCTCTCCTCACAGTCAACACAGAAGAAGTCCGCCTCCCTTACGTATCTGTCCACGTAAACCTTCCCCTCAATTGCATGGCTTACGATCCCCTTCGCCTTCTCGACAACCTCGGGATACCTTTCAATTTCTTTCAGCGGGTCAAAGCTGAAAACAGAGCTGGAAATTTTCAAAAAAGGGTACCTGGTAAGCACAGGTAAAAGGGGGAGGTATTTCATTACTCCGCTTCTATCCTCGGCGCCAGTATGTACTCCACCCTTACTTTACCGCCAACAAGCTCGAAAACGAGCCTGACGGGGTAGTTTGTACCGAGATGTATCGTGAGCAGGTCTCCAGTGCTGGCAACTTTGCAGAACTCTTTGAGATAGTCAACGCTGAACATGCTCCTGCCCTCTCCCCCGTTGAACTCTATAAGCTCCGTCTCACTCATCTGAAACATTATGCTGTCCACATCCCCCTTTGCCTCAATTCTAAACCCATCCCTGTCTGATTTGAAAACGACATGATCGCTGATCTTGTCTGCTGCGGCAATCGCCTTCTTGAACTCTCCTGCATCGAGCACAATTTTCGCTGGAAGCTCAAGCTCTGGGATTTTCGGCTCCTTTCTGATTGCTGAGGGGTCGATCAGGGCCACCTTGTACTCCACGCTTCCAAACTTTATTTTCAGGGTGCTCTCATCCTGAACACTGAACTCTACGAGATCCTTTGAAGAGATGGACTTGCTGATGTCGAAAATTCTGTCCATATCCACACCGATGGTTTTCTCCTCCTCGATTCTATAGACCTCAAAGCTGTCCTTTGGGACATCCACTATCACCATTGCAACGTTGGCCGGATCCACAGCTCGTGAGTGAAGACCTTTTTCGAGAAAATGCATTCTGGCCTCGCTGACGAGTGCAACTATAGCCCTGGCGACGGTCTTCAAAACTTCTCCGGTCATTATGGCGTCTATCATACTCACCTTTTTTTAGCCGTGTTAATATTTAATTTTTTCTGCTTCCGTCCCACTGGATTAGGCTTTTATAATAGCCCGTCGAGTAGATTACATGCGAGCATCCTTTAAACTGTTCAGGATATTTGGTATAAGTGTTGAAGCTCACATAAGCCTGCTGATACTTCTCGGACTGCTTGTGTACATTTTCAGTGTAACTCCCACTCCCTACGGTTTTGCAGATTTTCCCACACCTTACAGGATTGCACTGTCATTTACTGCCGCAATTTCACTTTTTATCTCTATTATGCTGCACGAACTCTCACATTCCCTCGTGGCAAGGCGTTATGGTGTTAAAGTTAGAGGTATAATGCTCTTCATCTTTGGCGGAGTGGCGATGATGGAGAAGATGCCCAAAAAGCCCAGTGAGGAGTTTGCCGTTGCAATTGCAGGCCCGGCTGCAAGTGTTGGTATTGGCGTTATTTCTCTGGCCCTATCAACAATTCCCAACACAGTTTTGTCAGCTTTTTTCACATTGTTTGCCTACTTCAACATCATTCTCGCCATTTTTAACCTCATTCCGGCCTTTCCGATGGACGGGGGGAGAATTCTCAGGAGTTTTCTGGCTGAGCGAATGTCCTATGCCCGTGCAACAAAAATTGCTGCAGAGGTTGGAAGGGCGCTTGCAGTGTTCATGGCGATTTTCGGAATATTCTACAATCCCTGGCTGATACTCATCGCCCTCTTCGTTTACATGGGTGCGAGCGAGGAGGAAAGGTTGGTGCTGCTTGAAAACGTTCTGGGAAAGGTTAAGGTTGGAGATGTGATGACGACCGACGTTAAGTTCGTGACACCCGACATGAAGGTTTCAGAGGTTGCGGAGATGCTGCTGAAGTACAAGCACCTGGGATATCCGGTGGTAGATAACGGGAAGCTCGTTGGAATGATCACGCTGAAGGACATAATAAACGCGGACCCGGATGCGAGAGTTGGGGATGTGATGAGCAGGGATGTTGTTACCGTCCGTCCAGAGGTATCTGCCTTTGAGGCCCTCAAGATAATGAGTGAGAGGGGTTTTGGCAGGCTTCCCGTCGTCGTTGATGGCAGGGTTGTGGGCATAGTTTCGAGGAGCGATCTCGTGAGGGTTAAGGAGATTCTGGAAACTCTGGAGGTGATGGGTTGGAAGAAAAGAAGCTGGTGATCATCGGTACAGCTCATGTGTCACCGAAAAGCATAGAGGAAGTCGAGAGGCTGATAGAGGAAGAGAGGCCAGACGCTGTGGCTGTTGAGCTTTGCCCGAGGAGGTACAACGCCCTCGTGCATGGGGTGAGGGATGAGGTTCCTGTGACGGAGATAATAAAGAAGGGAAACGTATTTTTGATCATATTCCAGCTGATGCTCTCCTACTTCCAGCGCAAAATTGGTGAGGAGTACGGCGTAAAGCCCGGAGCAGAAATGCTTGCGGCAATATCCAAGGCGAGGGAGGTAGGGGCCGATG
Organism: uncultured Archaeoglobaceae archaeon; assembly: GCA_965541645.1. Classification (GTDB taxonomy): domain Archaea; phylum Halobacteriota; class Archaeoglobi; order Archaeoglobales; family Archaeoglobaceae; genus Archaeoglobus. The sequence goes on along the minus strand of CBEUCM010000064.1, from coordinate 3,053 downwards.
TTCTTCTCATCGATAGGGATGTTGGAATAACCTTCAGCAGGTTCTGGCACAAGCTCAGCTTTTTCGAGAAGCTGAAGCTCATCTGGCACCTGCTTAAGAGTACTTTCTCTGGAGAAGAGATAGACGTTGACGAGATGCTTGAAGAGGACGTGCTCGATCTGCTCGTCAGGGAGTTCAGGAAGATCTCACCCACCGCTGCAAGGGTGCTGATAGATGAGAGAGACCAGTACATGGCTGCAAACCTGATAAATGCCCTATCCAGATACAACAAGGTTGTGGCCGTTGTTGGTGCAGGGCACAGGAGGGGTATTGAAGAGGCACTCAGGCAGTTCGAGGGCAAAAGTGGTGGTGTCATCAACCTCAGAGAGCTTGAAGAAGTTCCGAAAGGCCGGAACCTGTTCAAACTTGTGACGGTTGCGATCACAGCAGTGCTTTTGGCGACCTTTGTGCTGATAGCCCTGTCTCTCAACACTGAGGTCCTCTTCAAAGCCTTCCTCTTCTGGTTCCTCATAAACGGCACCCTCTCTGCGATAGGTGCGGCACTGGCAGGTGGACATCCACTCTCCATTCTGGCGGCATTTTTGTTCGCCTGGCTTACGTCTCTCAACCCCCTGATCGCTGCTGGCTGGGTTTCTGGATTGGTGGAAGCATGGATAAGGAAGCCAACGTCTGAGGACTTCTCGAAGCTCATGGAGGCTGACAGCTTTAGAGAGATGATGCAGAACCGCTTTTTCAGGGTCATCTTCGTCGCCGCACTGACGAACGTTGGAAGCATGATCGGAACCTTTTACGGTGGCTGGTTTATAATCACACGTTTCGGCGTGGATATTGCCAAAGTTGTAGCGGGGAGGCTGTTTGAGCTATGGAGATTCTGATCCAACCTCTTGGAAAAGTGGATCCGGAACTCGTGAGGTGGCTTGAGGAAGGACTGCCCCAAATATTCGATGCGGAGGTCGTTGTTCTCGAAGCTGCCCCCCTCGACCGGAAATGCTACTTCCCGGAAAGGGGACAGTACAACTCCACATGTCTGCTCATAAAGCTCAGGCCCATCAGGGTTACTCTGGGCGTTACGGAGGTTGACATCTTTGCGAGCGGAATGAACTTCGTCTTTGGTGAGGCAGAGCTTAGTGGGGCAAGAGCGATAGTGTCGTCTTACAGGCTTTGGAGTCCTGACAGGGAGAAAGTAAAGGAAAGACTGTTGAAGGAGGCCGTGCATGAGATAGGGCATGTTCTGGGCCTGAGACACTGCAGAAACAGAGAATGTGTGATGTCCTTCTCGAACAGCGTGCTTGAGGTTGACAGAAAATCGATGAACTTCTGCAGGCTATGTGCCAGTCGGATCAACCTATGAATTATCTTAGATCCTTACCCACAGATCCTCACCACCCTCATCCAGCTTGGCGATCAGGTCGATCCTCTTTCCGACCATCTCCATCAGCATCTCTTTCTCTGCGAGGAGGTCCAGAAGCTTGCTGAAATCTTCAAGAATCTCACCCAGCTCGAACCTTTCGAGCAGGTAGGATATCTCCCCCTCCACCAAGTCGTAGAAGTGCCTGTAGCTGAGGCCGTACTTGTCCTCGATTTTGCTGATTTCCCCATCAACGACCTTCAGCCTTCTCACCACATCACGCCTTTTTGGAAGTCTTACCTCTGTGCTATTGAGTTCAGCCCACCTCTTCCAGTCGCTCAGAACCTCGCTCCACCTGTGCACTGGCAATTTATGGAGTTCCAGCCTTTCGATGGTCCGGCAGAACTCCTCAAAGCTCATCCCGTACTTCTCTTCCAGCCTTTCGTTGTCGGGATTCCTGCCCCTGAAGACTTTCAGCAGGCATTCAAGTACCATAAGGTTTTTGTTAGGGTTCTGTAAATAGGCTTTAGGAGTATAGGATGGACCACCGAAAAATTAAGTGATCTCAGATATCTAAACTCGAAAAATTTTTGATTGCCCAAAGTATCACATACTCTGGTGAGGAAGATAAAGATCTTTGTAAGCTCAGTAATCAGCGAATTTAAAACTGAGAGAACCAGATTAAAAGAATTCATCGAAGAGAAAAATAAAGTGTTTGCTGAAAAACTTGGTGTCCTTCTTGATGCCTTCTTTTCAGAAAATTCTGGTCCAGAAACAAGAACATCGTTTGAACTCTGCATTTCTAAAGTTAAGGAATGTGACATATTTATCTGCATTATAGGGAAGAAATACGGCCAGCCAGTGTGGGATGGACTATCACCTACTCACAAGGAGTACAGGACGGCGTATGAATGCTTGGAGAGATCAAAAGGAGAAAGGCCGGAGATACTCGTTTTTGTGAAAGATATCGATCCCAATAAAGACGTAAGAGAGACAGGTGTTGAAGGGCTAATTAGCGAAATTCGGGAGAGACACCATTACAGGAAGTTTAGAAATTCTAATGAATTGATTAAACTGGTCGAAAATAAGTTACTCGAAGCTATTTTTGACAGGATTGCTGGTGGAGAAGCGGATTTCAAAAGTATGTTCTGTGATAAACTGAAAGAGTGTGTCGATTCACTTAGAAACAGGGATGGTACCTTTGAAAGGAGAGTTGACGAGATTATATCAATAATAAAGCGTGAAATAGACGACTGAAACGTAAATAACGTGGAGTTTGCAATAAGGGAGCTATTTATGACCCTTTACACATACAACAATGTTTTACTGCACAACATTTTTGCAGATCTATTTTGGAGTGCGTACAAAGAGAGGCCACACCTATTCGCAAAAATGGTTGGTGTATTTCAGAATCTGTGGATAGAAAACTGGGTGGGCAAATACGATTTAAAGCTATTCGAGAAAATAGCAGATTTCCTTTTAAGAATGAGTATAAAGCAAATTGACTCGAATATAGTGGCCTCCTCCGATTTTATGAAAATTTTAAACAGTATGGCCAGCGATGTCTTTGAAAAGGAAGTTTTTAGCAGAATGCTGATTTTTGGTGCTGCACTACTCGAAAAAATTGGTAGAGATTCAGAAAAAATGGATTTTAGGGTTCTTACCAAATCACATCTCAGCCAGCCTCTGCAGCATCTTCTTTTCT
>CBEUCM010000063.1:0-7502 GCA_965541645.1 uncultured Archaeoglobaceae archaeon | reverse complement strand
GTTTTCTCACAAGAGTTGGGTTTAGGGTTGTGAAATAATTTTTGGATACTACAGTAACAACTCACAGTCCATTTATATTAGAATGTATCAACAACCTAATGAAAGCTTATGTTGTCGCTAATATTAACGAGGAAACGAGAAAATTGGTCTTGGAGATATTTAGAAACGAAGACGCCATACTTGACCCAGAGAAAGTGGCTGTTTACTTATTTACAAAAGAGGGGAAGATTGAAGAAGTAAGGAGAGACCATGTAATAGATTCTGAATCATTTAGAAAAGTTTCGGACGAGCTTGGTTCAATGTTTACAGAGTTGTTGATAATTGAGGACTTGTATAGAAAGACAATAGGTGAGAATAATGATTCCACTGTATGATTGTATAATTAGAGGAACAAGTTTCTCCGAATACGGAAAAAGAGTCTTTATTTGCGGAGAGCGAAATGAGCAAATCTTGTTTTTCAAGTTAGATGGGTGTTATATCCAAAATAACTCAAAAAAATGTGATTTACTAGTTATCTATTCTAATTCGGATTACAAATTTATACTAATTGTTGAATTAAAAGGAAAAGATCTTCGTCATGCTATAGAGCAATTTAAAGAGACTATGAACAATAAAAGATTTAGGCATATAATAAATGTTCAAAACTGTAAAAACTGTAGAAATAACAAGTGTATAAGAATATTTTTGGTTGTTCATAGTGGTGGAATTACAGTCAGTAATGATCTTAAAGAGAGGATTTACAAAGACTATGGTTTCTTCCTAGAAACTAAAAATTCGAATTGTGATTTAAAAGAAATAATTAGAACATATAAAAGTAAATACGAGAGGATGTTCCGCAAAAAATACAAAAGATGAAATTACAGCTAAAGGTAAATGGAAAAATCTATGGTGTCTATATAGTTGGTGAGTGATGCGAAACGTTAAATATTCCATCAACATCAATCCAACCATGGGGACGGTAAAGCCTGCATATATCAAGGTCATAGCGAGAGAGTTGCTGAAGAAGTATCCCGAGGTGTTTACAGGGGACTTTGATGAAAACAAGAAGCTCGTTTCCGAACTTACAAACATTCAGAGCAAGAGGGTGCGCAACAGGGTGGCTGGTTACATCACAAGGAAGGTGAACAGAGGGTTGGTAAATGTTTGAGGGAGTAATCCCCGCAATGGTAACGCCCTTCAAGGAGGACTTCAGCGTTGACTACGAGGGAATAGCGAAAAATCTGGACTACCTGGAGAAGCACGTTGATGCTCTGGTGCCAGCGGGAACAACTGGAGAAGCAGCAACTCTCAGCTATGAGGAGCACGTTGAGGTTGTCAGATACGTTGCAGAGACGTCAAAGCTCCCTGTAATCGGGGGGGCTGGATCAAACTCCACAAGAGAGGCAATATGGCTGGCCAAGCAGGTTGAAAAGGCCGGAGCAAACGCTGCGATGCTCGTAACACCCTACTACAACAAGCCCAATCAGGAAGGACTCTATCAGCACTACAAGGCTGTTGCGTCGGAGGTTTCAATTCCCGTAATCGTTTACAACGTGCCCAGCAGGACCGGAATAAACACAACACCAGAACTCGTCAGGAGACTGGCAGAGATAGACAACATAATTGGGATAAAGGAGGCGAGTGGAAATCTCAAGCAGATCTCCGAGATAATAAGGACCACACCCGATGACTTCATTCTGCTCTCCGGTGATGATTTTCTAACGTTGCCGATCCTCTGCTTGGGTGGTAAAGGCGTGATCAGCGTCGCAGCCAACGTTGCTCCGCACCTCATGAAGGAGATGTACAGGGCCTTTGCTGATGGCAACATTGAGAAGGCAGCAGAAATGCACCACAAGCTCACACCGCTCTTCAACGTCCTGTTCATAGACACAAACCCGATTCCCGTGAAGAAGGCCATGGATCTGATGGGCTTGGCTGCAGGAAAACCCCGTTTGCCACTCGTTGAGCTGACAGACGATAAAACTGAAAAGGTTAAGGCCGTTCTCAAAGAGCTTGAGTTGATCTAAAATTTTTAAAGTTCAGCCTCTATTTCTTTCATGCGAGTCGCTGTTTGTGGGGCAGCCGGGAGAATGGGCAGACTTGTCATCAAAAATGCCGTTGAAAACGGCCTGGATGTCGTGCAGGCCTTTGACGTTGTTGAAGTTGGCAGAGACGCCGGAGAGGTAGCAGGAATTGGAAAACTGGGTGTTGCAATTCAAGATGATGTGTCCAAGCTGGATGCTGATGTTATGATCGACTTCACCGTTGCAGAGGCTGCGGTAAAGAACGCAAAGGTGGCTGCGGAGAAGGGAGTTAAGATTGTTATGGGCACAACCGGTTTCAGCGAGGAGCAGAGAAAGGAGCTGGAAAGCTTGGCCAGCAAAGTTCCCTTCATCCTCGCCCCCAACTTCAGCCTCGGAGTTAACGTGTTTTTCAAAATACTGGAGTATGCCGCACAATTCCTGTCCGACTTTGATGTCGAGATAGTTGAAATCCACCACAAGCACAAGAGGGATTCGCCCAGCGGAACAGCTTTAAAAGCTGCCGAAATCCTGAAGAGGGTTTTTGAGAAAAATGGAAAGGTCTTGGAGATTAAGACCTGCAGAGAAGGACTGTCTCCAAGGGGAGACGAGATCGGTGTGTTCGGAGTCAGGGGAGGAGATGTTGTCGGAGAACACACGGTGTTCTTTTTTGGCAGCGGAGAGAGGATCGAGATCACCCACAGGGCTATGAGCAGAGAGTGCTTTGCTGCGGGAGCTGTTAAGGCTGCGATGTGGATTTCCAGGGTTGACAAGCCGGGGCTGTACAGCATGGCGGATGTTTTAGGACTTTAACATACTTTCTACCGATTTATGGTAGGCCTCGGGTAGTGGTACGGGAACTCTGAGTCCAGATGACGGAACGGGATACCTTACACCCTTTTTGTGCGTGGCTTTCAATCCCTCAGCAATATCCTCGGCCATCTCGTAGGGGAAGGAGAAGGCCATCTCGAAGTCCTGGGTCTGCCCGAAAAGTCTGTCACCGTAGCATGGAATAACAACCCTCGGCTCTCCTGCGATAAAGGCATCGAGAAACTCTGCACAAGCTCCCCTCCCTCTGATAATGCTCTCAACTCCACGAGCTCTGCGATACACAACTGCATGCACCAATCTCAGAATCTGGGCGGGAAAGCCATAGACCACAACGAAGTCTGGCTCCTCTTCGGCAATCTCAAGTGGTGAAACTTTGCATCCGACATATCTTCCCTTCAATCTCGGCAGGGTCTCATCGTACTTGGCTCCGATTTCAGGGGATTCCACATATCCCGCTGCATAGGCGAGCTGACCCACTTTAAACAGCTCATCCGGCTCCGCAAACCCGTACGCCACTATCCCCACAGGGCAGGTGGTGTTTATGTCGAAGTAAACGATCGACCTGTACCTCCTGGCCATGTTGTAGATCTGACAGATTGTCAGCCCCTCAAATCTCCTTGCCCTGCCAATCTCCTCTTCACTCCTCACCAGCCTGAAACCGAGTGGAAAGGTCTGCGGCCTCACGTATCTCTCAATAACCTCCGCAAGTTCCAAAGGGTCCATAAAGTAATCACCACGAAAAAATATTTTTGCAAACAGTACGAAAAGTTCATGTTTTCCCAGGGTGGTGGGATGTCCTCCTACAGGTACAGATGGGCAATATTTGCAGTGCTCGCCTCCATCTACTTCTTCGTTTACTTTCACAGAACATCCACAGCGGTGCTGGCAGACAGGATAATGGAGGAATTCGCAGTCTCGGCCCTCGCAGTGGGTGTAATGTCTTCTGCCTACTTCTACCCCTATGCAGCTCTTCAGATACCGGTCGGCGTGCTCTCGGACACAAAGGGGCCGAGGAAAACGACGACGATGTTTACCCTGATAGCCTTTGCCGGAACCATGCTGTTTGCCATGGCAAATTCCTTCGCCATGGCCGTGTTTGCCAGGTTCCTCATAGGTGTTGGCGTGTCGGGAGTGTACATCCCAACAATAAAGGCCCTCTCCCAGTGGTTTAAAAGGCACGAGTTCGCGACCCTCACCGGCACACTCTTTGCTGTGGGGAACTCTGGAGCTTTGCTCGCCGCCTATCCTCTTGCGATGATGGCCATCTTCTTTGGCTGGAGGACTGCCTTTCTGCTCATCGGCATCGTAACTCTGATTCTTGCCATAACATGCTGGGCTGTTGTCAGGGACTCCCCACAGAGTGTTGGACTCAGGCCGTTGAATGAGCATCCTGCTGAGAAGAGAAGATTCCACGACAACATAAAGGTCGTTCTGACCAATCCCTACCTCTGGCTCATGGCCGTTTCATCCTTCATGAGGTACGGAATTACGATGGGGTACCAGGGGTTGTGGGGAGGTCCCTATCTCATGGATGTTTACGGCATGAACAGGGCTGAGGCGGGAGCTGTGCTGATGATGGTTGGTGTAGGCACGATAATCGGTGCCCCGACCATTGGCTTCCTTTCAGACAGGGTCTTCAGGACGAGAAAGTGGTTCCTCGTTGCAGGTGGGATTGGGTTTACCATCTCACTCCTGCCCCTCGCTTTTCTTACGGACAGGCTGAATCCAGAGATGCTCTATATCATATCGCTCACGATTGGATTCTTTGGTGGCGCTGGGCCAGTAGCCTATGCCTACATCAAGGAGATCTTCCCTCTCAATATGACGGGCACAGCAACCAGCATTCTGAACGTCTTTCCCTTCCTCGGAGGAGCTGCCTTCCAGATCATCATGGGCCATCTTATGGATGTCGTGGGCAAGAGCGATGGTGTCTATCCGGCAGAAGCCTACAGCCTGGCCTTCAAGTTCTGCCTTCTTGCGGCAATAGTTGCAACAACCGCCGTCCTCTTCATAAAGGAGAACTAAGGCAGGACTTGCAGAAGTGAAATTATCCTTGACAATTAAAACTTTAAATAATACCAAAACACAAGAAACGTATGGTATCAAGGCTGATGGTTGCACTGCTGATTGTGCTGTGCTCGATCAGTCTTGTTAGCGCTCAGTGTCAGCCCTTCTGCGATAAAATCGGAACCAGAACAGAGGGGTGGTACGACTCGTGTACTGGAGAGCTTATCAAGCTCGGGGCGTGTCGAGGATGCTCGGCAGTTTGCGAGAGACCAGGCACAGACGTGGAGGGATGGTACAGCTCCTGTGATGGCAGCTTGATCAAGTACGATCGGTGCAGTGAAACGACAATTACGACAACTACTGTTACAGCCACCACAGCAACAGTAACAACCACAGTTGCACCGACCAGGGTAACACCGACAAGAACTGTACCGACAGCCACCACGACAACTACTACGACTACCCCAACAATTGTGCCAACGAGGGTGACTCCAACGAGAATGGTAACCACCATATCCGTGCCCTACAAACCTACCTTCCCCCACATATCCCTGAGCTGCAGGATTGACACGGATGGGAAGGACTACTTCACGTACGGGCAGGTTGGAGACTGGACGGAGGTTAAGCAGGTGGTGATCCCAACCATGCCACATCCCCAGGCCAAGACCGTTCTACACTACAAGTTTCTGGTGGAGGACTACTGCAAGGACAGCCACACGCTCGTTGAGTACTACTGCAGGATAGACCAAGACAAGTGCAGCCTGGACTGGTTTACCAACGAGGACGTCTATGATACTACATACGACACACTTCAGCCTGTGGGTGACGAGTTGTTTGATTTTTACTGCGCTGCCTCCCCCTACGTCAATGACACTGGGACTGTATTCTTCGTTGAGAGGTACTGCATTTGCGGGTGCAAGAACGGTAAGTGCATACCTGGGGAAGAGGATTCTGATGGAGATGGTGTTGTAGACTGCTTAGACAACTGCCCCGAAACGCCAAATCCACCCAAGCCCGGGCAAACGCAGCTGGACTCTGACCATGACGGTCTGGGGGATGCGTGTGATCCATGTCCGCTGGATCCGGAGAACGATGCCGATGGAGATGGAATATGTGGGGATGTAGACAAATGCCCGTACGACAAGGAGAATGATGCGGACGGGGATGGAATATGTGGAAACGAGGATGTCTGCCCCTACGATCCGTACAACGACGCAGATGGAGATGGAATATGTGGAGATGTTGACAACTGCCCCGAAACACCAAATCCTCTCATGCCTGGACAAAAAACGCAGCTGGACTCTGACCATGATGGTTGGGGGGATGCGTGTGACAACTGCCCGTACACGGCAAATCCCGACCAGAAGGACTTTGATGGCGATGGTTGGGGAGATGTATGCGATAACTGCCCCTATATACCCAACCCCGATCAGGCTGACGAGGATGGAGATGGACTTGGCGATGCCTGCTGCGATTTGGATGTGCTCCCATCCAGATTTGACTGGAGAGATTACGTAGCATTGCCACCAATAAGGGATCAGGGTGGATGCGGCTCGTGCTGGGCACATGCGGCGGTTGGAGCGTTGGAAACGAACATGATCGTGCACATGATCTCCCCATCTGACCTCAACATTTCAGAGCAGTATCTATTGAGCTGCAAGAAAGGTGGAAACTGCAATGGGGGACAGATGGTCGAGGCTATGAAGACGATAGTTGAGGGTGGAGTTCCGGACGAGAAGTGCTGCGAGTATAAAGCCAAAAACGGAACGTGTAATGATGTGTGCAGCAACTGGGTGTACAGAACCGCTGGAGCGCTTTACAAGGAGGAGGTTGGGAAGGATATTGACGACATAAAAAGGGCGCTGATCTGCCACGGCCCTGTTGCAGCGGTTTCAAGTAACTGGTACCACGCAGTGGTCATTGTAGGATACGACGACAACAATCTGATATGCATGCAAAGATACGGAACATGGGGGTGTTGGATAGTAAGGAACAGCTGGGGATTGTTCAACAACTGGTGGATGTGCAGCGATAAGGAGTGCAAGAACGGGACGACAGTTTACCACGAGAGTGGATATGCATACATTCCCTATGAGGGCCACAACTACAGCGATCTCAGGAATTACGTGTACTACATAGTACCCGCAGAGTATGCAATCCATCTTGACTTTAAAGAGGGTGATGGGCTGACTGCCGGGGATGTTGACAAAGATGGAAGGGCAGAGATAGTTCACGGGAGTGTGAAAAAGAGCATTTCCATATACGACATAGAGCATGGTGTTGACGCCTTCATCTCCACTCCACCGGTGTCAAAATTACTGGCCGGGTACATTTTCCCCTTCTCAAAGTGGGAGGAGCTGGCTGTGGGAGATGTAGATGGTGACGGCAAGGCAGAGATCATCCACGCCTCGGACAAGGAGAACAAGGTTTACATCTACACGTTTAATGGTGTAGACATCAAGCCTCTCGCAAGCTTCAACCTCGACTTTCAAGCCGGAGATGACCTTGAAGCTGGAGATGTCAATGGAGATGGCAAGGCAGAGATAGTGCATGCAGACAGAGGGGACTGGATAAGGATATACAACCTCACCCACGGCAAAATCGGTGAGTTCCATATCGATTTTGAAGATGAGGACAGAATCTGCGTCGGAGACGTCAACGGTG
>CBEUCM010000062.1:0-7759 GCA_965541645.1 uncultured Archaeoglobaceae archaeon | reverse complement strand
GAAGGTGTATGCAGGATGGAGGGTGGACGAGTTTACTTTGGACTTCAAGGGGTGCGGGAACATTACTGGGACTTCGAAGATAAGTATCGTATATCAGTAATTCTAAATCAGCGGAACCTTTAATTTTTAATCTAAGAAATCTCATAGATCTTGCTCATATTCTCCAGCCTCACAACGTGCTCAACATCTCCCCTCCTCAGCACCCTGAAGGCGTGTTCTATAACCTTCCTGTAAAACTCGCAGAACGGGCTTTTCTCCATCAGCGATCCCTTCTCAGCATACACCTCAGCCGGACAGGGACTTCCGCAGATGTTCCTGTAAACGCAATCCCTGCAGTCCTCTATAAGCTCAACCCTCCTCTCCCTAACCTTTCTGAACACCTCATTATCTAAGGAGCTGAACTCGCCCCTGAACTCTTTAAGCCCTATGAACTCCCCGCACGGATAGACACCATCCGGAGCTACTGCGAAGAACCTCCTCCCCCCGCCACACGGCGAGATGTCACACTGCAACACTCTTGAGTAGGGGGCAACTATTCCAAGCATGATGTTTGCGAAATCGCCAATCACTATCCTCCTTCCACTCTTCGTCAGGGCAATCGCCCTTTCAACGGCATTTATAAAGCTCTCTGCCGCCTTCTCAGCATCAGGGCGTAGTTTCCTCCCACCCTCGCTCGTCCCCCTGACGGGATTCATGAGTACAACCTCAACCCTACCTGCAAGGAAGTCGACCATCTCCGCAAGATCACCAACATTGTACCTGTTTATCGTGGTTATCACGTTCAGCCTGCTGTAGCCTTTAAACCACTCAAGCAGCTCACACACCTTATCAAAGTGCCCCCTTCCCCTCAGAAAGTCTTCGACATCCCTTCTCGGCGAGTCAAATGATAGGCCAACGTTAACCTTCCTGTCCATGAAAAACTCCGCATCCTCCTCCGACATCAGGAATCCATTTGTCTGCAAACCAAAGGAGAAGTCAAAGTCCTCGATAGCCCTGAAAATCAGATCCTTGCAGAGCAATGGTTCAGCACCGTGGAATATTACATTCCTGACGCCCATCTCCGCCAGCTTGGCCATTATACCTTCTACCATATCGTAATCCATGTCCCTGCCATTTCTCCTGATCTCAGGGGGAATGTAACAGTAGGGGCAGTTTGCGTTGCACCTGTCCGTTATGTTGAAATAGACCGTGTTAAAATCCACCTCAAACCTGTACCTTTCCATCCTGCCCCTCAGCACATCCCTGTTTCTCTCGTAAAATCTCTTGATCCTACCCGGAATTTCCGAATCGTGTATCACCCAGAAGTTGCTCTCAGGGTCCAAGGACACGAAGAAGTCATCGATCTTCACGGTCTCCATGGCACCACCTCAAAAAATTAAAAGGGTGAATCCTCCCCCGCCATAACGTAGTGCGTCAGCCCCCCATCTGGATCGCACTCAAACATGAAGCTGTAAGCCATATCAATGGGTTTTAGAACAGGGAATAAAGCCCTTCGCTTTGTCATACAAGTGTATTACAAGTCGTTATATGCTATATCAGCCAAAGTAAAGCATGGACGTAAAATTCAGACTCTGGATCGAGAAAGATGGGAAACATGTTATCGGGAAGGGTGGTGCAACAATTTTAAGGGCTATCAAGGAGGAGGGGTCGATTGCAGCAGCGAGCAAGAAACTTGGCATGTCCTACAGGTACGTCTGGGGTTACCTGAAGAAGATGGAGAGCACGGTTGGCAAGGTGATTGAGAGCACCAAGGGTGGTAGAGAGGGTGGGAAGAGCATTCTGACGGAGAAGGGAATGGAAGTGCTTAAAGTCTACGAGTTCTATGAAGGGCTGTTCTCCCAGCTTGCCTCAAAGGACTTTGTGAGGGCGAAAGTTAAGGAGGGCAAAGTGGTGCCCGAGAGAGAGGTTGAGGATGGAGAGGTAATCATTCTGAGAGTTAAATGAGTTGTTTTGCAACTTTTAACGCCATTTTCGGATCTTTAAGCAGCTTCCATAGGACCTTTACGAAAGATCTCAATCCCATCAGGCTCGTGGGCCTGTCCATGTGCACCCCGGGAAAGTCGAAGTCGTGCATGATTGCAAAGAGTCTGTCCAAATCTTCATCTTTCATGCTGTAGAGCCTGCGTATTTTGCTGCCGAATGAGTGTTCCCTTCCAAACTCCCTCATGTAAAGCTCCCTGTACTTCTGAAAGTTGGGAAAGGTTTCAGAAAGCTTCTCTGCTGCTCTGAGCAGGTAGTACAGTCCTCCACCTGTGTAAGGCTTTACCATCCCCGCTGCATCTCCAATTAGGGCCACCTCTCCCTTCACGAACTCGACGAGGTGTGAAGGGATTGCACCAACATTCCATTCTATCACACTGCCACTCACCCTATCAGATAGAGCGGGGTGCCTTTCAACGAGATTTTTAAAGTAAGAGAGAGGATCACTGGAGCAGATTACGCCAATTCTTGCAGTATCGCCCAGAGGAATCGAATAGGCGAAAAAGTCGCTCCACCTTCTGCCGAAGTACAGCTCCACAAAGTGCTCATCAAGTGGTTCAAATTTCATCTCAGCCTGCACTGTCAGAAACAGCTTTGGCCTTCTGAAGCCGAATTCAGCTGCAACGACTGACGAGATGCCATCAGCACCCACAATTCTATTGGCCTTTACCTCTCTGCAACCAGCGTATGCCCTACCGTCTTTGAACCTCACCTTGGCTTTCACCTCAACATCCGCCATTTCAGAGGCCTTCTCAAGCAGCATCGGATCGAGAACCTTTCTTTCGATGACCCAGGCCTTTCCAATAGCTTCGATGTACTTGCCGGATGGGGAGAAAAAGAAGGCCCCATCAATCTCGTTTTCAACGGCCCTGTTAATCCTGCAGTACCTTCTGTAAGTATCGTAGCAAACATCGCTTATTAAGCCTGCACACTGCACCGGATATCCAGCAATCTGATGTTCTTCTGCAACAAGAACATCAAATCTCTTCCCGAGCAGCATTGCCGTCAAACTTCCCGCCGGACCTGCACCCACTATCAGGGCATCGTACACGACAGGGGTAGGAAATATTTATTTTTAAGGTTACTTCATTCAATGGCCATCGACGTTATTTACTCTGATCTCTGTCCTGTGTGCGGAGAAGACCTGTCATCGGAAGAGATCGAGCACAAGAGATGTGCAAAAGTGAAAAGAGTATTATGCTCAAGGGATGAAGATCCCTTGGTTGAGGACTTCTACAAGTTTTTCAGGAAATGCGTTGGAGAGCCGAGGGCGATACAAAAAATGTGGGCAAAGAGAATTCTCAGGGGAGAGAGCTTTGCAGCCACAGCACCAACAGGAGTTGGTAAGACCTCATTTGGCGTAGCTATATCTGTGTTTCTCGCATTGAGAGGAAAGAGGTGTTACCTCCTCTTCCCAACCTCCCTATTGGTTATGCAGACTGTCGAGCTTGTTAAGGAATATTTTGAGAAGGCTGGAGTTGATGACCCTGATGTGGGGTACTACCACGGCAGATTGGGGAAGAAGGACAAGGAAGAGTTCTTCAAAAACATTAAGGACTTCAAGATTCTGATTACCACCACCCAGTTCCTGTCCAAGCACTTTGGAGACCTGAAAGGTCTTACCTTCGACTTTATCTTCGTTGATGACGTTGATGCGATTCTGAAGGCTTCAAAAAATGTGGATCGAATACTACAGCTACTCGGATTTTACTGGGACAACGGCTGGAAGGGAAAAGCCAAGGGCTGCCTCATGGTGTCAACAGCGACCGCAAAGAAGGGGAAGAAGGCTGAGCTGTTCAGAACCCTTTTGAACTTCGACATTGGCTCCTCAAGGATAACTGTCAGGAACATCGTGGATGTTGCCGTCAACGATGAGGAGAGGCTTGAGTACATACTTCAGAGAATGGGAAGCGGGGGGATAATATTTGCCAGAACCACAGAGGATGCAGAAAAACTGCATGAAAGGCTTAGAGAAAGGTTCAGAGTTGGAATCGCGACATCCGGGAAGAGCAGGGATTTTGAGAGGTTTGCTGAAGGCGAAATTGACCACCTCATCGGCACAGCATACTACTACGGGACTCTCGTAAGGGGGCTTGACCTGCCAGAGAGGATCAGGTTTGCCGTATTCGTTGGCTGTCCTGTATTCCGGGTGAAAATAGAGGACATCGAGACCCTTTCACTGCCAATGCTCAGAACCCTTGCTATGGTTTATCGCAACATGCCTGAAATTGAGGAGCTTCTTCCCCGTATAAACGACGAAAAGGTTCAGGAAGAGCTGAAAGAAATTTTAAAACGACTTCTTGGCGAAGAGAGTGGTTTTACAAGAGACATTGTGGTGAGAAGGGGCGAGGTAATATTCCCCGACATCAGAACCTACATACAGGGCTCCGGTAGAACGTCCAGGCTGTTTGCTGGCGGATTAACGAAGGGCGCCTCCTTCCTTCTCGAAAATGATGCTGATATTCTCAAAGCCTTCATTGAGCGTGCCAGATACTACGACATAGAGTTCACAGACCTCGAAAGCTTAGATTTCGATGAGCTGATCAGGGAAATAGACGAGACCCGATCAAAGTTCAAAAGGAGGGGTGAGTTCGACCTGATAAAGCCCGCCCTCTTCATCGTCGAGAGTCCCACTAAGGCGAGGCAGATATCCAGGTTCTTTGGAAAGCCAAGTGTGAAGGTGCTGGATGGAGCGGTGGTTTACGAGATCCCGATGGAAAAGTTCGTTTTGATGGTAACAGCCAGTATCGGACACATTACCGACCTTATCACCAATCGTGGCTTCCACGGAGTTATCGTGAATGGTCGGTTTATTCCAGTATATGCGTCGATAAAGCGATGCAGAAGCTGTGGCTACCAGTTCACGGAGAAGGCTGACAAATGTCCGAAATGTGGAAGCGAGGATATTGACGATTCAAAGAATAGGGTCGATGCCCTCAGGAAGCTTGCACACGATGCGGAGTTCGTGATTATCGGCACTGATCCCGATACAGAGGGTGAAAAGATTGCATGGGACCTCAAAAATCTTTTGGCCGGATGTGGTGAGATAAGGCGTGCCGAGTTTCACGAGGTGACGAGGAGGGCTGTAATGGAGGCATTCAACAACCTGAGAGATGTTGAGGAGAACCTCGTAAAGGCACAGATGGTCAGGAGAATCGAGGACAGATGGATAGGATTTGTCTTAAGCCAGAAACTCTGGGAGGTGTTTAAAAACAGGAATCTCTCCGCTGGAAGAGCCCAGACGCCTGTGCTCGGATGGGTTATCGAGCGCTACAGGGAGTCCAGACAGAAAAAAACGATTGCCGTGCTGAGAGATCTTGACCTTACACTTGAGTACGACAAAGCGGAGTTTGATATCACCATTCGCCTCATTGAAGAAAGGGTGGAGAAGAGAACTCCTACCCCACCCTACACAACTGATTCGATGCTCAGGGATGCCAACCAGATTCTGAAGTTCTCAGCCAAGCAGACAATGCAGATAGCCCAAAACCTGTTTGAGAACGGTCTCATAACCTACCACAGAACGGACTCAACGAGAGTAAGCGAGGTCGGACAGAGGATTGCGAGGGAGTACCTCGGAGAAGACTTCGTTGGCAGAGACTGGGGGGAGGGTGGAGCACATGAGTGTATAAGGCCGACAAGAGCGGTGGATAGAGACACCCTGCAGAGGCTTGTGTATGAGGGAGTGATTATGGCAGAAAACCTGACCTGGCAGCACTACACCCTCTACGACCTGATATTTCGTCGTTTCATGGCGTCGCAGTGCAAGCCCTACGAGGTGAGAGTCACAAAGTACCTCATAGAGTACGATGGAGAAAGGATTGAGGAGGAAAGGGTCGTCAGTGCGAAGGGCAGAGCCTTTGATCTCTACAAAGCTGTATGGGTCAGAAAAGAGTTGCCTGAAGGCAGATTCCATGTTAAGGCCGAGCTCAAGAAGGTGCCAAAGACCCTCCCCCTGACTCAGTCGGAGATCGTACAGATGATGAGGGAAAGGGGTATCGGCAGACCGTCAACCTACGCCACAATAATTGACAAGCTCTTTCTGAGGAACTACGTCTCGGAGAAGTTTGGCAGAGTTCTGCCGACAAAGCTCGGCATGAAGGTGTACAGCTACCTCATCTCCCGCTACAGAAAGTTTGTTTCTGAGGAGAGAACGAGAGATCTTGAGAGCAGGATGGATGCCGTCGAGAGGGGAGAGTTAGACTACAACCTCGCACTAAAAGAGCTCTACGACGAAATACGAAAAATAAAAATTAAACGGTAAGGAGCATGTCGAGACCGACAATGGCGACGTGGTAGATGTTCAGCACACCTATAAGGTCTCCCTTCTCTATTTTTCCGTCAGACACCGCCAGGAATATGGCTGAGTCTATCTTCTTGTCATCCTCAACCCTCTTGGGCGGGTCGGAGTTTGCCACATCAAGAACAATTCCCAGAGCGTGGTTTCTCCCGAGCAGCGGCTGCACAACCGTTCCTGCGGGGAGGTTGATCTCCTCTATCCCGACCTGAACAATCTCTCCCGCCTTCACGTCAACATCCTCTACAGCCACAAGCGGCTCCAGTCTGCCTATGCTGCTGCGCTTGTATCCGAAGGGTCGCAGTTCTATTTCTCTCCTCACAACTTCTCCATTCCTCCTGTAAACAAGTGTTGCCTCACTTGCTGGAAGAGATGACGTCAGAACAGCACCGTCTTTGAGAGAAATGTAATAGACGTTCAGAACCCCAATCAGGTCACCCTTCTTAATTTCACCATCCATAACAGGCATGAACACAGCATGTGAGATAACCTTCTCGTCCTCAACTCTTCCCGGCCTGCCAGGCTGCATAACATCAACCACCACCCCGTATGCATGCCTCATTATGCTCAGAGGGACGGGTATGGTTTCTGGGGGAATTAAAACGTCCTTTATCTTTACGACCGCCACCTCTCCCTCCTTGACTTCAACATCCTCATCAGCCACCACTGGCATCCACTCAGCCATGTGCTTTCTACGATACATGTACTCCTTGACCTTCGTACACTCTCTCTTGACCTCTCCATTCTCCCTGTACACCATGCAGACATCAAGCTCTTCGAGTTCAATTTTGGCGTCTGCAGCCTTAACCCTGCTCATGGCTTCAATAGGCCCAACTCCAACCACGAAAACCTTGACAACACCGATCATGTCTCCTTTCTTGATCTCACCATCCTCTACCGGCAGAAATGCGGCCATCTGAAGGGTTTTCGGCTCTTCAATCTTCGTTCTCGGCGGACAGAGCTCATACGTGTCAAGCACAACACCATACGCATGTCTCACGATGCTCAGGGGCGAAACCAGGGTGTTTCCGGGAAGCTCAACATTTTTTATGTTGACAAAGGCAACCTTCCCCTTCTCCAGCTTAACGTCCTCATCTGCAACGAGAATTTTCCAGTACGCATAGGGTGCAGTCCTGTATGCAATCGGAGATACATCTATGCTGCGTTTGTTTATCTTACTCCTGCTCGGATCTGCCCAGCAGGCTATCCTAACTTCCATCTTTAATCACCTAAAATTAATTTTATGGATGGCTCTTAAAAATTTTTCTATTTGTTATCGTGAAAATATATAAAATAGATTTTTAGGAATTTTAAATTCCTCTTTAAAGACTTTATCGTTATTGGTGCAATTTTTGCCCGTATTTTTTTGATTTAAAATTTCAATAATTTATCGAAAAGCTTTTACAGATTACATCCTACAGTATAACATGCTTGCAGACTTTATCCTCACGGATGATCAGAAGGCGATAAAGGAGGCTGCGA
>CBEUCM010000061.1:0-8381 GCA_965541645.1 uncultured Archaeoglobaceae archaeon | reverse complement strand
ATCGAGTTTCACACAGGGGTTTGTTGAAGTGGGAAATAATTTCGGGAAAAGACATTGCAGTGTGCTGACCAAAACAAATATATGCTTTGAATCGAATATGCATTATGGATTTTTTGACCAATCCTGACCGCTTCCTGGAAAGGCAGAAAGACAAAGGGTTATTGGCCCCACTTGCGGTGGTTACGGTTGCGGCAGCGGTATCATCCATGTCCGCCTACCTAACTCTCCCCTATCTCATTCAGTTCATCAAAAGTCAGCTTACCGAAAACGTTGCAATTTCACAGCAGCAACTCGACGTCATACTCAGCATGACCTACTACGGGACGATAGTTTCCCCCTTCATTGCAACGTTTGTGTGGTGGCTCATCCTTTCCTTGATCCTCTATGTTATCTCCGGCATACTCGGTGGCAGTGGCAGCTTCTCAACCCTTGCCAAGCTCGTTTCCTTCAGTTACATCCCACCCATACTGCTCAGCCCCGTCACAACCTACCTGGCTGTTGAATCGTCAAAGCACCTCCTTTATGGTGCCACAAAAGCCTACATTATTCCCTCAACGACGGTTCAGATTGCCATTGCGGCGTGGCAGGCAGTCTATTGGACCTTTGCGGTAAAGAATGCCCGAAACCTGGAACTTAGAAAATCAGCAATAACGGCCGGAATCGTCTTTGTCGGCTACGCAGTTCTCACTCTGCTGTCGCTATTTTTCTCATCTCTTTCAGGGACTCCCTAACTGACTTGTTGAAAGCTATCTCTCCGATAGATTTCATATGTCTGCTTGCACTCAGTATCGTCTCAACAGCCAACCTGTAATGGACACTACCACTCATGTTGTTGAGTATCGTCTCCTCAAGTTCCTCAAGCTCCTCAATGGACTCCTCCGAGAGGGAAACGTCCGAGTTAAAGTAGGCCTTTGCCAGTTTCTCGAAAGCATCACTGAGCCTCTTGAAGTATTTTTTGACGTTTTTCAGTTCTGATGACTTTACCCCTATGGCGTAGGTTGAGAAGTTGTAGAGTGAGTCTGAAATCTCCTCGAGGAGTTTTGCAACAGTTCTGATTCCGAGAATCAGTCTAAGCTCATTCCACCTGCTCGGGCTTGAAAACTCCCTAACCAGTCTGTGCTCCTGTCTTACCGCAAGCAGGTACAGCCTGTCAGAGTCCCTTTCAAGGTTGTGGATGTCCTTCAGAACATCCGGATCTCCCTTCTCGATCCCCTCCATGACCGTTGCGATCATGCTCTGGATTATCTGCGTCATTCTCCTTACAACTCCGTATACATCAAAATCCGTTGATGTTAGACATTTCAGCACAACCCTGCCCTCACTCGCATCTATGATCTCCATACCTATCAGATCCTTAACTATCTCCCCAATTCTGCTGACCATTCTCGCGTTGATCTTGCTGTCAGTTATTACGATCTCATCAATTCCCTGCAGGTAGAGGGCGTATAGATATCGCCTGATAAACCTCTCATCCAACCTCGGCAACTCCCTTATCTCGACACTGGTGACACGGGAGAACTCCTTAAAGCTCTTGGGATAGAGGGTAATGACATTATCTTCAACCTGCAAGAAGATGTCATCTCCCTGCTTTAGCTGATTCGACTTGACCCAGTTCTTTGGCAGACTCACCATGTAGCTTGAGCCACCAATCAGCTGAAGCTTTCTCACCTCCATATAATACAAACCACTATGAAGTTGTTAAAATATGTTTTCCTTTTCATCTATTGCTGGACAAAGGTAAGTATAAATACAGTGGAACAATAAATTGCTATATGTATAGGTACTATGAGCTTAAGGATCTGGAAAGCAAGGCACCCAAACTGTTTGGGATACCCACAGGCACCAAGCTTGATGAGATGTTTTTCAGAGTTGAGAAAGAGGGGGATAAGTACGTTAAAAAACCTCTCGGTGGTATTCCTCACTTGGCTGTAATGAACATCACCGGAGTACCGGACACCGGGAAGAGCCTTCTTGCTGAACAGTTTGCCATAACACAGGCCAATGCGGGGTACAAGGTGCTCTACGTCACAGTTGAGAGTCCGGCAAATTTCCTATACACGGCGATGAAGCAGAGGAGCGAAGCTCTTGGGGCAGATTTCAGCAAGGTGGAGAGCAACATCGTCGTTATAGACGCTTCGGAGAGTGATGAGCTGAGGGAGAATCCAAAGGCTCTGATGGAGACGATGGCCTACGCCATTAAGGAAAAGAAGGTTACGAACACGATAATAGACAGCATAACGGGACTGTACGAGCACAAGGAAGTTATGGCGAGGCAGATAGTCAGGCAGTTCTTCAACTTCATGAAAAGGTACAGGCAGACGGGGATCTTTGTATCACAGAAGAGGTCTGCGCAGGCAAGCGAGAGCGCAGAGGCTGCAGGTGGGCTGGCGGTGGCTCACATTGTTGACGGAACAATCGTCATGGACAAAAAGCTGGTCGAATCCAGGTGGGATGTGAAGCTCTATGGTCTGCCAATTGGAAGCGTTCTGAGAACGATAAGGATCGACGGATGCAGAATAGCCCCTCACGACTCCAGAACGTGGGTTTTTGAGATATCTGAAGTTGGCACCATAGAGATAATCTCCCCCCTCAGCGAGTTCATAAAGAAAAGGGCTTTGGATGAAGAGTGATAGGGGGTGATGGAAATGGGGTTTGAGGTGATTGCCAGGCCCAAGGGCGGGGATGTAGATAAGATGGCGGAGAAGGTTTTTTACGAGAGCATAAAGCTCCTTGGAGGGTTGAGGAAGCTGGTTGAGTTCAGGAATCTAACATGGCTTCCAAGCCTGGCAGAGGCTGCATACGTTATCGTCTTGAAGAACGAGGCTTTCAAGACCTATGGGGAGATAGCCAAGGAGCTTGGAATAACCGAGCAGACTGCCAGGAACATAGCGACGGCTGATGAGGAAGAGGTTAGAAAGTACCTTGAGGGAGAGCTTGAAAGACCAAAGGAGCACATAGCAGGTGGAATAGCAAAGCTGGCCTACAGGAAGCTGAAGGAGGAGGGCAGGCTTGATACAGAGGAAGTTGAGATCAGAGAGGAGGAAATGGAGGTCCTGGACATAGACTGGGCTGTACACGTTCTGGCGAGGATAAAAGGGTTGGATTTCCCTGCTGACAAAGAGCAACTGCTGGAAAGGCTTGGAGGAATGGTCGTCAAGGGCAGAAAGATGGAGGAGATCCTCGACAGGATTGAGTATCCCGTAAAATCACCTGCAGAACTTCTGCACAAGATCAAGCTTCAGCTTTAACCAAATCTTTTTTTAAACCATCCCAGCTACAGGAAGCGTGAAAATTGTCACGTACTCAAGAAACGTTTTCATTCCCCTAACCCGAAACTGCAGGAATAACTGCGCTTATTGCGGGTTTAGAAGTGATCACATCAACATCATGGACAAGGAAGATGTAAGAAAGCTTCTTTCCATTGCTGGAAATGCTAAGGAAGCGCTCTTCACCTTCGGTGAAAAGCCCGATGAGGTTTACCCGGAAATTAGAAAATGGTTGAGAGATAGGGGCTACAGAGATTTTGTGGATTACATTGCAGCCATGAACAGGCTGGCAATAGATATGGGACTTCTCCCACACACCAATGCAGGAATTCTGAGCATGGAAGAAATGAGGAGATTGAAGGATCTGAACGCCAGTCTTGGACTCATGCTGGAGCAGGCTGTTGAGCTGGAGTGTCATGCGGAGAGTCCAGGTAAAAAACCCGAGACGAGGATAAGGATGATAAAGGACGCTGGAAAGCTGCAGATCCCCTTCACAACTGGTATTCTTGTTGGGATAGGGGAGAGCAAGTATGACAGGCAGTACTCCTTGGAGGTTATAGCGGACATTCAGGACAACTACGGCCACATCCAGGAGGTGATAATCCAGAACTTCAAACCAAAAAAGGGGACGAGGATGGAAAATCACCCACCTCCCACCATGGAGGAGATGCTTGAAACCGTGAAAGTTGCTCGCAAAATTTTGCAGAGCGATGTTGCCGTGCAGATCCCACCAAATCTCGTTGAGGACATCTACCCCTTCATCAAGGCAGGGGCGAGCGACATCGGTGGAATTTCCACAGTCACTCATGACTACATCAACCCGGAATCACCATGGCCGGAGCTGTCAAGAATAGAGGCTCTGCTGAGCGAGTATGTGCTGAGGGAGAGGTTGCCTGTCTATCCAAAGTTCGTAAAGCTTAAGTGGTATGGGAGCTTTGTTGAGCCGCTGGTAGAAAAGTATTCGGATGCTGATGGTTATGCTCGTCCTGGATGATCTCCTGAAAAATCCCTACGAAACCTTCAGGATTGCGGATGAACTCAGGAGAGAGGTTGTTGGAGATACTGTAACCTACGTGGTGAACAGAAACATAAACTTCACCGATATCTGCATAAACAACTGCAAGTTCTGCTCCTTCAGGAACAGGAGGAGGTATCTGTTAACGCTGGAGGAGATCAGGAAAAAGGTTGAGGAGGCTGTTGAATTTGGCTGCACGGAGGTGTGTATCCAGGGTGGTTTACTGCCGAAAGCAGATCTCGACTTTTATGTGGAAATCCTGCAGGCTGTGAGGGACGTTGACAGGAAAATTCACATTCACGCCTTCTCCCCAATGGAGGTGCTGCATGCAGCGAGGAACAGCAACATGCACATTGAAGACGTGCTTAAGACTCTAAGGAAAGAGGGGCTTGGCTCGATGCCCGGAACGGCGGCAGAGATTCTTGTGGATAGGATAAGGGAGCAAATCTGCCCCAAGAAGCTTAGCACTGCCGAGTGGGTGATGGTTGTAAAGACTGCCCACAGGACTGGAATTCCAACCACAGCCACGATAATGTACGGCCATGTGGAGAGCTGGGAGGACAGGATAGAGCACATAATGCTGATCAAAAAGATACAGCAGGAAACCGGTGGAATTACGGAGTTCATCCCTCTACCTTTCATGTGGAGAAACAACGAGCTGGGGAGGAAATATAAGGGCAGCTCCGGTTTTGAGGATTTGTTGATGATAGCCATTTCCAGAATACTCCTCTATCCGGAAATTAGAAACATACAGGCCTCTTGGGTTAAAATGGGGCTAAAGCTCGCTCAGGCTGCCCTGCATGTTGGGGCAAACGATCTTGGTGGGACGCTGATGGAAGAGAACATATCGAAATCTGCCGGTGCAACCTCCGGCGAGATGCTAACCCCGGATGAGCTGAGGGAACTGATTGTTGCAGCGGGGAGAGTTCCAAAGCAGAGGGATACGCTTTACAACATCATTGGATGAAGGTAAATTTGTCGGTCAGCACAAGCCAAAGGGCTGACAAAAATAAAGGGCCTCAGACTCTCCCTCTCATCATACTTCAGCTCGCCCATCAGTCATCATCGGCAGCATCATTTGTTCTTCAGATTTTTAATACCTTTCCAGTCAACCCATTCTCACCAAGGACAGAACCTGATACCCACCAAAGATCGCCGTTGGGATAGCTGCACAGACGAAGGCCTTCCTTCCATCAATCTCCCTCGCATTCTTCACCGCAAAGCACCACATCAGCAGCCCCCAGATTGTGATGGCAATGTTAAGCACAAGGGCAGAATGCACGTACTCTGAGGGAATCTGGCTCAGGATCGCCTTTGTAAGGACTTCCGGATCTGCTGCAAGCTCTTTTACATCAAGCTTTAGTAGAGCAGCGTTTTCAATGTAGCTGAGACTGGCGGGGATAGTTACGGCAGAGCCAAACAACGACGGCAGAAATCCATAGCCAGCAAACTCGAAAGTTCTGCGGAACTCTCCTCTGCCATCAAAGAATGCTGACAGTCCGTGCATGATTGCTGCTGTGATCAACCAGACGGCGAAAATTCCAATTACCGAGCTAATAGCGTTGATGTACGCCCCAGCCACAAAGAACCTTGCAATGTCTGTTGGCAGGGCAGCGGAGATTTTCATCGTCACCTTGAACTGGTAGTAGGCCACGAGGATGGCAAGCAGAATGACAATTATCGCCGGCTTCTTCAGGACTGGATCCTTTTCCTTCAGCTCTGCAAAAAATTTGTCCGGGTTTGTGATTAGACTGAGCATGTCGATTGATTGCGTGTTCCGAACTTAACAGTTTCTATATTTAATTTATTCATGAATTTTTTATTGATGACATAGCATAAGATTCAAATAGTGTGGTAACACAGAGCACTGTGGGGGCAATAGAAGGTGGAGAGATGTACGAGGTGAAGGAGTGGAATGAGGAAGTTATGAAATGGCTTGCAGTTGGACTTTGCCTGGCGATGGTTGGGATGGCTGTGATGCCAAGTGTAGGAGTTACGGACATTGCAGGAGTTATAACGGGAGCATATGCTGGATATCACGCCGACAGCCCGACAGGAGCAGTTGTGGATGGAGCGTATTATGGCCTACTGGCTAGCTCAGTACCTATTGCCGCATATGGTGTCCTAGTTGCAGCTGGTGTAGCAACAGGCGGAACAGCAATAGCGGCAGGTATAGCGATAGCTGCGTGATAAGTATGTTAAGGGGATTTCTTCTAAATTTTTTGCTGTTTCCTGAATATAAGTTATATACCTTGGCGTTGAAAGCTAAAAACAAACACGAAAAAGATGGATTGACAATCTTTGCTTTATCGTGGATTGTTCTGAAGATATCCTTGTTATTGGGACTGGTACTACAATTTTCTGGATACATGCAACTGAGGGTCTTTGCCCTTCAAATATTTGTGACAACTAGTATGTTGGCAGCAGTAACAATTACATTTTACATAAAAATTTATAAAAATTTATATGCAAACATCTAAAAATTTAATTCTGTTTGCAACCTTTGTGTTTAGCGCAGGAGCCATCTTTGGATTATGTAGCGAGATACAGTCATCAGATTATATATGTGTGCAAAAAGACAATTATATCCACCTGTCGATCTACGAAATACTGTATAAAAATACAAAAGTCGTAATTTTCATTCTCGCAGGGTGTGTTACCTTTGGTGCGACTACGACCGTAAATTTGCTTCTAAACGGATACGCACTGGGCGCGGTTATTCCTTTTTATTTGTGTCTGGGAATTGGAAAACTATCAGCCCTCATTCTCCCACACGGCATCTTCGAAATCCCCGCCATCATCATCGCCGGAGCTGCGGGATTCAAAATCCCCTACGAAATCGTAAGGTACTTAGCAGGCAAAAAAGATCAGCCGCTAACTAAGGAAGACATCAAAGAATACCTAACTCTCGCTTTGATCTCGATCATCCTGATCGTTATAGCAGCGTGGATTGAAGCAAACGTAACTCTGCAAATAGCCAAGGTAATGCTGAACTCGACAAAAGGTATTTGAAGACCTGCGGTGATTTGAAATCATGGAGAAAATAATTGAGGTCGTGTATGAGAACGGTGTATTCAAACCACTTGAAAAGGTTGATCTGCCGGAGAAAACCAGGCTTAGGATCAGAATCGAAACTGCGAAGCCGTTCGGTATCTTGGAGATAGCCAGAGAGTTTAGGAAGAAAATAAAAGTTGATGAAATAAAGGAGGACCCGCTTCAGGTTTTGCTTGAAATGAGAAGCAGGCTATGATAGTAATAGATACTTCTGTCTGGGTGGACTTATTCGTTCCGAAGAACAGAATGAGGGGCGAGTTGGCTGAGAGAGTTTTTGAAATTATCGAGGAAAGAGAAATGGAGATTTACGCCCCTAAACTGTTCGTTGTAGAATTTATCAGCACGATAAAAAGGCTTGTGGGAAATGCTGTACCGACGGATGTTTTTGAAAAAATAAACCTGCTGGACGAGGCATGTATATTTGACACGGCCAAAGACGTTGCTTTGAGAGCTCACCCAAGAGCTGCTGACGCTTACTTCATAGCTACAGCCAAGGTTACGAGTTCTGTTCTCATAACCAACGACAGAATAATGGCGAACAACGCAAAGAAGTACGGAATCGAGTGTTACTACTTAATTGAGGAATCTGACAAAGTTGCTGGAAGGCTGAAGGAACTCATGTGAGTTGGAGCGAGCAAGTTTTGAAGCTAGACTGTTTGATTTTGATCGGCCAAATTTTGATCATAAATTATAAGTAGATGTAGCACTTGATCGTTGAGGGCAAGTAGGAAGGCGGAAATGTATGAAGTGAAGAAGCGATGATGAATGGCTTGCAGTGACAATCTGTCTGGCGATGGTTGGGATGGCTGTGATGCCAAGTGTAGGAGTTACGGACATTGCAGGAGTTATAAGGGGAGCGTAAAAACATGCAATAGGGGGCCGAGAAATGAACGCGATAATCGAGGAGGAGCTAATCAAGCTGGGCAAAGGAGTTGCAGTGATAGTAGTTTCTGGGACCATTATTATGCTTGTGGTAGTAAGTGTTGGAGTTGAAAATTCAGATTTGTCGAGAACTTTGGCATAAGTGTTTGGGGCTTTGTAGGCAT
>CBEUCM010000060.1:0-9371 GCA_965541645.1 uncultured Archaeoglobaceae archaeon | reverse complement strand
CTTTAAATCGGCCGCTATGGGGTGTTGGACGTAAGATAGGAACTCCAGGAACTTCAACTCAACAAAAGCGCTGAGGTTGGGGATGTAGTCCCTGACTGCTTCCAGGACGTCCTTCCTCACAGTGAGAGTCAACTTGACTTTTCCAAGGTTAGGCCTGCCCATGCATGAGTTTTATACGTTGAAATCTAAAGGTGACTGAAGAAGTGAACTACCCCTTGCGTGAGCAAGGGACTTCTTCCTTTCCACCCTGTCTTTACGGCAGAACTTCATCCGGGAGTTCGGGAGGTCTTAGCAGTAACAGTAACAGAATAGATAGAAATTTAGGTGAATTAAATGCCTCTGATTCATACCTGGGGTTTTGCAACCTTCTTCCCACGCTCGATGACAATCTTTACATTTTCGATTCCATCAACAACTACGCTATCTCCCTCTTCAAGCTCTAATTTTGCGAGTTCTTCAACGTCTTTTAGCTTTCCGACTTTTTTAACCATTATAATCACTTCACTTCCTTTCTATAAAACCTTTTCTCAGAGTCTGTTGAATCTCTTGCTGTAACTATTTCGAAATCCTTTCCAATCTTATCCATGAAAATCGTAAGAAATCTCCCAGTGGCCGTCTTTCCTATTGCCCTATACCTGTTTCCCCTAACTCTCGTCAAGATGAACCTCCCTTCAAAGACCTCATAGACCTCTTCTATATCCACAGCATGTTTGTCACGAATCTTAGCCAAGATTTCAGGTTTGATTTTGATCAGAGTGCTCACCCCTCAGAGTGCTGAGAAGGTTCTCAAGGTTTATGCCACTGGAATCAAATTAACTTTTCCCCATGCTTCCATGTACTGCTCATAGATCTCAGAGGGAAGTTTGCCGTCATACGACTGAACATCAAGGCTGCCGGTGTTGTGAGCCATGACGTAATCTCTTAGCCCTGGATGGACTGCTGGAGCTACTCTACCATTGGGAAGTTGGATGTCAAAACGTTGTTGTACATCTGCTCAAAGAACTTTCTAAGGTGGGAGTAAGTAATCTTTCTCCCTGTGCGAATGGCCTTGATGTCAATTTGGGTGAGTAACTTCTGATTGAGTTGTACGGGAACACTGAGAGTCTTTTGGTGCCTGTGCTGGACGTGGCGAAGCCCCAAAACGGGCTTGAGCCACTCCACAACCACAGAGTGGAGGGGGTACCCAGTGGGGGAATCTTTCCTTATCCTTTTCCTCCGGAATCCAAAACCGCCAGAATTTCCATGTCGAGCTTCTTCAAAGCCTTGAACAGGTTGTTTTTCTTTAACCTGTACATCTTGGCCCTGTTCACGGTTCTCGTGTACTCAATTAAACCAAACTTTTCCAGAATGTCCCAAACCTCGTTTACAGTCTTCCAGCTAACTCCGGCCTCTCTCGCCACATCGGCCTTAGAGAAGTCCAGATCCCACTCGTCGAGCAGGAAGTCCAGAATTTTTACGATTGGCGTTTCTCCAAACAAGTAGCTTAACATCAACCAACACCTCTCCCTTCTTCCCCTTCCTCCAAAAAGATTGTGAGATTTAAACTTTTTTAAATTTACTTTTAAACTTTCAATGATTCATTATATCAAAACACTACCAAAAAATATTTAAATCAAAAGATTCGATATTTATCGTGCAGTCAGATAAAGTAAAAATCAAAATTTTATGGAGGCTGTACAGGCACAGATTTATTGGAGGTAAACATACAGATATAAAGAAGGAAGGGATTTCCGAAGGATAAATACGACCTTGTTGATGAGGCAATCAACGAGCTGATTCGTGAGGGGTTTTTGCTCGTTAAGCCAACTGTAATCCAATTTTTCTGTCCCCATAGCTTTCTCCAGCACTACCCCAAAATTTTTGGTGTCAAACCACCAAGCTTTTTTGCATCAAACCAAACAAGTGGCAATGATATACCTCGGAGTTATCGGCTATCCAATCAAACACTCCGTATCTCCGGCAATGCACACGGCAGCGATGAAAAGAGCCGGAGTTGAGGGAGTTTACCTCGCCTTCGAAGTTAAACCAGGAGTGCTGAAAGAAGCTGTAACCGGGGCAAGAGCTCTTGGATTTACCGGTCTGAATGTTACGATACCCTTCAAAGAGGATGTTGCAAAACTCGTGGAGCTGAAGGAGTACGCTGCAATGCTCAAAGCCGTTAACACGGTCGATCTGAGGGACATGAGCGGTTACAACACTGACGTTCATGGTGTTATCGCCTCCCTTTCCGAGTACGATGTGGATGGGAAGATGGCTCTTGTCGTTGGTGCTGGTGGTGCGGGAAAAGCTGTGTCGCTAGCACTGATGGAGCTCGGCTCCACAGTTATCCTGTCCAACAGGACCGAGTCAAGGGGACTTGAGGCTGTGGAAACTCTAAGAAAGTTTGGAAGATGCATATTCCACCCCTACGACAGACTCACGGAGCTTGAAGGAAAGCTGGACATCATAGTGAATGCCACACCACTCGGGATGAGGGGGTTTGAGCAAAGATTGCCCATCCCCGAAGGGCTGCTTAAACCGGGAATGATCGTCTTTGACACCGTTTACAATCCCCTTGAAACTCCACTTATCCTGGCAGCGAAAAAAGCCGGATGCAAAGTAATCTCTGGAATAGAAATGCTCGTTCATCAGGGTGCAAAGGCCTTTGAGATATGGACAGGGATAAAGCCGGATGTTGATGTGATGCGGAAAGCTGCAATTGAGGCTTTGAAAAACAGTTTTATTTCATGAGTTCGAGGGACCAGCATGGTATCCATCGATGATGTTTATCACACTGCTGAGCTTGCAAAAATTGAGATAACTCCCGAAGAGACGGAGAAATTCAGAGAGGAGTTCGACAGCATTCTCGAGTACTTCAACATCCTTGATGAGGTTGAGGAAGATGTGGAACCAACCTTCCAGGTTCTCCCGCTCAGAAACGTGTTCAGGGAGGATGAGCCTGGAAAATGCCTTACTCAGGATGAGGCTCTTAAAAACGCTACCCACAAGGAGGAGGGATACTTCAAAGGACCGAGGGTGGTTGAGTGAGGGTTGCTGAGTGGATGGAGAAGGTTGAGGAGCAGGGCTGCTATGCTGCAATTTCGGAAATGCTTGAAAGAATAGAGAAGAGCGAGCTCAATGCCTACATCACGGTTTGCAAGGATTATGCTTTAAAGCAGGCGGAGGAATATGATAGGGGCAAATTGAAGGGTAAGCTCGCTGGCATTCCAGTGGCCGTGAAGGACAACATCTCAACAAAAGGTGTAAAGACAACCTGCGCTTCGAAAATGCTGAGCAACTACACTCCAGTCTTTGATGCCCACGTTGTGGAAAGGCTGAAGGCTGAGGGGGCGATAATAATCGGAAAAACAAATATGGATGAGTTTGCAATGGGGACAACAACGGAAACCAGCTACTTTGGGGTTGTTAGAAACCCGCACGACCTTGAAAGGGTGGCTGGTGGTAGCAGCGGTGGTAGTGGTGCTGTTGTTGCAGCAGATGAGGCTGTAATGTCCCTTGGCAGTGATACTGGTGGCAGCATACGCTGTCCCGCAAGTTTCTGCGGGGTTTACGGCTTAAAGCCCACCTACGGACTCGTTTCAAGGTACGGCCTCATACCCTACGCCAACTCCTTAGAACAGATAGGTCCAATGGCGTCAAGCATTGAGGATCTCGCCCTACTGCTGGAAGTGATTGCCGGAAAGGATACGAGAGATTCCACAAACGCCGGAAGGGGGTTTACCTTCAAACCTGAGGAGAGAAAGCTCAAGGTTGGTGTCGTCAAGGAGATGGGTGGCAACGATGACGTGATGGGCAAATTTGACGAGGTTGTGGAAGTCGTCCAGGAAAAGCACGAGGTTGGGGAAGTCAGCATGCCATCCTTCAGGTACGCTCTTGCTGCCTACTACATCATAGCCATGAGCGAGGCATCATCCAACCTTGCCAGGTACGATGGCGTTAGGTACGGCTTTGCCCTCCCCAAATTGGACTCATGGAGAAAATACTTCTCAAAGGTCAGGGCCGAGGGTTTTGGAGAGGAGGTCAAGAGAAGAATAATGCTGGGTAGCTACGCCCTTTCAGCGGGCTACTATGGAAAGTACTACCTCAAGGCTCAGAAGGTCAGAACCTTGGTTATTCGGGATTTCAGGAGAGCTTTTGAGGAGTACGATGTGCTGATATCCCCCACTATGCCTGCGCTTCCATTCAAGATCGGTGAGCTTGCGGATCCATTAACAATGTACAAGGCGGATGTAAATACGGTGCCTATAAACCTTGCCGGAATCCCGGCTTTGAGTGTCCCTGCGGGCTTTGTCAGAAAGCTGCCAGTCGGTGTGCAGATTATGGGTGATTACTTCTCCGAGAACACCCTCCTCAACTTTGGAAAGTATCTGTCAGAGAGGCTGAGTGAGTGAGCTTCCAGTTCAGAGTCCAAATTAGAGGTACCCGAACTCTGACAGGTAGTAGTGGATTTCGGCCAAGAAGTGGTTGAGGGACTCAAAGGGGACGATAATGCAACCCTCGTGGAAGTATATGCTGTCGTCTATGAATGAGACAATTACCGGAATCGCATTTCTACCAGTAAGTCTTGCAAAACGCTCACATCTTCTTCTGTGCTTTTCCGCCTCCTTTCTGAGCTGAGAAGTCCTGTATCGCGAGGCGGAGTAGAGTTTGGCATCTATGCAAAGGGTTAATCCGTACCTCTCCGCTACAACGTCTATCTCAGCCCTTCCTTCACCATCTGAAAAAACAAATCTGAATTTTGTGCTAAAGCCGTGAGCCTCACAGACCTCTCTTACCTTTTCCTCGAACTCCTGCCACTTCATTTCCTCATTGCCTTCTCACCCGCTTCACTGAGCATGTCCCTGTCCACGAATATAACGGTGTACTTCATCATCTCATCCACATCATCCTCGGAAGCTTCAAAGATATCTGCAGAGACTGCAAACTCCATGAAGTAGTACTCCTTCTTCCCGACCATCGAATCTGTCAGCTCCTTCCTGAATTCTGTAACATCACTCGACACCACAACCACTACATCATCTTCCAGATGGCCCTCAAGGAATTTCAGAAACCCCTCCTTTGTGAAAACGTAGGTCGGCATGAAGTCTGTAAGGTATTTAAGGTAAAAACTTTTCTTTTTCTTGTGGAACTTTACTACTTCAGCTTCACACGTAGATCGAGGAAGATTGTGGAATGGATCTCAGAGCACCTAAGCATCGAGGCCAAGGAGATCAAAACAATTAACCTGCCCTACGTCATGTGGCTCATTCTATCCTTCATGCCTTACCTCAAGATAAAAGCGTCCTTTAAAATGCCCTCCTCCAGCAGAGTGATACTCTGCTTTCCGAAATGGACGCTCAACTGTCCTCCAGTTACATACTTTTTAAGCAGGGTGAGGGTTAGAGAACTCCACCTCGTGATCTGCTACGGTGGCTTTGACGAAAGGAGGTACGCAGATTTTTACCGGAAAATGGCGATGAGGAGGGTGGAGGAATGCGAGTACCTGCTCGTCAGGCGGCGACACGTTGATGATGGCAGTGCAAAAGATAGAGTTTTGGAATGGGTTGACGGGATACGCTAATACTCAATAGCCCTCTCCACACATTCCCTCAAGCTCCCAAAGGCCACCTCAACACCCCTCATTGATGGTAAATAGTTGAATGCCTTTCCCGAGTTGACCATAACACACCGAAATCTCCCCGTTGCGGGAGAAACAACCATGCAGGTGTCACTGAAAACCTTCACTCCCAGAGCTTCAAGCTTCCTAACAACATCTCCACTGCTTTCCACAATCTTTCTGGATGTGAATATCCAGAACTCCCTCTTAGCTTTCCTGCCATCCATAAGCTTCAGAATCAGCTCCAGCTCCTCTCTGGATGCATGAGGGCACCCAATCGTTATTAAATCTGGATCACATTCCGCTTTAATCTCCCCAACAATTTCAATCTTCTCCGCAGGCCTCTCAAAATCCTTCCATTCCGGAGTTATGCCTTCCGCATGAAACATCGCAACGTTTCCTGAGGCTGCAAGAGCTGCCCCAAGGAGTTTCAGCTCATTCTTGGTGACTTTCCTGTCGAACACGAAGTATGGGACCTCATCGGGCAGTTCCTTCCCACCAATGTAACCTGCGGCTGCCAGATCTCCCCTGACTTTAACGAGGACAGTTGGAGAGCGGTTTTCCTTGATGTGCAGGCCATAGTAGGGTGTTTTGCCTATGATCGCCGCTGCTATTGCACAGGGACCGCACTCTCTGTTCGTCCTCGCCCCCAAAATGGAGTTGGCGTAAACTATGGCCGAGCTCTCAGCCCAAGCTATGTGCTCCCCGAACTTCGGCTCTCTGAGATAGTAGGGTGTGCAGGTGAGGGCAAGTTCAGCCCCCAGCCTCTCAAAAACCTTAAGAACCCTCATCTGCTTTTCGTAGAATTCATCTGAAATTCCCATCTCCCTCCATCGCACAAGGTCCATTCCGGCAGGGTTTACGGTTGTTGGAACTTTCACCTTTCCCGCTAAGGATTCCAGCCACTCAAGCCCAGCCTCACCGATGTTGTCGTAGCTAACCCCCGAGATGTGGGCAGAGGTTATTTCAATCAGTCTTTCCGCATCGTTAGCCTCCCCATTGGCAACGAGTATTTCCATGCACCTTGCAAGCGTTTCATCATCGCCATTCAGCATTTCCTCCTCTTCCTTCGTCAGGTACATGATTCACCCCCCGTTCACATGCATCTCCAAACCCCACGCCTCCACCTCCCTTCTCAACCACTCCGGAAGTGCAAATGCTGCTACATGCACCTCTGGGTTGTAGTGCCTCGTTTTTCCCTTTATCTTCTCAAATTTCTCATGTAGATCTTCAAAACTGAATTCTCCCCCGATTATAAAGGCCCAGAGGGCCAGAGGATAGGTCGGGATGCAGGAGGTGTAAACCGCCCTATTCTCAAAGGGGGCCGAGTTTTTGAGCAGGGTCGTGAAGTACTCCTTCTGGATTAGTGGGGATTGAGACTGCATGCATATAACATCGCATTTTTTTACAGCAAGCTCGAAGAATTCTCTGTCAAAGAGGGTGTCGCTAATTCCAACGGGGTCTGTGCTGTCCACTATAATCACATCGAATTTCTCGCAGCCCCTCAGAAACTCCTTCCCATCCATTATCTCCACGCTAACCCTGTTATCTTCAAAGGCACCGCTATCAATGCCAAGATGCCTCCTGCACAGATCTATGACGTTCCTGTCGATGTCAACCAGAACCGCCCTGCTTACGTCATGCTTCAAAACCTCTCTCAGCGCCCCACCATCCCCACCACCGATTATCGCAACCTTGTCAGGATTCTCGTGAGATAACATCGGAACATGAACAAGCATTTCATGATAGAAAGCCTCATCAAATTCTGTAAGCTGCACCTTACCATCAATGACGAGCATCTTTCCAAAGGACTCTGTTTCAAATATCTCAACCTTCTGAACTCCATCCTCCTCAGCAAGCTTTCTCCTAACCTTGATCATCAGCCCACATCCATTGTATCGCTCCACGAACCAATCCATAAGGTAGTTAAAGGCTGAGGAGATTAAAAAGATATGGCTCTGATCGTGATCGACATGCAGGAGAAGCTTGCACCACACATTGAGGGGATCGACCAGATTCTGAAGAGCACCAGAAAGCTCGTTAAGGCTATGAAGATCCTTGGAGTTCCGGTAATAGCTACGGAGCAGATAAAGCTTGGGAGGACGGTTGACGAGATCGGTGAACTGCTTGATGGGAAGGTGGTAGAGAAGACAACCTTTAGCTGCTTCAGGAACGACGAATTCAGGAGAAGGCTTGAAGAACTTTCGCCTGATAGAGTGATGCTGACGGGCATTGAAACGCACATATGCGTCCTTCAAACCGCTCTGGATCTGAAAAATGCGGGGTATGACGTGTATGTTGTTGCAGACTGCACCGGATCGAGAAGAGGCTACGACAGAGATGTGGCACTTATGAGGATGCGAGATGAGGGCGTAAAGCTAACAACCAGCGAGAGTCTGATCTACGAGATCATGGAGAGTGCTGAGCATCCAGCTTTCAAGGATGTGCTGAAGATCGTTAAGGAGTGAGCTTTTCCAGAGATTTCTTGAGGACCCTGTTGAACTCCTCAGGTTTCTCCAGCATTACCATATGGCCTGCATCCGGAATTACAGCAAGCTCAGATCTCGGAATGTGGCTCTTCATGAACTCCGAGTACTTCACGGGTGTCAGCCTGTCCTTCTCCCCCACGATTATCAGCGTGGGAACACCTATCACTATTTCTCCAGCCTTGTACTTCTCCAGAAGGTCAAACTTGTCGCAAAGCAGGAGATCCTTCCTCAGAATTCCGGCTCTCTCGGCAAAGATCTTTGAGTATTTGTCAACAAACTTGTCACTGGCAAAGGAGAACTTTGAGACCATTTCAGCCGTTTCAGCGGGTTTGTCCTTTAGGCCCTGCAGAATATCCGGCAGAACCCTCAGTCTAACCCCCGTGCCTACGAGCACCAAGGCCTTCACGACCTTGGGGTGATTGATGTAGATCTTCTGGGCTATCGCTCCGCCAAGGCTGTGACCCACAATAACAGCCTTTCCGAGCATTTTCTTTACCGCCTTGGCAACAAAATAGGCATAGTCATCAATGCTGTTTATCTCCGCCACACAGCTCATACCGTGGTTTGGGAGATCCACAGCATACCCGCCCACCTCTTTTAGCTGATTCTCCCAGAGAGTAGCATCGCATCCAGAGCCGTGGATGTAAACAATATCGGCATCCTCCCCCTTCAGGAAGGACAGCTTTACCGCATCAATATCTATGTTGACTCTCTCCATATTCAGCGTCATTTTTTCAGGATATAAAATTTAAGATTTTGTTTACGATTTTGCAGCAGTATCAATTCGAAACGCCTGCAACCAATACATCCACAACACTACCCTTTCTCGTCAATTTCAGCGTTTTTTCGATTTTAGCAACACCTTCCCTGTAATAAACTCCAGAGATAGCATAGTGCTCAACAGATGTAATTTTTTCAAGCGCTCTCCATGATACAAGCCATGGTGTACCCACCGGTGTAATGAGTATGGTGTAGCACGATTTCGGGCTTAAAATCAGCTACTTTACTTTTAAAACTCTCTTTAACTATCTTCCTCCGTCCTGTTGCAACAGCATCGGAGCGTGGATTAAAGTGTCAGATCATGGCAGCAGAGAACCTTCAAATTTCAAGCACAAAACCTTACTTTCATACATACATGAAAAACATAATGGTGAGAGACGAAGTTAACGAAAAGCTGTAGAAAATGAAGAGGGGAAAAGAGTCGTTTTCCGACGTCATACTGAGGCTGATTGAGAGGGCAAAAGGCGTTGAAGTTCTCGAAAAATACGCTGGGAAGCTTGATGATG
>CBEUCM010000059.1:0-10656 GCA_965541645.1 uncultured Archaeoglobaceae archaeon | reverse complement strand
GGTGACCCGAGTTCAAATCTCGGCGGCCCCACTTTAAATCGGCCGCTATGGGGTGCTGGATGTAGGACAGGGATTTTAGGTCTGTTCTGTGTGCTGAAACCCTGAGAACGAGGGCAAGGAAACCATCACCGACTGTGGAAATTTGATGCTCAGAAAGCTCATCAGAAAAACTTAAGACCTTGTAAAATTAATCATAAGGAAATGATCTCCGGGATCGAGAAGAAGGTCAGAGACTACCTGAAAAGGGAACTGGTGTCGGTGAGCAGCAGATCATCAGTTAGAGAGGCTGCGAAAGTTATGTACGATAAGAGAGTGTCCTCTGTGGTCGTCCTTGAAGATGGTCGGCTGTATGGCATTTTTACGGATTTCGATTTGAGGAAGCTCATAGCAATTGATGCCGATTTGGATGAGCAGATCGGTAATGTGGCCAAGAAAGCGCTTACAACCGTCGAGGCTGAGAGCAGCATACTCGAAGCCCTGTCGAGAATGATCGAAAATGAGGTGGGCCACATAATAGTTACTGAAGGCGGAAAACCTGTGGGCATTCTGACCTTCAGAGACATAGCCTACGAACTCGGACCCTTTTACATCCGCTACACAACGCAGATACGGAGGGCAAAGGATTTGGAGAGCATAGGTACCATAGTTCGCAGCTTCAAGGATGCTCTTATCAGGGAAGCCTCTCTGTACCTCAATCGCCCTGAGGAGTTCAACCCGAAGCTCTTCTTTGAAACGATAAGCTACGTGGTTGATTCTGCGATTAGAGCAGTTGTGAGAAAACTGCCACCCTGTGATGATCTCGTGTATGCTGTGACCGGAAGCGGGGGGAGAAGGGAGCAGTTTTTGCTCACAGACAGAGATACGATGGCCATCTACACTTCGGAGAGATGCAAAAAGTTCCTCGCTGAGCTGGAGGAAAAGCTGAACTCTCTCGGCTTTCCCCCCTGTCCACACGGCTACACGGCTGACAGGTACAGCTTCAGCGTTGACGAGATTGAGGAAAAGATAGAGGAGTGGTGCAGTGATCCAGAAAGCCATGCGGTGGAGATATCCCTTCTCGCGGATGCAAGGGCAATTTTTGGCAAAGTCGAGATGCTTCAGGATGCAAAGAAAATGCTGGTTAAGAAGCTCTATAGGGACAGGCTGTTCCTCAGGCACTCCCTCATGTACCGCCCGGCCTTGAGCATGCTCGGAAATCTAAGGAAGTCCTTTGACTTCAAAGCTGGAGCAATAGCTCCGGTTGAGTATCCTGTGAGGGCTCTTGTGGTCACCAACGGGATACTGGAGCTGGATACCCACAGCAGAATAGCTGCGATTGGCGAAGAGAGGCTGATTCCGCCCGACCTCACCGATGACCTCATGCATGCCTACACGATACTGACGAGAAGGAAGATATGGCTTCAGGTAAGGGGCAAAAAACAGTTTGTTGCGGCCGAGTTCAACCCGATGGAGAGGTCGCTTGTAAGGGACGCCCTCAGAGTTGTGAGGAAGTTCCAGGAGTACGTGGAGAGGAACTACCTATAGCATCAGCCTTCTGCCTATTCTCACGAGGTCGACCACCCCCAGTCCGTAATCTGCAAGCTGTGAGAGTTGTTTCAAGAATATCAGGGCTGTTGCGTAGGCATCTCCCAGGGCTGAATGTCTGATACCGTCTCCAATCCTGTACATCTTCAGCAGGGAGTCAAAGTCGAGTCTGAAGGTTACGGCCATGCCCCTCTTCCTTATCAGCCACACTTCAAGCTCCGCTATGTCTATGTACCTCTCAACCTTGAGTTTTACTCCGAGTTTCTTCTTGAAGGCCCGTTTCAGGAATTCAACATCGATGTAGGTTGCGTATCCGACGACGATCGAGTTGGAGATCAAATCCAGCAGTTTTGGTGCAACGTCCTCGAAGGCAGGAGCATCCTTAAGGTCTGACATGGTTATACCGTGGTACCTCACCGACTTTGGCTCAAACCTCTCAGCCCTCACCAAAGTGAAGAGGTGCTCGGAGAACTTTACCTTAAAGCCCTCCACAGGCAGGGCTGCAATCGCAATTATCTCATCCTTTTTCGTGTTCAGCCCTGTGGTCTCAATATCTATAACACAGAACCTCTCGTTTTCAAGCGTCATCTTACCGCATCTCCGACATAGTCAAAAAACTCATCGACTACGTGGATAATCTTCCTCATCAGCACCTCTGCAAGTCTGTCTCTGCTGCCTGAAACGCTCTGCTCAAGCTTTATCTGCCTCACCGCCAAGTAGGACTCCACGACATCCCTGACCATGTTCTCGTCAAGAACGTCCCTCTCGGCCAGAAGCTCAAGTCTCTCGGTTGTTGGTCTGGCGACAAGATCACCGTGATAGACGCTCAAACACCTTGCAACGGATGAGATTAACTCATCCACATTGTCTTCTTCAACTTTCTGCTCAAGCAGTCTGTTCAGCTCCTCTCTTGCAAGCTCTCTGTTCAAGAACTCACCCAGGGTGTTCCTGAATTTGACGTAAACTCCACCACTGCCGTGCAGATACCGGCTGTCTGCGAGCCATAAGAGGTCTGCGGGGTTCAGTTCCGAAATTTGCTCTCTCATCCTCTCGCTGCAGAAAAGCACCGTCTTCTCGCACATTCCCCCATCGCAGACGGGGTCAATGCAGTTCTCAAATTTCTCTGGTGGTGAGATCACAATGAGCTGGAATCGGAGGGGGTAGCTCACCTCCCTCCTGCCTATCTCCCCTCCCTGTGCGACAGTTACGGCATTTCCATGAGCCATCTCCACCATTCTTGCTGTTAAGCTGTCAAGAACGCTTGAAAATATTGAGCATGTGGCTGTGTAGCTGAACTTGGACTGCACAAAGTTTCTGAAGCTCTTCTCAATTTCCCTGGCAATGGTCCTCAACTCTCCAATGTTCGAGGACTTCACGATCCTCTTGGTGTATCTGACAAGAGCCAGACGGGGTTCAAGCGATGAGACAATATCTTTGAGTGACAGTACACCAACGAGCCTCCCGTTCTCGACCACAGCCAGGTATCTAACTGAGTTCAGGACGAATTTCATGTAGGCATCAAAGACCGACGCCTCAGAATCCACCGCATAGATTGGCGAACTCATGAACTCGCGAACACTTGTGGACATGTCCAGTCCTGATGCCAGCGCCCTTATAACGTCAGCATACGTAACGATCCCAAGCGGACTCATGATTTCGTTCACGACGACAACACTACCAACCTTCTCAGCCCTCATCATCTGTATAATCTCACCCAAGCTCGTGTCGAGATGACAGGTAACCGGTTGCCTCTTGACCAGCTTTAGCACTGGCAGGGTGAAGGAGTCAAGCTCCCTTCCAGTCATTCTTGTAAGCTCGCTGAACCTTCTTGAGATTATGGAGTCAACAAAGTTCCTGAAATCGTCGTTTTTACCCATGAACTCTCTGATCCTGTCAGCTTTAAATTCAAAGCATACCACCTCCTCAAGAGCTTTAGCCTCGAATTCAGTTCTTTCATCCTTGAGGGCTGAGAATCCCAGCATCTCTCCGCTGCCAACAACCTCGATCAGCCTGTCTCCATCAAACAGACCGACCTTGCCCTCTCTGACGAAAAAGAGCCTGTTTATTTTCTTACCTTTTTTGAAAAGATTCTTACCCGCTTTGTAGAGTGAAATGTCCATGCTATTGACAAGTTCCTGAAGCTCCTCTTTGTTGAGAAAGCTGAAGGGCTCGAAACCTGCAAGGTACTCTGCTGGAGGTAAAGGTATCATTAAATTATGATTGAAATTTATCGTTATATTAATTGCGGTAACGCTACAAAATTTTTAATTTCATTTTTGTGATAATAAAGCTTAAAACAGATCTGGTCGAAATATAGTGAGTGGATGACAGTGCTGTATCCCCGGTTATCGGTGTAACTTTGATGGTGTTGCTAACCGT
Organism: uncultured Archaeoglobaceae archaeon; assembly: GCA_965541645.1. Classification (GTDB taxonomy): domain Archaea; phylum Halobacteriota; class Archaeoglobi; order Archaeoglobales; family Archaeoglobaceae; genus Archaeoglobus. The sequence goes on along the minus strand of CBEUCM010000059.1, from coordinate 6,753 downwards.
AGTTGTTGCTGTGTTTGTGATAAAAACCGGAACAAGCCTTGCTGGCACACTCGGGAAGACGTCCATGCCAGTTTTCACGGTGGAGAGGGTTAATTCCACCCATGTTAGGATCACACTCTACAGTGCTGGTGGTGCGGAAAGCATCGAGAACTGCAGGGTCAAGTACAGGGATGTGGAGGTGTGCAGTGGTTGGAGTTTTGACACTGGCACAATGAAGATGTGCAGAGTTGGCAGTGGTCCGGGAGATTTGTACCTCATATGCAGCGTTGACGGTGAGGAGAGGATTGTACTGAAATTGCATACATAGCCCGGCTCGAAAAATCAACACTCCTACCCCCACATTTTGCAAAACGTATAAAACACAAGTTGATTTCGAGAAAAATATGTGATAAATTTTAGAGTACTATACACCATCCAGAGAATTGCCACCATCAGTGTCATAAATTCTGGAACTGCTAACTCAAAAAGAAAGACATACAAGCGTAATCATAAATTTAAAGAGTTTTACACGAGGCTGGGAATACCGTTCTGCATGTTTGACTTCAAAACGTACCCAATGTTGTGAAGAAAAACCTTAGAAATTTAAACTGGAAAGATATCGACATATTGAGACGTTTCTGAGGAATCTGTTCAGAAGGTAGACTCTCACAGAGTGAATGATAGAGAATTGCCCCCGAACTCTATATACGGCTACGAAAGCTTTCTCGCTGAATCTCGATTCTGGTAGAATTTTAAAGAGAGGTTATCAGAAAACCTTCTAGAGAGTAAATCTCTCAGAGAATGGATGGCACTCTTGCGAGAAGCAATTATTGCGAAAAAATCTTTGAGATTTCGTACACGTCTGGAGAGTTGAGAAGAACTCGGAGCTGAGTAAGTTCGCAACTATTTAGAGATGAAAAGTTGCAAATGCTGAGGGATATATATTGATGGAAAGTGGCAGAAGACCGGAATTTGATGTGCTGGTACAGATAAATTTTACCCTTTTAACGTTAATGGCTGTGACTTATCGGGTTATAATCTTATATATTAATCATACATTATGATATGATGAGATAGTTGGGGATGATGATGTTCTGAAAGCTGATAAGCAAGATGGTGCAAGCTTTACTAGTATGAGCAAGAGTAGAATGGCCGAGGAAATGCTGAACGGAGGATGATAATGGTGAAAGAATTTGAGGGAAGAATCGGGAAGAGAGAATGGAGATTGGGTTAGAGAAATCCTTAAATTATGTTAGGTAATTATATTCATATCCATGCTGTGGGTGTATAAGGTCAGAAAAATTCCTCTGGAATAGTAAAAAAACTTAGATATCTAGTTCTTGTGGTGACACTCTTCCTCACAGGCTGTGCAGCAAGTATCTCAGAAAATGCTTCAGAAAAGGTAGGTAAAATAGAGGTAGGAACTACCGTTTCCACAGGAAGTAAATCAAAGCTAATAGAGTTCGAAAAATACGCTCTGGAGAGAAACATTTCCATCGAAATAGCGAAAAATATATGGGCACACTTGGACGAGACAGAAGCAAGGGAGCTTGTTGATTACCTAAGCAATTTTACTATATTAAATTATGTTCCTGAAAGTATCAGAGATATTGTCCCGGAGAATTATGGAAAGGAAATTACTGAAAACATCGTTTCAGGGCTATCTTCTGCAATAATCTTGGATGAAAAATTCTCAGAAGAAGAGAGAAAGGCTCTTGAAATACTTTACAGTCTTGATTCCAGAAAATGTAGAGTGGTACATTCTCGAAAAAGGATTTGATGAGAGAACAGTAGATTACCTGGCCCATCTAAGTTCTTTAGAGAACCAAACTCTCGCGAGATATGCCGCCAAGAGTTTGCTTTTCTTTGGAGATAAAGAGTTGAGTGAAGAAGAGAAAAAAGTGCTTGAGAATCCAAAAGATAAAATTCTAATCAGAAAAATAAAAGAAAAGTACCTGCTTCTTCTGGAAAATATTCCAAGTCTTAGAAAACAGATCGAGGAGCTGCCTGAATACAGAAATGATGATCTAAAAAGTCTAGAAGCCCTAGAAGATATTGGCTATCTTTTGTACAGCTGTCCTTGTAAAGAGGAGTTGTCTCTTCTCAAGGAATTCAACAAAAAAGATCTAAAAGAATTGTTGGACTACGCTAGTGTCAACGAATTTCAGGATTACAATTATTTCCTCCTCAAATCCATAAAGAACGACAAATACAGAAGATTGAATGAGATATATAAGATGAAAATTTATTTTAATCTTTCTTTGAAAGAATTGAGTGAGAATGAGAGAAATACCTTGCTTGAATATATTGAACGGAGCTTTCAAGAAGATAAAAAATACAAGCAAGCAGAATTTTTACTCACACTCTCGACAGAAAAACTGAGAGAACTCGTCAATTCCGGTAAGCTTGATGTATACGATCTTGATGAAGACGGCATGAGCAACTGGTTTGAAAGGTTTAGGTTCACACTCGCAGATCCTTTAGTACATAATGATAGATATGTGATTGTTGTCTATGCGCATAGGCCAGGTATAGATCCTGATGACGCGGTGAAATTGAAGTGTCAGAAATACTATTGGTTTTGCTTTGATGAAGATTGTAAGATTATATATACTTCAGAAGAAGCAAAGAAAAAATTAGTCTCCTTTTTCACAGAAAAAGAAAAAATTCCAGAAGAAAATATATGGATATTGTTTGGAAAAGAGTGTAGAATAGAAGAACTCGATAAGATTTTTGATGATATACTTGCCAATTCGGACGAAAATGATTTCATTTATTTCCTTTTTGTGTCCCACGGAGGAGGAAAAGAAAATTCATCTGGTTTTGAAATTTTTCCATTGAGGACGATAGTGAGATATGATTGGGTAGATAAAAAGCTTGATAAAACAAAATACAGGGCTGCAGGACTAATCTTTGACAGTTGTTATAGTGGATCGGCATTTAAATATCTCCAAGGCGAAAACAGGGTCATTCTTTCATCTGCACCACCAAATGAAAAATCCTATCACATACTTATGGGTGGTTGTTTATTGCATCCGCGTTCGGAAAAAATTATCCCGAAGAACCTCTTTCTTTTTATAAAATTTACAGAGATGCTAGGATGGAGAACAAAAATTTCACCAAACTATTTGAAAAATTCAAAACATGGGTCAAAAAACACGGCGTTTCTTATAATCCACAAATTTCAGATCCCTCAAACATTTCAAAGAGGTTGTATCTCGGTGAATATGTTGTCCCAAATGTCGTTAAACCCATAAAATGGTATCCTTTTGTTTTTGTTGATCAATACGATCTTTGAATGAGGATAGTTCTCCCTTTTAACACAAAAAAGTTTCTGCCTGATGACAAAACTTCTTCTTTTTTGGCACATTACAATTATCATAGGTGATTCCTACCTAGGTGCCAGTAAGTAGCGAGATCCAAAAGGAGTAAGGTGTATTCTTCAGCTTTTCAGGCAGAGAAGATGCATGTAAATTGTGGGAGCTGAAAATAGAAATAGCTGGAAAGAAAGATGATTGGTATCGGGAATTTGGATCTTAAAGGACACAATAATTATCAGAGTGAAAACCCATCCTAATTCAGGAAATAATAGCCCTACATCATCCTTTTTCGGACCCCTTAATCACTACATTACTCAAGAAAATGGGTTTTTAATTCTAATTATATTTAAGCGGGCCGGGAGGGATTTGAACCCCCGACTGCGGGATTAAGAGTCCCGCGCTCTGCCTGGCTAAGCTACCGGCCCTGTATGAATGCCTATAAGTTGGGGTTTAAAGACTTAACGATTTGGGCGAGGACTTTCTCAGCTATACCCTTCCCTATCAAACTCTCCACCCTCTCCCTGTTTCTGACTATGTCCTCGTAGGTTCTAATTCCGGCATCACACAGCTTCCTCGCCCTAACCCTGCCTATGTACCTGATTTTGACGAGGTCGAGAAGCTCAGACTTTACACCGTACTTTATCCTCTCAGTAAGCCCTGCCACGCTCGTATTACCAGCCTCTTCTGCAATTCTTACCATTGCATTGCAAAGCCATTCCGCTGTTTCAACAATTCTCCTCAGATCGCCGGGAGCAATGGAGTACTTCAGGCAGATCTCATCCTCATCCTTCTCCTCAATCCAGTCCTTGAGACAGAGGGCGGTTTTAACTTCTGACAGGAACCAGTCGTACTCGGCAGAGAACTCGGAGGGATAGTAAGTCAGCTCCTTCCTAAGCCTGAATGCCTCTTCCTCAACCCATCCATCTGTTTTTCTCACACTTAGCCTCTCCATATCGGGTGTCCTGCATATTAAGTGCAGAGCACCAACATCCGTAAGCTTCTCCCTGCTCAGCACATCGTGGAAGATGAATCCGGTCATTGGATCGATGTAGAGCTTGGATACCAGCATTCCAAGTTTTGTCGGCACAAGAGTGCCATCTTCCACAACCATGCCCCAGTTTTCCAGCTGCCTGACAACCCTCTCCAGTTCATAGCTCAGGGAGATCTCATTCTGCCTGAAAAAGAACGTATCGGAAAAGAACTCTTCAAGGTCCTCAACCGTATTTGCATATCCATCTGCGATTATTGAAAGGCTGTGAAAGCGTAAATGGGTCTCAACTCCAAGCTTGGACAGTATCTTTTCAGGCTTCCCTAGGATGTACTTCCTTACCACCATCTCTTTGTCCCGGGGGTTAACGCACACTATTGACTCCCCATACTCATTCATTCCCGGCCTTCCAGCCCTTCCAACCATCTGCTTGTACTCTGACACTTTGATTCTCTTGGAGTATCCATCGAAACGGTAAATGCTCCTGATTATAACTCTCCTTGCAGGCAAATTGACGCCTGCTGCAAGCGTGGGTGTTGCGACCACAACTTTCACTATTCCTCTTCTGAAGGCGTCCTCGATTAGCTTTCTCTGCCCATTTAGAAGCCCGGCATGGTGGAAGGCAACACCCTTCTCAGCACAATCAGCCAGTCTTCTGCTCATTTCTCCATCATTCTCCTCAAGCAGGGCTTTTTTCAAATCATAGTTCGGTTCAACGTACTTCCCAGCGATCTTCGCCAACTTCACAGCGGTTCTTTCTGCCCCCCTTCTGGTTGATTCAAAAACAAGTGCTCCCCCACCCTCTGAAATGCACTCTTCAACAAGCTTTTCGAAACTGGTTTTTACAACTCTATCACCAATTTCAAGCACGTTGTTGCACAGCAAACCCTCTAAGAGCGGTACAGGACGCCACTCACTCACATAGTAGTCGGCATCAAGCCAGTCAGCAATTTCATCGACGTTCGGGGCTGTAGCTGATAAACCAATTATCCTCACTCTGTTCATTTTCCTCAGCTTGGATATGAGGATCTCAAGCGTTGCACCCCTCTTTTCAGAGTTCAGCAGGTGAATTTCATCAACAACAAGACAGGTGATCTTCCTCATCCATCCAGCCCTGTTTCTTATCAGTGAGTCGGCCTTTTCGTTTGTTGTCACGATAATGTCGCAATCCGCCAAGTGCTCATCGGTTGACTCGTAATCACCAATGGACACGCCAACTCTCAGACCGATTTTCTCCCACTTCTTGAACGATTCGTACTTTTCAGTTGCCAAGGCCCTCAGTGGAACAGTGTAGAGACTCTTACCCCCCTCAATCGCCTCCTTAACCATCGCAAGCTCGGCAAGGAGGGTTTTTCCCGCTGCCGTTGGCATTGCGAGAAGCAAGTTTCTATCAGAAAACACCTTCTCCACGACCTCTGCTTGGGGTGAAAAAAGCTCCTCTATACCCTCTTCCTTCAAAACCTGTACTCCGAATTTTGAGATGTAATCTGCCAGCGCCTCGACCTTCACCAAACTCTGTTGGGCAGCAGTTAATAAAACTGTTCTCAGGAAAGGTTAAATACACATATGATACCTAAAAAACATGGAATTCAGTTTTGGTGAAATGAAATTCAATGCTGAGGTCAGAAGGGCCTCTGATCTAAAGCCGGTTCTTGCATTCCCGGACAAACTGAAGGAGGACTTTGACGCTTACTACATGTTCCGTGACTCTTACAAAAATGAGGAGGACTATGAAATAATCCTTAAAGCCAGATTGAGGTACGACTACACCGTAATCCCCCCAAACGAGATAGGTGGAGAGAGAATAAAGACCTACGGCCACTACCACCCGGAAGTGGTGGAGGGCTACACCTACCCCGAGGTCTATCAGGTGCTGGAGGGTGAGGCAATATTTCTAATCCAGCGTCCGGAAAACGGCAGGATTGTTGATGTCGCTGCAATCACTGCGAAGAAAAGCGATGTGGTGATTGTTCCTCCAAACTATGGCCACGTGACAATAAATCCATCCGAATCAGAGTTAATAACAGCGAACTGGGTGTGCAGGGACTTCCAGTCGATCTACGATCCTTACACCGAGAAGAGGGGAGCGTGCTACTACTACATCAACGGGGAGTGGGTCGTAAACCGGAACTACGAGGATGTTCCGGAACTCAGGTTTCTCAGGCCTGTGGATGTCCTAAATGCAGGCAGCGACATGTACAAACTTGTCAGGAAAATTGAGAAGCTTGAGTTCCTGACAGCACCTCACAGGCACAGAGAGATCTTTGAAAAATGTTTTGAAAAAATATAATAGGTATTAAAAATATTTACATCGAGAGAGCAAGTTTAATGTCGTCTGCTGTAACGGTCTTTCTGCCAGAGTGCTTGGCAATCTCGACCGCTTTCTTAGCGACCTGCAGAGCGTAGTCCTCGAGCACTTCAACCATCTTCTCCACTGCATCTGCACTTACTCTCTCGGCCCCAGCC
>CBEUCM010000058.1:0-10809 GCA_965541645.1 uncultured Archaeoglobaceae archaeon | reverse complement strand
GGAGATCTGTTCTGAAGTTTGCAGCTCTGAATGTCCTTTTGATTGGCTTGGTTGTTGCTCTGGGTTTCAGGGAAAAGAAGGTTTTGCAGAGGTTGGCTGAGATGTGATTTGGTAAGGACCCTATTAACCAAATAGGGACTAACTTTTGGAAAAAGTTTGGCAAGTGTCCCATTTATGTGATTATTTGGCAGCTTTTAGGGTTGTAAAGTTTAGTAGGAGGCTCAAAGAAATAAGACTTGGGATTTCTGTAACAACACTTTACAATTATAAATATTTGATAAGTCTCATGATAACGTCCTATTCTCTTTTCTAGTAACAGTATATGCTATGATCCTTTTATACTTTTATTTTCGTGTCTAATCGTAGTGCAAAAAAGAGGTTTAAGTACAATTGGCTAAATTATAAAAGTTAGATTAACAAAAATATAAATATACAATAAAAATTTCAACTGATAATGTATGTCATCATAGCCTTAATTTCTACACCTTTATTTGAGAGTACTGAAAAACTGTTGTCTAACACTAAATAATAGGTTTTGCCACTTAGTAGAGGAACATTAAATTCTCCTACAGTTACTTTCCCGCTATTGTATAAAGTGTATGCTTCATGTCCATTCTCCCAATTTATGAAATTGGTTTCATCCATTATCAGAACGATGATATCATTTCCTGAACCACCATAGGCTCTAAAATTTCCTTTTAACCGTATATTCTCTGCATTGACTGGTGTATAAATTTTAAAATACCTATAATATCCTGCTTCAACTTCAATAGTGTCTGAAATTATCACCTCCTCTTTTTCCTTAGCTACAGGCTTTGCTTGGACTGTCTTCTCTGTACTCGGAGGAGAACTACATCCTGTGATACCAACGATAACTAACACAACAACTAATGCCCACAACAACCTCATAGCAATTGGTGAACTCTTATCTTTAAATAATTTTTTTTCTTTATCATTAATTTATTCTTTATCCTTAATAACAACTTTATGAGACCCCCTCCTATTACTACTGAATGACCCAAATTTCGGCTAATAAATAGTAAAATTTATAATAAAATATAAAATGTAAACAAAACTGTACTCAATCTACTTAGGTGTACTGGTGGCGCATATCTTGGACTAACTAACCGTTAGACGACCACAGATGGACATACGAAAACAAGTCCAAAATAGGAACAAAATTTAGAGAACTATGTTCTGCTCGTAACCACATTTAGGACATCTCGGCGGGCTGTCCTTCGTTAGGTTTATGTTGTAAACGTAAAATCCCTCACGCTCTATCAGTAGCTCTCCGCAGTTGGGGCAGAAGGTGTTCTCGTATCTGTGCCCCCACACGTTACCGGCATAAACGTACTCCACCCCAGCCTTTTCTGCAATCCTCACCGCTTCTTCAATTTTCTCAACCGGTGTGGGGGGCTTGTCCATCATCTTGTAGTCCGGGTGAAATCTTGAGAAGTGCACGGGTATTCTGCTGTCAAGCGAGATAACCCAGTTCACGAAATCGGAGATCTCCTCTCTGCTATCATTTTCACCCGGTATTATCAGGTAGGTCAGCTCAAGGAAGATCTTCTTCCTGTGCATGTACTCCACAGTTTCGAGAACTTTGTCAAGCCTTGCCTTGCAGATCCTGCTGTAAAATTGCTGGTTGAACGCCTTCACGTCAACGTTTGCAGCGTCAAGTATTCCGGAGAACTGATCAACAGCTTCGGGAGTCATGTATCCGTTGGTAACGTAAACAACAAAGAACCCATCCTGCTTCACAAGTTTTGAGCTGTCAAGTGCGAATTCGTGCCATATTCCGGGTTCGTTGTAGGTCCATGCGATACCATCAGCCTTTCTGTCTCTGCACATTCTGAGAATGCTGTCGGGCTCCACTTCCCTTAAGAAATTGTAGTCCAGATCTGCAAAGGCTATCTCGTAGTTCTGACAGTGCAGGCAGCGAAAGTTGCAGCTAACACTGCCGAAAGACAGAACCTTGCTTCCGGGCTTGAAGTTGTTGAGGGGCTTCTTCTCGATAGGGTCTAAGGCAATGGAGGAGACCATGCCGTAGTTATAGACCTTAAGCCTGCCATCCTCATTTTTTCTCACTCTGCAGATGCCCCACTGTCCCTCTTTGAGCTTGCATCTGTGCTGGCAGGTTTTGCACCTCACCTCTCCATTCAGCTTATCGTAGAGGTAGGATTCGACGATCATAACTCCTCCCAGACCTCCTTTATCTCGCGGGAGTAGTCTTCGGGGAGGAAGAACACCACACTTTCATCGTGCAGCATTTTTGGATAAAAAACGTCGCACCAGTAGTACCTGCTGAAGGGGGTTCTGGCGACGATGTGGAAGTTCGTCCTGAAATGCTCTCCCAGCCTGTCGGCACAGAACAGGGTGAAGTTGAAGGAGTTCAGGTTCTTCCTCTCGTAGTACCTCAGAATTTTGATTATTCCCTCTGAGAGTCCTTTAAGCTGCCCCTCATCCATCTTCACAAACTCCCTCTCCTCTGGGATACCCATGAAATGGAAGAACCCCTTAGGAGCGAAGGCTGCCAACCACTCCGTTTTGTCGGTCTTCCCTATGTACCTCTCACCCTCCTTCTCAACCTCAACGAGCTTTTTCCAGTAATCTGTACCGTTTGTCTCCTTAAATTCAAGAGCGCTCCAGTCCAGCCTTGCAAAGTAGTCTGTTGAGACCTCAGATATCATAACCTGCACGTGGGGGTGCATTATGCTGCTCCCAGCTGGTTTCAGGTAGTTCATGCCGATGGTTATGTAGTACTTCCCATCCGGAACGTTCTTGATGTAATCCTGAATGAGGGTGAATGCATCAACGAAGTGGTTGACCTTGAACTCCGAGAGCTTCAGATAGTGGGCTTCAGTTATCCTCACAACCAGGGAGTGCTTGGAGTAGGGCATTATGTTGGAAAACAGGACAGCCTCTCCCCTCTTCCAGAGTTCACCCTTCATGATCTCAACATCTCTCGCAGCCATCTGGTCTATCTTGTCGGGGCAGAAGGGGCACCATACCTTTGTGCTCTGGATTTCATCCTCAAAATCCCCGCCCTGTATCGGAAAATCCTTCTTTACAATTCTGGAGGTTTGCAGAGTTAAGGGGTCGTATCTGACTTCCACAACACTTTCATCGACCTTCCCGCCGACAAGAACTTTTGTCACCTCAACTTCCCTTCGGAACTCCATGTAGGTTCTTGGCTATCCAAGATTTAAAGATTATGAACAAAATTAAAGTTCTGCTGGGGAAAAGTGGATACAATGAACATAGATGAGCTACTACTGCTGGTCGAGAAAAACCGCCTTCAGCTCTCAAAAATTGATGATGAGCTTTACGATAGGATCAGGAAAAGAATTGACGAGCTGGAAGAGATGAAAAGCTCAGCAAGCGATACTGAGATCCTGAGGTTTGAGGACGAGATCAGAGCTCTGAAGAGATTGCAGAGAAAGATCTTTGAGATGAGGACGGGCAGGATCGTAAATGCTGCCTGGGCAGAGGTTTGCGGACAGCCGGTTGGTAGTGATGTTGAAAACATGTGCACCCACGAAAGGGTCTTTTTCAAAAAGCTGCTGGACGTGATAAAGGAGTTCAAGAGGAGCGTGCTTGAAGGAGAGGTCAGGAAAGAGGAGAGGAGAGTTCTTGTAAGGATTAAAAAGGATATTGAGATTCAGGGAAGTGACGGAAAAACATATAAATTGAGGAAGGAAGATGTGGTTACACTCCCTCAGCTTAATGCTGATGCGCTGATAAAGAGCGGGTTCGCAGAGAAAATAGAGGTGAAGGAGAATGAAGTATCCCAAGAAGGTTAAGACCTTCTGCAGGTATTGCGGAAAGCACACGCTGCATGATGTTGAGAAGGTGAGCAAGGGAAAGGCAAGTTCGCTGAAGTGGATAAACAGGCAGAAGAAGAGGAGGGGCAAGGTTGGTAACCTTGGAAAGTTCAGCAAGGTTCCGGGTGGAGACAAGCCCACGAAGAGAGTGAACATAAGGTTCAGGTGCACCGAGTGCAAGAAGGCCCATCACCGCCCGACCTGGAGGGTCAAGAGGTTTGAACTCATTGAGAAGTGAGGGGGTGGTGGAGTTGGCAATCACAAGAAGCAGGTTTCTTAAGGTTAAATGCCCCGACTGCGAGCATGAGCAGGTAATCTTTGACCACCCATCTACTGTAGTTAAATGCCTCATCTGCGGAAGAACACTCGCAGAACCAACGGGCGGGAAGGGAGATATAAAAGCTGAGGTTCTCGAAGTTTTAGATAAGGATCTCTGAAACTATTTTAATCAGTGTCTCATTTTCGGGGAACCCCGCCAAGATCATGATGTTGTGGAGTGCAGCTATCGATATGACCGCTGTTGAAATCAGAATGCCGGAAACGAGACCGATATAAACACCCTTTGCAATACTGCTGCGACTCTTTAGCCTGAACACGCTCATCAGGAGGAAGGAAAGAGAAAGGACGATTAATATTTTTAAAGCAAGGAAGGTGAAGGGGTCTAAGCTTGCAACAAGGCTGTTCAGCTCATGAAAACCGTTTTGAAGGCCGACAACTGTTGTTATATAATCCGCAAGGTTTGCAAGGGTGAATGGAATGATCACCGCTTGGACTCTATCCATACTTTCTTTATTGTAATTGCAATATTATAAGTTTTCGAAAGGCTTAGGGGGAAGGGTTATATTATCCATGTGATTTAAAGAGGACATGTTCACGTCGGATTTGAAGCTGGTGGTTTTTCACTACGGGTTCTTTGGTGAGAGGTTCATAGCGAACCTTATGAACTATCCAAACTCCTGCCCGTCTTACGGTGCGTGCGGGATCGATGCATGCACTCAGTGCAAGGATGGCCTGTACAATTTCTCCAAAAACATAATTGCTGCCTTCTCAATGCCAGATCCAACAACAATGCCCGATTTCATCGAGAACGCTGAGGACTTCCTTCCCAAGATCATCCCTGAGGCTGATATTGCTGTGGCAATCAATCTTCATCCAGACGTTCTGGCTGTTTTGCCAGAGAAGCTGAAGGGAAAGGTTAAAGCTTTAATTGTCCCAGTCGAGGAGCCGAGATGGTGTTCTCCCGGGCTGGCAAAGCAGATAAAGGAGAAGTGCGATGAACTCGGGATAGAGTTTGCGGCACCAAAACCCTTCTGCAACCTCAGGGAGAGCGATGAGCATCCGACGATCAACAGGATGATAAGGGAGATGGGCATAGGCTATCCGGAATTCGAAATAGAGGTTCTTGAGGATGGAAAGGCCAACGTCAGAATTTTGAGGAGTCAGCCATGCGGGTGTGCCTACTACATCGGAGTTAAGCTGAGGGGCTTTGATTTCACCGGAGTTATGCGGGGTGAGATGAGGGAGCTTTGGAACGTTGTAAGCGAGGCCCATCACAGCTTTCCGTGCACAGCGAGCATGGAGAGGGATAACGAGTACGATGAACCCCTGCTGCACGTTGGTGGGTTCATTGCAAGGCATGCGGTGGACAAGGCTCTGGGGTATGAAGGGGATGAGGAGATCCCGGATCACGTGAAGAAGATTGTGCTTTAGGTTTGGTCTAAGATCTTCTTAAAGTCCTCTTTGATCCATTTTATTGCCAATTTAATCGCTCTTTCTGAGAAGTGTGGTTTAATCTTTCTTACAGTTTCTGTTATTTCTTCGTCATTCCTGCTTGGATATTTTCTCATTATATAGTCAACTGTTGTTATTAGTTCTAACAAAGTGGTTGGCGCTCTACCAAATATTTTCACTATCTTATCAACTTTTTCTTTAATTTCAGCGGGTATCTGTAGTTCAGAATTTATGTGAGCCTTGTAGTGGTATCCTAATTCGTCAGCGCTTCTCTCCAAATAGCCAGAAATCGCCAAGAAATCCAGATCTTCCCTTAGGTCAAATGAATATGGTCCATAATGGTATAGAACAAAATTGTACAGTTTTAAATTGCATGCTGATTGAGTAAGGTAAATTATTTTTTGAATGTGGGTATTTCCAGTCCAACTTCCAATTTCATTTAGTTTTCTCACTACATATAGGACTATATCACTTTTCCTCACTGGCGTTCACCTCACCCACGATTTTGCTGCATAAATTTCTAACATTATCGATATCCTTTTTTCCAATTCTTGCGTATATCCTAAGTTTGTTGATGGTTTTTACGCTCTGCACCAGCGATCTTATCAAATCCGATACTTGGCATATGTGTTTCAGCTTAACTTCTACAGCTTCCCAAAGCTCTCTCATTTTTTCTTTGTCCCAGTACTCATTTAAATTTTTCGAGACCTCGTCGGAGATTACAAGGAAATCAGACTGCTGGATCTTTGTGATAGATTTCTGTGCCCAGTCAACGATTATATCTGTATCCTCGTTTAAGTGAAACTTACTGGCTAAAATCTCTACTATCTCTTCACGAACTTTGTCGAATTGTTCTTCAGTTAGTTCTACACTGTGGTCAAACACGATTCTGGGGTGGTCTCTTCTGTATATAGATTCTGCCAGCCTCTTTCTCTCAGGGTCCTCTACACTTTTGGATTTTGCATCTTTTTTAATTGTGTTCATAACGTATAGGTCGTCTAACTCCAAGTATTCCTCCAGGTCTTCTGGATATCCATCTGGAAACGTCCTAATTAAATATCTATCAAGTAAAGCGTCATAGCACCTTCTGATTGGGTGGAAATAAACTTGGTTGAACATAAAGTACCTAGCAATTAGTAGCTGTTCAGCTACATGAATCCCTCCAGCCTCAATACCAATTCTTGGTTCCATTTTTATATCTAATTTTTTAATTTCTCCTATTAGCTCACGGCCAAAGACTTCTTCCAGTTCTTCGAGCATGTTGTCATCTTCTTGACCCAGTGTGGGTGTAATCGTCAGGGTTTCTATGAGCCTGTTGTAGTCAAAGTTGCCATAAGCAACACCTGTATAATGGGAGTCTCTGAGAAGATAGTCCATTCTGTCTGCATCTATCTCACCAGAAATTATTTCCTGGATTAGATTCAACAATGAGTCTCCTCCGATACCTCTTTTTCCTTTGGTGATCAAGAAGGACAGGTCTTCAACACTTACTGTCCTGTCAAAGGGTTTCAGAAGTCGGTCATAGTAGGTTTCAATTATTTCAGCACTGTATTCTTCATGCTCTTTTATCAGCAGACTCTCACTGGAGTGAGAGAGAGGAGGATGCCCCAGATCATGAAGCAATGCAGCCAATCTGGTAGTAGTTTTCAGCCTATCTTCCAAGTATCCTTTGCCAATCAATCCAAGGTACTCGGACAGGTTCTCCATCCTGTGTTTGTCCAGTATGCTACTAACAATTTGGGTTGCTGTATGCATGACTCCCAGTGAATGCTCAAACCTTGTATGGGTAGCTCCGGGATAGACATAATATGTCAAACCAAGCTGCTTAATGTTTCTCAGCCTCTGGAAGGGTTCAGTGTCAATTATGTTTTTCTCCATGTCACTCAGGTGTATGAATCCATGGATGGGATCTCTAATTTCCATTGTAGTAATGCTAATATTTAGGTATTTAACGAATTCTTTCTGTTAAAACTTTTCAAGCGGAAGCCTGACTTCAAAAACCGCACCGCTCGGCTTGTTGTCCATAACCTTTATCGACCCACCGTAAAGCTCCACAATTTTCTTAACTATGAAGAGTCCAAGCCCTGTACCGCTCTCCCCGGAAAATCCCTCCTCAAAGATCCTGTCTTTGATCTCATCCGGGACTCCAACACCGTTGTCAGCCACCACCATCACACCCATTCCGTCATCTCTGAACACGCTGATGGTTATCTCAATTGGCTTTTTGCCCCCGTGTATTATGGCATTTCTTATTAGGTTGTGCAGCACAGCCTTCAACCCCTCATTGGCCATGACGTACACGTCCTCAAGATTCAGCCTTATCTCCGCCTCCTCCCTGTAAACCTCTGCGACGTCCCTGACATACTCTGCCAGATTTACAGCCTTCCTATCTCCACCGACCTCTTCCAGTATCTTTATCTCTTTGATAAGCTCGGTCATCCTGTTAATTCTCGAAATTGCGTTCTCAATCAGCTTTTCATCCCTCAACTCAAGTGCAGCCCTCACAACAGTGAGGTCGTTCATTATGTCGTGCCGCAGTATCTTGTTCAGAAGTGTGAGGTACTCGGTTTTCCTTCTGAGTTCCTCAGCCATTTCGTGGATCTGGGTTGTGTCGATCGTGGTTGCTGCAACAGCTGGCTTGCCCCTGTAGGTTATTCTTGACGGTCTGGCAGTTACCCACCTGACCTTGCCATCCTTCCTTATAACCCTCCAGCTGTAGGTCTCGGTTGGGGAGCTTTCGAGCACTCTTTTGAGGTACTTTTTTCTGACGATCTCCCTGTCTGCTGGATGCACTATGGAGAATGGGTCTTTGTTCAGAATCTCCTCCCTCGTGTACCCCACAATTTCTTCAAAGGCCCTGTTTATGTACACGAACCTGTCGTTCTGCACGATGTAAACTCCGGTAAGTGAATCCTCAATGAGCATTCTGTAAAATTCCTCGCTCTCTCTGAGCCTTTGTTCGAGCTTTTTAACTCTGGTTACATCTATCCAGTTCCCCACTCCCAGTCTCTCGCCCTTGTACTCTATGGGGACAAGGTACCCCCACGACCATCGGAGTCTGCCATCCTTTGTGAAGTACCGGTTCTCTATGAATATCCTCTCTCCCGTTATCGCCCTGTTGTAGGCCTCGAAGATTTTCGGGTAGTCATCCTCATGTGCAAGGTGGAAAACACGCATGCTGTACAGCTCATCCCTCCTGTAGCCAGTTGCAATTTCCACGATTTTGTTCACATATCTTAACCTGAGCTTTTCATCTACTATAAACACCCCTGCCAGCAGGTTTTCTACAACCTCTCTCCAGAAATTTGCGTTGAACTCCGGGTCCTCCTTGTTGCTCATTCTAATTGTAATTGTAATAATGAGCTTTAAAAATTTTCGTGCTGTATGAAAACCACTCAAAGGTAATTACGCTTGTGAAATTACATTTTCTCAAGCGCCTCTATACCCAGCAATTCCAGCCCGTTTCTGAGAACTATCCTCGTCGCATCCACGAGAGCGAGTCTGTGCATTCTGATTTCAGGATCAGCCTTTAGAACAGGGTGCTGCCTGTAGAAGTCGTTGAAAGATGATGCAACACTCAGGAGGTATTCCGCAAACACGTTTGGCCTCAGCTCGTTAACGACTCTGTGGATGAAGTAGGGCAGTTTGGAGAGCAGCATCACAAGACTTTTTTCCCCAGTGGAGCACAGTTCACCCCTGAACTCAAGATCTGGCATCCCATCTTCAACAGCCTTCCTCAGAATGCTGCAGGCCCTTGCGTGGCTGTACTGAATGTAGCTTGCAGTCTGTCTTTCAAAGTCCAGAGCCTTGCTCCAGTCGAAGACCATCGGCTTTTCCGGGGCAATCTTGATAAAATCGAACCTTATTGCACCAACAGCAACAGCATTGGCTATCTTCTTCTTCTCTTCATCGCTCATATCTCTTTCGGCGATTATCTTCTCAGCCTCTGCCCTCACCTTCTCAATCAGCTCGTCGGCAGATATGAACTTCCCCCTCCTTGTGCTCATGCTCCCCTCGGGGAGAGACACGAACTCGAAGAACACGATCTCGGGTGCTTTCAGACCCATCAGCTCGAGGATCTTGGATAGCTGGGAAGCGTAAAGCTTGTGGTCTGCCCCAAGCACGTTTATGAACCTTTGATAATGTTCGTTCTTCCAGAGATGGTAGGCGAGGTCTCTTGTCATGTAGAGGGTTGTCCCGTTCTCCCTTCTAAGAACAACTTCCTTCTCGAAGCCTTCAAGCTCGATAATCCATGCACCATCTTTTTTTATCAACCCCTTCTCATCCAGAAACTCCAGGAATCTGTCCACATACCCGTTCCTTATGAACTCGCTTTCCCACACAAATTCGTCGTGTTCTATGTTTATCGACATCAGCGTCTCTTTAATCCCCTGCAGGGCTCTCTCAACAGCATTTCTGAACTTTTCAATAGCCTCTGAATCTCCCCTCTCATATGCGAGCATGAGCTTTTCTACGTACTCTTCAAGCTCCGGGTTGGATTCAAGAAGCCTGTTTGCATTTATGTATGCTTCCGCAACAGCATGATCGGGTTTTTTACTCGAAAGTCCAAACTTTTCAATGCCAAGAACCGTTATGGCAACCTGCCTGCCCATGTCGTTCACGTAGTAGTGCGTTTTAACATCAATTCCTGCCATTCTGAAGATCCTTGCGATTGTGTCGCCAATAATTGAGTTCCTGATGTGTCCTATGTGTAAGGGACCATCGGGATTGGCAGAGGTGTGCTCTACCAGCACCTTTCCTCTCAAGTTGAGGTTTCCGTAGTTCTCGTCCTCATCGAGAATAACATTGATCGTGTCCTCAAGAAACTCGTAACTCGCAAAAAAGTTTATGTACCCATTAACGCTCTCAACACTTCCAATATAGTCGCTCTTTACTTCCAAATCTTCCACAATCTGATCTGCAACCTCTTTTGGACTCGTCCTTTTTTCCTTTGCCAGCTTAAATGCTATTGTGCATGCTAAGTCGGCATGCTCGCTCTCTCTCAAAAATCTCTCATCACCGTACTCGCCGAGAGTTCTAATGACATCCTCCCTGAACTTTAAAAACATGTTGTAGTGCCTGCCACGGGGTTTTTCAATTTAACTCATGGGTTGCCCAGCCTTCAGTTGGATAACTTGAGGAGTTGGAGAGGTGGGCACGCCTCGGGTCGATCCGCTTCGCGGGCACCTACCACACTCCGAACTCCTCCTCCCCGCACCCCCGGAAGCGCCGGACGTCCGGGGTTAGCCTGCTC
>CBEUCM010000057.1:0-11417 GCA_965541645.1 uncultured Archaeoglobaceae archaeon | reverse complement strand
ATATCGGCGGTTTCGGGTTACAGGGGACGCCGAACCCCCCGGCCTAGCCCACCAGTTTTATGTTGGTGTGGCGACTTAAAACCTTGTTGATCATGGTCTTTTTGTCACACTCAGTTCAGTTTCAGTAAAAATTGTTTGAAGAGAAAAATATTTCTTACCTACCTTTAAGGAAGCACGTGGACAGGAAACCACCGCTCAGTTCGAGGTACATGATCCTTCTTGCATCCTTGGTTGGTGTTGTTTCTGGCTTAGGTGCCTTTGTCTTTTACTTCTTACTCGATGTTGCTACCAAATTCTTTCTCACGGGTCTTGACAGCTTTTCCCCACCTCTTGCCGGTGGTGAAGCAGAAGTCGTTCAAATTGACTTCCATCTTGGCATACTTCCCCTACCAGTTGTTGTAGCACTTGGCGGTCTTTTAAGCGGATACATCGTTTACACCTTCGCCCCTGAAGCTGAGGGACATGGTACAGATGCGGTCATAAGGGCCTTCCACAGGATGAGAGGTATCATAAGGGCAAGGGTGCCAATTGTCAAGACCATTGCCTCCGCAATAACGATTGGCAGTGGCGGAAGTGCGGGTAGAGAGGGGCCGATAGCCCAGATAGGGGCGGGTTTTGGTTCGATGCTCGCAACCCTTTTGAAGCTCTCGGACAGAGACCGCAGAACACTCGTAATCTGCGGTGTTGCTGGGGGAATCGGGAGCATATTCAGAAGTCCCTTTGGTGGGGCGATGTTTGGAATTGAGGTTCTCTACAGAAAAGACACGGAAGTTGATGCCATAGTCCCGGCCTTTGTATCATCAATCGTCGCCTTTCTGGTTTTTGATGTCCTAATGTGCTACATCGCAGGCACACCCTTTGGTCTGTTACCAATCTTCAAGGTTCCCCCAGTCACGATCTCATCTCCCCTCGAATTTCCGCTTTACGTCCTCGTGTCCGTTTTAGCGACAGTGTTCGGGATACTCTACATCAAAACATTCTATGCGGTTCACGATCTCTTTAAGAGAATCAACATTCCAAATCACTTTAAGCCAGCAATTGGTGGCTTCTTAACGGGTATCATAGGTCTCTACCTCCCCGGAGTGCTCGGGATGGGCTACGGATATGTGCAGCTTGCAATTGATGGGAAACTTGCCATAACCGTTATATTCCTTCTTATAATCGGCAAAATTATTGCAACGTCCTTCACTGTCAGCTCTGGTGGGAGCGGAGGGGTTTTTGCCCCTTCCATCGTGATCGGGAGCATGGTTGGGGCCTTCGTTGGTCATCTATTCCACCAGCTACTGCCAGGAGTGGTGGTTCAGCCAGAAGCCTACGTTCTCGTCGGAATGTCTGCCTTCATTGCAGCAGTTGCAAAAACGCCACTTGCAGCGATCCTCATGGTCCTTGAGATGTGTGGAGGTTACACTTTGTTGCCAGCTTTGATGATATCAGCCACCTTGGCTTACTATCTGAGCGGGGATTACTCGATATACGCAGAGCAGGTGTCAAACAGGGCTGAAAGTCCTGCGCACAGTGGGGAAATGTCCATTGATGTTCTGAAAAATGTCAGGGTTGAGGAGGCAATGGTTCCTGCTGACAAGGTTATGACTGTTTCGCCATACCAGAAAGTTGTGGACGTCCTCGGGCTTATGGAGAAAACGGGTCACATGGGTTTTCCCGTAGTTAGAGAGGGCAAACTGGTCGGTATCGTCACTTTTGAGGACATTGAGAGGGTTCCGATTGAGGAGAGGGGAAATAAGAGGGTCAGGGATGTCATGACGAGGGAGATCGTCGTTACGTATCCTGACGAAACGCTGGAGGATGCCCTCATCAAGCTGGTGGAGAAGGATATTGGCAGGTTGCCGGTTGTGGATCGTAACGATGAGAGAAAGCTTTTAGGACTGATAACCAGGAGCGACATAATGAAGGCCCACGCCAGAGAGGTGGCGAGGCTGGCGGCATGAGGATTCTGCTCGTTACAGGAAAACTGGCCGAGAAGATGGTTAGAGAGTACGGCAGAGGAGCAGATGTGCATGTTTGCGATATTGACGTTGCTGCCTTTATAACCCCCAAACATCTTGCTGATCTGGATTTGCGTGGCTACGATCTCGTACTTGTGCCAGGCTTAACGTACAACAGTGATTGGGAGAGCTTTGAGAGGGAGAGGGGAGTTAGGGTGAGACTCGGCCCGATTCACGCATACGATCTAAAGCACGTGCTCAGGTTTGCAGACAAACTCGACTTTTCCCACAGAATCCCAGCTTGCCGGCTTATAGAAGCTGTGAAGGCTGAAGAAACGGTTAATACAGTCGATGCACTTGAGAGCGACTATATCTTCAAGTTAAGAGACGTGGCAATTGGTGGAGACAGCAGAATGAAGGTTGTGGCAGAGATTGCAAGCTACAAGGACTTTGATGAATTGCGGGAAAAGGTTGAACATTACTCCAGAAGCGGGGCGGATATCATAGACCTCGGCGTTCCATTGGAGTTTGATAGCGGTGAGCTGTCAAAAGCGGTGAAGCTCGTCGTTG
Organism: uncultured Archaeoglobaceae archaeon; assembly: GCA_965541645.1. Lineage (GTDB taxonomy): Archaea > Halobacteriota > Archaeoglobi > Archaeoglobales > Archaeoglobaceae > Archaeoglobus. The sequence continues at coordinate 8,904 of CBEUCM010000057.1, read as the reverse complement.
ATAGCTCTAAGCTTCCCGTCAGCATAGACACCTTCAGCAGGAAGGCAATAGAGATTGGGGTTAAGCATGGCGTGGATATGGTCATGAGCGTATCCCGGGAGAATCTGAATGCTCTTGATGTCATTGAAAATCAGGCAGTTGTTGTCGTTGAAAGGGATGTGTATGGGCTTGTAAAGCTTATAGACACCGTCAGGAGGAAGACTGAGAAGGTTATAGCCGATCCAGTTCTGGATCCACCACTCAGCGTGGCAAAGTCGATAGAGAGGTACATCAGGTTCAGGGAGCTTGATCAAACAACCCCTCTGCTTTTCGGTGCGGGGAATGTTACAGAGTTGAGTGATGCAGATTCCATCGGTGTAAATGCCCTTCTCGCCTTCATCGCTGAAGAAATTGGCTGCAACTTACTATTCACAACTGAAGCAAGTGCAAAAACGACTGGCAGTGTGAGGGAGCTTAGGATCGCATCATACCTCGCAAAGGCGGCAAAGCTCAGAAACGCCCCCCCGAAGGATGTGGGTATAAGCCTGCTGGCACTGAAAGAGAAGGTCAGGTATGAGCAGCCTGCAATGCCGGAGAAGTTTGTTTTAGCCGAGGAGAGCAGGGAGTTCATAAGAGACCCATACGGGGATTTCATAATCTATGTACGTGGAGATAACATAGTCTGCAAGCACGACAAAATGACAGTTGTCGGGAAATCGGCGAAGGAGGTTGCAGACACAGCAATCAGGCACAACCTGCTATCAAGGCTGGATCATGCCGCTTATCTTGGCAGGGAGTTGATGAAGGCTGAGATTGCAAAGCTGCTGAGAAAGAACTACATACAGGATAGAGACCTCAGCTTTGGATTCTACTCGAAATAAAGTGTTGTAAAGTTTTGTAAAGCTTCTAGATCATTCTGGCGCATTTCTTGTTTTCGGAGATGAAAGTTTCGTTATAAATTCTGGCGGGTAGTTTTTGATGAGGTGGTGATGTATGATGAGATGGATTGCTGCATTGCTCGTGATGGTCCTGGCCGTAAGCGTGGCATCCGCTGCGGGGATGAACCCTGTGAACCCTGTGAAGCCGCCTGCAGGGCAGGCAACCGCTACTGAAAAGTGGGACAAGGGTATGGAGAAGTTCAACGAGACGAAGAAAAAACTCGAGGAAGTTAGAAATAAAGTACAGGAAAAGAAGCAGGAGGTATTTAAAGCCTGGAAGAGGCACCTCAATGCTTGGATAGAGGTTGCGAAGGGGTGGATCGAAAGGGTTCGAGAGAGGGTTGAGCACCTCAAGATAGGGAACAAGGAGGAGATACTCTCAAAACTTCAGGATGCTGAAAACAGGCTAAACGAAATTCAGCAGGAGATAAACGAGTCACAGAATTACGAGGAGCTCAAAGGGAAGGCAAGGGAAGTAAGGCAGGTGTGGATGGAGGTAAGGGTAGAGTTGAGAGCTGCTGTACACAGTTATGCGGTTGAAAAGTACAATGAAACGCTGGAAAGGTTGAAGCAGGTGAGGGACAGACTTGAAGCTGCGGGAGCAGATGTTACAGCTTTGGATGAAAAGATAACTGAAATTGAAGAGGCTGTGGATGAGCTCCAGAACTGCTGCAGTACACAACACGAGTTCTACCAGAAGGTCAGGGAGATAAATGCAATGTTCAGAGAAGCTTTCCAGCTCGTCAAAGAACTGGCGAGAACCATCCAGCTTGGATACCACACCGGATTCGTGTATGCACATGTAAATGGCAGCTTTGAGCTTTCAGGAAACTTCAGTTCGGTGCTGATAAAGGGTGACGGTGAACTGAACGTCCCCGAAAACGTCATCGTGACAAAAGTTGATACCAACGAGATGAAGGTCGTCGCCAAAGGCAACTTCACCGCAACTGGTAGCGGCAACTTCAGAATCCTCGCCCACGGGAGCGGAGTACTGAAGCTCGACGGTGAGGGGTACTACAGGGTTAAGAAGACACCATCAGAACCAGTGAGCGAGGAGATACAGTTCGAGGGTAACGAAACCGTAACCTTCGGGGTGGTTGAGTGAAGGTCAGGGCAAAGCTGATTGCCCTCATAGTGCTATCGGTAATCATCGCTGCGACAGTCGCAGGATGTCAGAGTAAAGGCCGAAAGGAGGTGGAGGTGACAACAACCGTACAGCCCTCGCCAACTCCAACACCCACACCAACTCAGACGGCCGTTCAGGAAATTGATGACGTTTCCAAGGACCTCCAGGATCTGGAACAGCTACTGAAAGAGCTGGAGGATCTCGACAACATTGATTTTGAAGTTTAAATTTTTTCTCCATTTACAATTTTAGAGAAGAAAAATTATTAATAAACTCTGACAGAGAGGAATTGGGGTTCTGTAATATGACGCCACCGCCCATTGGCAGGAAAGAACCTATTACTGAACTCGATCTCAACTCTGTTAGTAAGGCTATAGAAACTGTAAAAAAGGCTGCTCAGTTCTTCACTGCCGGGATACCGATAGTCAGGAGAGGACCGGCTGGAGAGATCCATGTTGACGTTCCCGTGATGTACATGGACTTTGCGGTGGACAGAATCCACTACGATCCAGTGTCTAAGATGCCCTCTCCCAAGGGGAGGCCGGTTGGAGTTTATGGCGACATCAATCCCGAAGAAGTTAGAAGGGAAGTGGAGGGAATCCTTAGGGAGATCCAAGTTATAGAGGCTGCAGAGTTCAGAGAGCCTGAGAGGGCCTGGGTGATTCCAGTTGTGTGGAACAGACTTATAGTAATGCATGTTAAGGTATCGCAGGATGGGGGAGAGATCGTGCCAGATTACGGACTTACGGAGGAGGTAAGGAGACACGTCTAAGCTTGGCGTTTTGTGGGAGTACCTGAGAAGGGAGAAGTTCCTGTTTTTACTCATCCTGCTCTTTTTGATTCTGTCCATCCTGGATCAATCTTTGCCTGGCAGGAGTTTGGGGCTGGTAGATTACGAAAGTCTGGCGGCGATAACGTCTTTTTTTGTAGTTTCAAGGGGGCTTGAGCTATCCGGGATCTTCAGCAGGGTTGCCCGGAAAATTGTAACTCTCTCCGGTAATTCCGAATTCAGAGTTCTTTGCATGCTTGTCGTGGCAGTGTTCCTCTCATCTGCAGTAATCATGAATGACACCGCAATTTTTGTGTTCGTGCCCATTGCACTTGCCCTTTCCAGGGCATCCAAGGTAGATCTCCCGAAAACCGTCACCTTAGTGGCTCTTGCCGCCAACGCAGGTTCTGCACTCAGCCCTCTGGGCAACCCCCAGAACATAATCATATGGAGAACGTACAGACTCTCAATCTGGCATTTTGTGGGTTCAATGCTTCCCTACGTCGCAGTCTGGTTTCTCGTTTTGCTTGCCTACGTGTGGATTGTGGGCAGAAAAAGGCTGGAAGTCCATCCCATGCCGGGGATAAGGATCAACCCCTCACTGGCCGCAACCTCAGCACTCCTGCTGGCAATTAATGTGGTTTTGGTTGAGGTTAGTCTGTCGCCAGTTGGACTTCTGCTGACGGTTATTGTGATGGCAGTCATTGGGAGAGAGGCACTGTTTGCCTTTGACTTCACTCTTATTGCCGTTTTTGCACTGATCTTCATCAACTTCAGAGAAATTTCGCATCTATTACCGGAAATTGTAATGAAGTGCACGGCAGCCAAAGCTGTGCTGCTGTCAGCCGGTTTGAGTCAGCTCATAAGCAATGTTCCCGCAGCTGTAGTGCTGTCCCACCATCTCCCGTGGCTCCCGCTTGCAGTTGGCGTAAACCTTGGTGGAAATGGGATTGTGATCGGCTCCTTAGCGAACTTTATAGCCGTCAGAATCTCCGGGATCAGGTTGAGGGACTTTCACAGGTACTCCTTGCCTTACTTTATGATCACTTTAGCCTTGACTTACTTTCTGATCCTTTCCAGCACCTCCTTAGCGTAGTCCAGCCTGATTTTTCTGTCTCTCACCATTATTTCGACAACCCTGTCCACCTCATCCCCCACCGCTCCGGCTGTGATCGCAAGGTTCCTTGCGTGCAGCTCCATGTGCCCTCTCTGTATCCCCTCGGTGGCAAGAGCCCTCAGAGCAGCGAAGTTCTGAGCTAAGCCAAGAGCTGCGGCTACTCTGGCAAGCTCCTCGGCAGTGCTGACGCCGAGGATTTTGAGGCAGACTCTGGCAATCGGATTAACTTTGGTTGCCCCGCCAATGGTACCGGCAGCCATGGGAACCTCTATCGTGCCGACAAGATTTCCCTTTTTGTCCACTTCGTAGGTTGTGAGGGGTTTATATCCACCAATAGCAGCGTAGCTGTGCGCTCCGGCTTCAATGGCTCTGAAGTCATTGCCTGTAGCGACCATCAAGGCAGAAATTCCGTTCATTATCCCCTTGTTGTGGGTCGCACATCTGAAGGGGTCGGCAGCAGCAAAGGCGTAGGCGAGCATTATTCCCTCTACAACCTCCTCTCCCCCAATCACATCTTTGTCAAACACAGCCTTCGCTCTTGCAAGTCTGTAGGCTGCGAGATTGGATATTATTCTGAGATACACCTTACCGCCGGTTATCCTCTCAATGAAGGGAGCTACGCTTTCACACATTGTGTTGACGGCATTGGCCCCCATGGCATCCAGCACATCCACAACAAGATGGACTACCAGCATTTTACCTGCAATTGTGTCGATAACTCTCGCCTCAACGTCTCTGCATCCACCACCGAGGTTTACAAGCATCGGGTCACACTCGTTTGCCCTCTCGATTATTTCATCTCTATGCTTTAGCACCTCGAACTTGGCTGCTACGGGATCGCTGAGTTTTGTAACCTGAATCTGCCCGATCATTTTCGAGCCCGTGTAGTCTGTTGTAAACCCCCCACTCTCCCTCGCCATTCTGGCAGCGTTACTCGCAGCTGCAACCACGCTCGGCTCCTCTATTGCCATTGGGATCAGGTAATCCTTTCCGTCGATCAGGAAGTTTGTTGCTATTCCAAGGGGGAGTTCGAAGGTGCCCACAACATTCTCGATCATCCTGTCCGCAACTTCAAGCGAGAGTCCTTTTTCAAGGAGAATTTTGGTGTCTTCTTCGCTGAGGTTGGAGAATTCAGCCACCTTTTTCAACCTCTCTTCAACGCTGAGCTTGTAGAATCCGGGAATGCGGGAACTCATGTCAGGCCTTAAACTCTCCTAATTTATAATGTCTTCGATCGTAGTTGTTCTGAACACAGTTGTGCTATCCAAGCTCTCTCCACTTCGTCACCTTGACTGCCAGAGGTATAAAGATCGCTGCGAGCGTTCCTAAAACCATATAGGATGTAAGATCAAGTGTATTGAAGGTCATTATACTTCTTAATCCCTGATGGAAGTAGTAGAGAGGTAAAATTTTTGCGATAGATTGCATGTAATCAGGCATAATTTCAACGGGCCAGAATGCACCGGACAAGAACATCATCGGGAATGCAATGGCATTTCCCAGCCCAGTCGCTGCTTCAACATCCTTAATTATCCCTCCCAGCACCATTCCAATGCTGCAAAATGTGATCGCACCAACAAAAATCAGAAGCCAGGCAAAGACATTTGGGATCTCCTGAGTGTTAAAGATAAACTTTCCCAAGAAAACCATAAGGAGTGTGAGTAAAACTGCAAGTAAAGTTTGCTGGGCTATATTTGCCATTATCCACGATGTTTTTGAGAGAGGCGTCGCAGCCAACCTCTTCAGCGTTCCATTTCTCCTGTATTCTGAGACAGTTGAGGTAACCCCGATGATTCCGTTCGTCATTATGAATGCTGCAATGTAGCCGGAAAGATAGTAGTCTGCCATTCTAAGCCTCGTTGTTGGTTTTGTTGTTATGTTTATGACATCCTCTGCCCCTATGAGCTTGTTGTTGAATGCACTTGTAACGCTACGCAGAATCCCATACACTACCGGATACGATGGATCGTTCTCGTCTGCCAGCAGGATTATTTCTGCTGAGGTTTCGTTTCTCGTTTTGTTTTTCCAGACACTTAGCATCTTCTGTCCTCTGGTTATATTCCTCTTAGCACTCTCGTTAATGTACTCTCCGTATTTTTCCATTAATTTTGCAAAGGTGTCAGCGATAACGCCAATCCTTACGTATATGCTTTTGTTTAATGTTTCCCGTTCAAAGCCCTTAGGAATTATTAACACTCTCTTTACCTTGAAAGGTTGTTGGTTTGCAAGCTCAAAAACATCGACATCTGCTATGCGTTTAACGTTAAAAGCCCCAGTAGAATTCAAAGCCTCCATGAAGTATTTTGACAGATTCGTCTCCTTCCCATCGTTTATATCAAGATTCTGGACGTAGAGCGTGTACTTTACTTCCTGCTCTCCAAAAATTGTGCCGAAAACGAGTAGAAGCATGACTGGAAACAAAAAGGAGAAGAACACCCCGGTCTTACTCCTCATCCAGTTTTTTGTAATTGCAATAAAAATTGCTAAGAAACCCCTCAAGCTAACTCACCTCTGTCGTCGATTCTTTTACCAACCAGATTCATGAACACATCATCCATCGATGGTTCGACAATCTTTACTGCCTCTTCACGTTCATACAGCTCAGCAATTGCTTTTCCAGCCTCACGTTTTGATTTAAACCTCCCAATAACGTTGTCCCCATCGTAGAAAACATCGTTCGTAAATTCTCTGAGTATTTTTTCGGCATTCCGGTTGGCGACTATTTTGATTCCCCCACCGTACTTCAAAATTAACTCGTTAATTTTATCTGTGTGGATGATTTTGCCATTAACAATTATCGACGCCCTGTCGCAAAGTTCCTCAACCTCCTCCATGTAGTGTGTTGTAAGAAAGACAGTTTTTCCCATCTTTTTGAGCTGCCTAATCACATCCCACACTCCCTTCCTTGCTTGCGGATCTAAACCGGTTGTGGGTTCATCGAGGAACACAATTTCTGGCTCACAAACCAATGCCATGCAGATTCCAACTCTCCTCTGCATACCTCCCGACAATGCCTGGAATTTCTTGTTTCTCACTTCATGCAGTCCTAAAAGTTCGAGATATTCGTTGAGGTTTGATTCTGCACCATAAATTTTGGCTATCAGCTCAACATTCTCTTTCACCGTGAGTCTATCAAAAGCGTTGAAATTCTGGGGCATCACACCGATCCTCTTCTTTATTTCCTGCTCATCTTTCAGAACGTCATATCCCAAGACTTTTGCTATTCCACCGCTTGGTTTTCTTAGGCATTCGAGAATTTCCACCGTAGTAGTTTTTCCCGCCCCGTTTGGTCCCACCAATGAGAAGATCTCTCCCTGATAGACTTCAAATGACACTCCTTTTAATGCGGTTGAATCCCCATAATATTTTATAAGATCCCTCACTTCGATTACCTTGTTCATTGCAATCCCTTCGGTAATTCTGGTTGTTCTCGGGATTTCTGCTTTGTTTAAAAAAGTTAATTCCCAGATTAAGAGAAAGATGCGGCCGCCGGGATTCGAACCCGGGCAACGGGCTCGGGAGGTATGACAGTAGTGACGAAATAACGATTCTCTTAGGCCAAACTCGGAAGGATACCGAGTTCATTAAGATTCGTCGCTACAAGCGGAAAACCGGATATAAAATAGTCTTCGTCCAGAAGTATTGGAGCGGAAAGTACAGAACTCTTCTGACTAAAACGGCAGTTGACGCCGAAGACGTTATTCGGAAAATAAACGACGCTCTTCTTCCGATTTTCAGGCTTCGAGACGAGGACGTTGAAAAAATAAGGAGGTTCTGCAGTGAGGGAGAAGTGGAAGCACCAGATTCTTAAAATTTTGCTCGAGGGGCCAAAAACGAGCAAGGATCTTGCGGTCCGACTGAACAAAAGCCCGAGCTACGTCCGCAAACTCCTCGCCGAGTTACGTCGAGAGGGACTGGTGGAGTCCATAAACCTCGGAGTCGTCAAGGAGCACAGACTCACCCACAAGGCAAGGCTCTTCCTCGAGGAACCGGATGTGGAAAAGGCGAGAGTCCACAACATAAGAGTCTCCTGTAAAGTTCTGATGGCGAACTACGAGAAGATAATTGAAGTCGGCAGGAAAATCAGAATGAAAAACTGGGATGCTTACATCGTGGGTCTATGCGATCTCGTAGAGCTCAAGAATGCACCAGATGTTAAAATTCGGTTCAATCTCGCCCAGGAAACTACTGCTGTAATATATCTGCCGAGCTTTTACGCCTCGAGCAAGTGGGATGCCGCAACGAAAATCCACAACATGTTCCAACAGGTCTGCGGAGCTCTTCAGCTTGCCGGCGTAATTCTGAGCAATCAATGGATTAAGATGAAGTGTGTGTACGGCGAATACGCTTTTGAGACCGACGAACCGCTCGATCCAAGCTACGAAGTCAGACTCGGCAGGAATGCCAAGGATCCTTTTGACAATTTACTCCCAGTAGAGGCGAGAGTTTGGGTTGATGAGAGCAAAGGAAAGCGTGAAATCGAAACCAACGATGCAGATCATCAACACTACAGGTTAATGCAGCCAGAATACGTGGCAGAAATTCGTAACGACTATTTTGCTTGGCTAAAACCCAAAGTGACCGAAATCCACGAGACCGTTCTTGGATTAAACGGGTTCATTAATAATTTCAAGTCAATTCTCGAGGAGCAGAACGAGTTTTTAATCAAAAGTGCGGAACTGCAGCGAGTATTCGCCGAGAACTTGAACAGTCACATACCCTATGTAAGAGCTTCTACTGAAGCTCAGAAAAAGACGACCGAAACGCTGGAGAAGATAACACAACTGGCTGAACTCCAGCAACGGCAACAGCAACAGTTCCTCGAGGCCATGCAGCAGCTCGTTCCTCAGCTCAACGGAGGTTGGAAGCACTTGCTTATTCCGTTCATGGTGATCCTTGTCCTGCTCTTGTTTGTTAAGGGGGTGATATTCTGAGATTCGACCTCGAAAACGTTGCTAAGTTCCTGGTGGAGAAC
>CBEUCM010000056.1:0-11966 GCA_965541645.1 uncultured Archaeoglobaceae archaeon | reverse complement strand
ACAGGCTTTTGGCTCGGTCTGCTGAAAAGGGTTCCAACATGTTGTCAAAATTCAAAACCCGGAAAAAGATTATTAGTGCAAGGAAGTTATTTCAGGCCATGTACGATGTGGCGATAATTGGTGGTGGCCCCGCAGGATTGACTGCTGCACTCTACTCAGCAAGATACGGTTTGAAAACAGTATTTTTCGAAACCGTAGATCCCGTTTCCCAGCTCTCTTTGGCCGCAAAAATAGAGAACTACCCCGGGTTCGAGGGGGGAGGAATGGAGCTTCTGGAGAAGATGAAAGAGCAGGCGGTTAAATCTGGGGCAGAGTGGAAGATGGAGAAAGTCGAGAAGATCGAGAAAAATAACGGGACGTTTACAGTCATTACGGAGAGCGGTGAGTACGAGGCCAAAGCCGTGATAGTTGCGACTGGAGGAAAGCACAGAGAGGCCGGAATTGAGGGAGAGAACGCTTTTCTGGGCAGGGGTATAAGCTACTGTGCCACCTGCGATGGTAACTTTTTCAGGGGCAAAAAGGTCGTTGTTTACGGCAGTGGGAAGGAGGCAGTTGAGGATGCGATTTACCTGCACGACATAGGGTGCAATGTGACCATAGTGTCAAGGACGCCCTCTCTCAGGGTCGAAAAAGCACTGCTCGACGAGGTTGAGAAGAGGGGAATAGAGGTTATGACGAACACAACGCTGAGAAAGGTGCTTGGATCCGGTAAAGTCGAGAAGGTCATTGCCTACAACAGGGAGAGGAAAGAGGAGCTTGAGCTGGATGTTGATGGTATCTTCGTGGCCATAGGTATGCGGCCCGCAACCGATGTCGTTGCAGACCTTGGGGTGGAAAGGGACTCCATGGGTTACATTAAAGTGGATAAGGAGCAACGAACCAATGTTGACGGTGTCTTTGCCGCCGGAGATTGCTGTGACAACCCATTGAAGCAGGTTGTAACTGCATGCGGCGATGGTGCGGTAGCAGCGTACTCTGCATACAGGTATCTCACGGAGGGTTTGGAGTGAGGACTATCACTATTTTGCCACCACCCCTTCATTTCCTGTGGAAATCCCAAAAGTTTGGTAGCTGATTTTTGTTCCCCTTCACCAGGCGCTTTTAGTGTAAATTTCCAAACGAAGTGGAGATATCCGTTCAATCCTGATAAGGACGTGTATGGCCAGACAGGACAGAATTAAAAAATGCGTATGCTGGAAAGTAACAGCTGATGTAGCTAATTATAGCACCATTAGTATTCATGAAGTGCATATTCAATACTTGCTGGATGATGGCCTGCTGTAAAAGTGAATTTCTGATGAAGGATAGCAGTGAGATACAATTAAGGAAAAAGCTTATTAATACCTTTTAACCATTTCTTTTATAAAATGTCGGAAAGAGACTTGCTGATAGAGAGGCTGGAGAGGAAGCTTGCTGAAAAGGAGAGAGAATTATCGGAGCTGAGAAGAATGATGTCTGGTAGAGACGACATCGAAAAGCTCAAAGCAGAGATTATCTCGCAGATCAGGTCAGAATTTCCGAATGTCGCAGAGCTGGAATCAAAGATCGTTGAGCTTAGAAGGGCAATCGAGAGCCTAATAACAGAAATAGCCTACATAAAAGGAGAGCTGAAGAGTCTGTCCGAGAGAGGCCCTGAAAGGGACGTTAAGAGAGAAGAAAAAATCGAAAAAATCGAGAAGGTGGAGCAGGACGAGAATGTTGCATACATAACCCCAGAACCGGAGAGGGCTGAGCAGGATGATGATGACATCTTGATCTGCGATTGAGATGTACATCGAAAAAATAAAGTTAAGAAACTTCAAGTCTTTCGGAAGAAAGGCAGAAATTCCTTTTTTCAGGGGATTTACCGTTATCACCGGCCCTAACGGGAGTGGAAAGTCGAACGTTATCGACTCCATTCTCTTCTGCCTCGGCCTGTCAACATCCACAAAACAGCTGAGGGCTGAGAGGCTTACCGACCTCATCCACAACGGGAAAAAGGATGCGGAGGTTTCGATAATCTTTGCCGAGAATGGAAAAAAGTACGAAATATCGAGAAAGGTAAAGATTACGGAAAAGGGCTACTACAGCTACTACTACCTGAATGGAAAGAGTGTGAGCCTTTCAGACATTCACAACTTTCTCTCCCAGTTTGGGATCTACAGCGACGCCTACAACGTTGTGATGCAGGGAGATGTCACAAGGATAATCGAAATGTCACCTCTCCAGAGAAGAAAGATTATAGACGATGTCGCAGGAATTTCGGAGTTCGACGAGAAAAAAGAGAAGGCCCTGGATGAGCTGGAAAGGGTTAGAGAGAGCATAGAGAAGCTTGAAGCCGTTATAGCAGAGGTCGATGATCGCCTTCACTCCTTAGAGAGGGACAGAGATGAGGCCCTAAGATACAAGGAGCTTGCAAGCAAAAAGGAGGAGTATGAAGGATATCTGGCAGCCCATGAGTTCAAAACTCTCCTTTCCAACAAGGAAAGAGTAGAAAAAGAGCTTGAAAGACTGGAAAGGCAGAAAGATGAGCTTACTTCTCAGATACCAAAAGTATCTGAAAAGATTTCCGAGATTAACGGTCAAATAAACGAGATAGCCACCAAAATATCGGAGCTTGGAGACGAGAAAAGTGCCGAAATACAGTCCAGAATTCTTGAGCTTACCTCTGAGCTTGAGTCGATCAAGAGGTCTGAAAGCTTCTATCTTGAAGAAATGAGGAGAATTGAAGAGGAGGTTGTCAGAAACCTGAGCGAAATCTCGAAGATCAAGGACGAAATTGAGGACGTTGACAGGGAGCTTGAAGAGAACGCAATAAAAAGGATACACATAGGGGAGATCGTAGATGGGCTTGAATCGAGGATGAATGAGCTCAAAGAGTTGCTTGAGACCGTTGACAGACAATACAAAGAGCTGAGAGACAAACTTGTTGAGAAGAAGGGCGAACTTGACAGTCTGAAGAGTAAGAAGGGCGAGATTCTGAGGGAGAGGGACAGGCTTATCGAAGTGCTGAGGAGAATAGATATCGAGATAGATGAGATCAAGGGTGAGATAAACTCTCTCGAAGCTAAGAGAGGGCAGCTTGTGTTGGAGAAGGGCAACAGGGAAAAGGAACTTCAGAGAGTTGAGGAGGAGCTGAAAAATGCAAAAGAAAAGTTAAACTCGGCAGACAGATCTCTTTTCAGCGTCCGATCTCAGATATCGGAAGTTGAGGAGGAGCTGAAAAAAACCGAACTTGAACTGGCGAAGGTCAGGGCCAAGCTCTCAACGCTGAAAACCTACTCCAAACCAGTCGAAATTCTGCTGGAAGCCAGAAATAGAAGAGAGCTTCCCGGCATTTTCGGAACGGTGGCCCAGCTTGGGGAGGTTGATGATGAGTTCGTCAGTGCTATAGAGGCTGCTGCTGGAAATGCGTTGCAGTTCCTAGTTGTTGAGACTGAGGATGATGCTGTTACGGCAATAAAGTACCTGAAGTCCATCCGTGGAGGAAGGGCAACGTTCATCCCGCTCCGGAAAATAAGGAAGTTCAATGTAAAGCTGAACAACGATGTTCTGAAGGAGGATGGAGTTATCGACTATGCAGTAAACCTCGTGAGGTGTGAAAGAAAGTTTCAGCCAGTCTTCAGGTTCATTCTCAGAGACACTCTGGTGGTTGATACAATAGACACTGCGAGAAGGTTGATGGACAGAGGCTATAGGATGGTAACGCTTGACGGAGATGTGGTCGAGAAATCCGGACTTATGACCGGTGGCAGTGGTGAGAGGAGGGGAATGCTCGTATCGAGAGAGCTGATGGAGAGGGAAAGAGAACTCTCAGACAGGATATACGAGCTGCAAAGAGAGAAAGATGCACTGTTTGCGGAGCTAAATAAAGCGGAGAGTTTGTCGAGGCAGTGGAGGAGTGAGGTAAGCAGGCTAACGGATATAATAGCGGATCTTAGGTCTTCCGTTGGCATTCTGGAGGAGAGGATAGGTGATGTCGGGAAGAGGATATCTGAGCTTAGGTCAAAGATGGACGAGAGATTTCTTGAGAGAGGAGAGAAGGCGAAGATCCTGAAGGAGTACAGCAACAGCCTGAGAGAGGTTGAAGAGAGCATAAGGGAAATTGAGAGTGAGGTGCAGCAAATCGAATCCAAGCTTAAGGGCAGTGAGATACCGAAAATACTTCAGGAGCTGGAGGACGTTAAGGAGGAGTACCAGAGGAACCGTGAAATACTGATATCCATAGAGAAAAGGATTGAGGGGCTTGAATTCAAGAGAGAACAGCTTGAAAACACCCTATCCGAAAAGCAAGAGCATATAGATGAACTCAACAGGAGAAAGGAGGAGATTCGACAAACTGTGGAAGAGGGCAGAAAAAGGGCGGAGGAGATTGGTAAAGAGCTTGAAAAGCTGAAAAGCGAAGAAAAGGAGTTGAGCAAAGAACTAAAAGCTTTAAGAGGGCAGAGGGATGAGCTGATCGGAAAGCTAAAGGAGTTTGAAGAGGAGAGGCAGAAAATCGAGTTTGAGCTCAAAAGACTGGAGGACAGAATCGGGGTTCAGAGGGAGAGACTGGAGGCTGTGGAAAGGGAGATGGCGGAGATCGGGGAGATAAAGATCCCCGACAACCTGCCTCCACTCAGTGAGGTTAAGAGGGTGCTTGACGATGTAAACTCGGAGCTGTCCAAGTTTGGAGATGTCAACCTCAAGGCTATCCAAGAGTACGATGAGGTGAAGGCGAGAAGGGATGAGCTGATGGAGAAGAAGATGGTGCTGGAGAGGGAGAGGGAGGACATACTGAACAGAATCGAGAAGTACGAGAGAATGAAGAGAGAGGTGTTTTTTGAGGTGTTTACTGCCATAAACAGAAACTTTACCGAGATCATACGGGAGCTTGCAAATGGTGAGGGTGAGCTTTACTTGGACAGTGACGATCCCTTCAACAGTGGGCTTTACATCAAGGTCAAGCCCAACAACAAGCCGGTTCAGAAGCTTGAATCTATGAGTGGTGGGGAGAAGAGCCTCGTCGCCTTGGCCCTTATATTCGCCATTCAGATGTACAAACCCGCCCCGTTCTACGCCTTTGATGAAGTTGACATGTTTCTGGACGGAGTTAACGTTGGCAGGGTTGCCAAGATGATAAAGAAGAGGTCGAAGGATGCGCAGTTTATAGTTGTATCGCTGAGAAAGCCCATGCTCGAAGAGGCGGATGCAATAGTTGGTATAACCCTTGGGGGGGATAACGTATCGCTGGTGACTGGGATAAAGCTGAAAACGTAGAGTTTGAGGATCCCATTGAAATTTTGCTGGAGATGGCAAAGAAGGGGGAGATCGACCCCTGGAACATAAACGTAGTTGACGTTACCGACAGGTTTTTAAGAAGGCTTGAAACTGCAAAGAAGTTCGATCTCAGAGTTTCAGGCAGAGTTCTTCTCTATGCAGCAATACTCGTCAGAATGAAGGCCGAGGCCATAACTGTTGAGGCCCTTGGTGAGGACACTGAGGAGGAAGAATACTACTTTCTCGACGAGCCTTTGGAGTTCGAGGCTGAAGATGAGGATCTCTCTGATGTGATACTTGAGGTGCTGAAATCTCCAAGAAAAAGTGTCAGGAAGATAACAACACTGAAGGACTTGATAGATGAGCTTAGAAGGGCCGAAGAGGTGGAGAGGAGAAGGAGGAGGAGAAGGAAGGCGAGGAAGCTGGACGTTACCATAGACTCCACTCTCAAAGTACCACACGAGGAGAGCTTGGAAGAAATGATAGCCAGAGTTGAAAGAGAGATTTCCGACATTCTCAAGAGGAAAGGCTGTACTACGCTGTTTTCCCTCGTGAAGGGGTGGGACGTCCCAATGTTGGTTGACTACTACGTATCCATCCTGCATTTAGCCTTCAGGAGGAAGGTGGAAATAGCCCAGGAGGAGTTTTACGGGGATGTGGAGATCAGGAGAGTGGAGGACATTACGGGGTCCTGAGCTGATTGGTGGTAAATGTTATAGGTTCAGGCCGTATGCCCATCATCATCGCTGAGCTCAGGTGAGAGGTTTTTCATCATCACAGATAGTTCTTCAGAACCTCTTTAATCTTTTCCGGTTCAGCGGTCTCCAGACCAAAGTATGTGGCAAACTCCTCTGTAGTTGTTAAAATTGTGGACCTTCCCTTCTTTTCGGCCTTCACAAAACCCCGCTCCACCAGCTTTTTAACATGGTCGTAGCACTTGTTCCCCCGTATTTTAGCCACTTTTGCAAGGGTTATCGGCTGCTTTACAGCAATAACTGCAAGCGTCCTTAAAGTCCCCTTATCAAACTCTCTGATAGTAAACTTTTCCACGTACTCGGCATATTGGGGCTTAACTCTCATCAAAAAGCCATCTCCAATTTTAATAATCTCAATGGAAGTATCTCTTTCAGCATATTCCCTTATGAGACTGCTTACAGCATTTGTAACTTCTTCCAAGCTGCAACCTGTGATCTTGGCTATTTCGGTAACCTTTACAGGTTCCGAGGATGAGAACAGGATGGCCTCAACGGCTTTTTTCAGTTCCATATGGCTATTTTCGGCAAAACTTTTATTTAAGCTTTAGAGTTGGGATCAATGGACCCTGTCTCGCTGTACATTCTTGCCCACCTCCACAGAGCGGGAATAGACTACGCAAAGTCTATAGCGAAAATGGCCGGAATTCCGCAGAGTACTGTTGAAAACACCTTAAGAAAATTGGAAGAGGTTGGGCTTATTGAAAGGGCTGGAGCATCTTCGGTAAAAAGGAGTGAGGCCAGATTTAAGCTAAGTCACGAGGTTCACAAGCACCACACTTACTACTCCCTCAGCAGGGAGGGGAAGCACTTTTTTAGAGAGCTGAAACGTGGAGGAGTTGAGAAGCACCTATCCGAGTTCTTTGGATTTGACTTTGCCTTTGATCTGCTCTTAATCTTAAGCAGGTGTGGATGCGAGCATGTCGGGATGCTGGCCAGACTACTCTCAGTCAGCAAGGAGGACGTTGACAGGGCCGTTAAAAAGCTGAGGGATGCGGGATTGATCGTGGAGTGCAGGAGTAAGGTCATCAAGAGAAAGCACAGAAAGGCCAAGGCCAAGAGGGAGACGAGAACCCATCACACCTACTACACAACATCCCGACTTGCTGATATGCTCCTCAGGCATTTGCATTAGCCCTTATCGTCAACCTGAGGTAGCTCTGGTGGAGATAAAAAATAGTGGGGGGTGGGGTGAGGCCGGTCGGTGGTTGTTGGTGGCTAACGATAGTAACTCTAACTGTATTTAAGACTTTTGGTCTCACGGTACACGAAAATATTTTTAAAATATTTGTTCATAGTAAACACATGGATGATCTTGCTGAACTTTTAACGTCAAGAACCAAGGAAGTTCTTGTGGCAGTAGCTGATGGATGCAGGACGAATAAGGAAATTGCTGAGGTGACGAACATTTCCCCATCGACGGTTTCCAGAATAATAAACAGACTGGAAGCGCTTGGGTATGTGGACAGCAGTAAAGAACTGGAACTCCTCCCCAAAGGCAAAGTATTGCTTGCCTGCTGCAATGTCGTATCCAGGTATGAAAGGTTGTTCGAGCTGCTGGATTTGAACGTGTACTCTCTCGATGATATACCGGAGCACTTGCTCTCCAGGATGTACGAGCTTGGAAATGTGACAGTCATTGAGGAGGACAGGACCATACTGCAACCCCATGAGGAGGTTGTAAAGAGCATCATGGAGTCCGAAAGAGTTTACGGATATGGTAGAGTTGCCTACGCTGGTTATGCAGATGTTTTCATGAATGCTGCGGAAAAAGGGATATTCGTTGAGGCCATTGCCAGTGAAAGCGTTTTTGAAGCTGTTAAGAACAAGTTTTCGCAGGAAATCAGAAGGTTTATGGAATTTGAGAACACAAGCCTGATGGTCGCTCCAGACTTCAGTTTTTCGGCAATTCTTACAGACTGCACGTTCTTCATGTCTTTCTTCTTCAGAGATGGAACTCTCGACTACAAGAGGTTCTGTGCTTGGTACGACAACGATGGGCTGAGATGGGGAAAGGCCCTGTTTAGGTACATAGAGGAGTTTGCAAGACCGGTAACTCCTGAAGATCTCAAAAATTAGAGTTGTAGAGCTTTAAGAAGCTCTGGGATGTTGTTCTCCTCTGCATATTTTTTCAGGTCGGCGTATCCCTGCATTGCGGCATCTATTGCCGCTCTGAAGGCTTTTGCCCCCGCAGCCGGGCCATCTGGATGGGCGTGTATCCCTCCACCTGCTGCAACCACAACATCCTTTCCGAGGGTGCTGACGAGCTTTGGCACCATGATCGGTGCTATCCCACCAGACGGCATCGGGAAGCACGGCTTTATGTGGTAGAAGGGATATCGGTGCTGCTTTGCCACCTCAATGTACTTCTCCTCCATCATTGGGGCCTTGCCGTAGGGGGCGGGATACACAACGATGTCAGCTCCCGCAAGCCTTGGCAGCTTTCCCAAGATCAGCGTGCTCCTGACACCGGAGATCGGTGAAACGTAGTAGGCCCCCGCAACGTCCATGTGGGCCATTATCGGTACCTTTATGCTTTCATCCTCTGCTAAAGCCCTCAGCACGGGAAATCCGGTTGCCAGGTAGTTCACAAGAAGACAGTTGGCTCCCAGCTCTATCGCCTTTTCAGCATTTTCAAGAACTGCTGGTATATCATCCGTCACGTTCACCGCATATAGAGTTTTCTCACCCTTCTCCTCGTTGGCTTTGTCAATGGCCTCCATGAACTTCGTAACCCTCTCCTCAATCCTGTTGAAGTCCGGGTTTGCCAGCAGCTCATCGTCCTTGATTATGTCCACCCCACCCCTTGCAACCTCGTAGGCCAGCTTGGCTCCGAGATCCGGTGGAGAATAGACGTCGGGTTTGATCATGTTGTTGAGCAATGGCCTGTCCTTAACACCGAGGACGTCCCTTACACCTTCTATCCCAAATTTTGGCCCTTTAAAGCCCTTAACGAACTCCTCTGGAAATCTCAGATCGAGAAGCTTGAGCTTGGGGGCCATTGAAATGTTGCCAACAACAGTCGAGAAGAGCATTGAAAGCCTGCTGCCCATATTTCTCCAGGGGAAGGCTATTTGGACTATGTAATTCCTCCAGTCAACCTCCTGCGGAACCATTATTTCGTAGTCTGGAGTTTCGTAAACTCCAATAACCTTCGCCACATGCTTTTTTCTGACTTCTGGAGTTTCTCCCGGCACTGGCAACCACGTTCCGGTGCTCTGCTCCAGAGCCAGAACCTGCGTGATTTCAAAGGGGTTCATGCCCTTTGGGAAGGACATGTAGTACGTGGCTATGATATATTCATCCGGGTCAACCCCCTCAGGCAGGGCTTCCGGGTTTGATTCGGGATGCTCAAACTTCTGGAACCTTAACCTCACTCCAAGCTGCATGACCATCACCCAAGTTGCGGAAATACGTCTTTATAATCTATCTCCCTTCTCCCCTCCTCATCCTCAATCTCCGTTATCAGTGGAATTCTCTCAATTCCAATAGCCTGAAGAATCCTCTGAGCGAGCTGTAAAGCGTCAACTGGATCTATGCAAGCTTCTGGTGGTAGAACGCCCTTTTCCGTGATCCTACCCATACCCATGAGCATTGCACCTATCGCTGCTGGAATTCCCGTGCCCTCACCCATTCCCATTCCCCTCGATGCGAGGGAGAAGTAATATCTCACCATCTTTCCGTCTTTATTGCCTCTCACGGCAACGGTAACACATCCCATTGGCTCCGTGATCCCGGCCTTCTTGAGTAGCTCCTGCCTTTTTGACAGTATGAAGGCCACGGCAAACTCAAGGGGGTCAACCTCAACATTGCCAACCTTCAGGGGAGGAGAGCGAGTCATTCCAATCCTTACAAGAGTTTTGATCAGCTCTGCATACTCTGGAGGTAAAACAAGGCCGAGATTTGTCACCCTTTTAACCTTGATGTACTTTGGCAGGGTTATCGTCTCAGGATGGGGGTAGGCATAGACCCAGTACCTGCCAATTACCGGAAACTCAAACTCCTCCTCAAGGGCCTTGCCGCTCTCGTCGAACAATCTTACAGTTTTAAATTCTCCATCAAGGAAGACGGGTATGTCCATTTCCATTGAATGGATCCTGTGCTTAACCACAGCAGCACCTTCTGTGGGTTCTCCTCCATGGGCGTGGTAGATGTCTATTGCCTCAACCTCATCCAGCAAATGCTGTGAAGCGTACTTTGCAAGCAGATTTGCAAGTCCGGGCGAGCTGCCCATACCGATTACAGCCGTAATTCTGGCTTTTTTGGCATCATCATCCATCTTGAGTTGCTCGACAGTTGCATCGTAGTCGTCGCAAATGTCAACGTAGTTAACCCCCACATCTATCGCAGCTTTGAGTATCTTTGGCCCGAATTCGTAGAATGGCCCCACACAGTTCAGCACAACATCCGAGTCCCCAATGGCGTTCTTTACACTCTCGATGTTTGAGGCATCGCAGGTTCTCACAGCATTTTCATCCAGCTGGCACATTTTTGCAGCCCTCTTTGCACTTTCTTCACTCACATCTGCGAGGTAGAGCTCAGAAAAGATGCCAGATCTTGCCAAAATCATTGCTGCAGTGGTACCGACGGTACCACATCCTAAAACAGTGCATTTCATGCAACACACTTTGCGTTTGCAGTTAAAAAGATTTTGATTAATGTTTTTGGATGTTGCCTTTGGTTCTGGGGTCTAATATTTTCCGAATTTTTGGATTTTCTGCATTCCAAATTTGTGAATGAAGAGTTGTAGGGCTTTATGTTTCCAAACTTTGTATCGTGTTCGACTTTGCAGTTTCCACAGGAAATGAAGGGGTGTGGATATGGGGTTTTGGACTACTATTAGAAGCTTGAGCTTGAAAAAATTTTTAAATGTCTTTGCTAAGTTGTGTACATGTACCATGCCACTTTCACACTCGAATCCATAACTCCAATTTTCATGCGAGGAGCAGATCAGGGTAAAGCGGAGATTAGAGCTTCTTCAATCAAGGGCTTGATGAGGTGGTGGTTCAGGGCTTTAGCTGGTAGTTACTTTGGGGATGATGTCGAAATGCTAAGGAAAGCTGAAAACGAAATCTTCGGAAATACGGGAAATAGAAGTAAGATTGTGGTCGAAGTTGAGACTCCTGAACCTGTAAGATTCAACTTTAACGATTTTAAAAGACTGTCATTCCTGTGGTTTTCCGTAAAGATCGCCAAACCGAGGATGAATTACTACTATCCAGCCAGAACGAAATTTGACGTAATCTTGAAAAGTCACGATGTTAGAGCGTTTAAAATCTCGCTGGTCTCGCTCTGGGCACTCATATGTTTGGGGGGGCTGGGCTTTAGAAGTAGAAGAGGAGCCGGAAGCGTTAAGTTCGTTGATGGAGATTTTAACGAACTTGAAAAGCTGGGAATAACATGTTCGTTTTCTTCGAGTGGAGAAATGGGTGCTTCCGTGAGATCGGCAGTAAATGCAATAGGCAAAACTCTTAACAGAAAAGCTGGTAAAATAAAGCCTCAGGCTTATCCCATTCTAAGCCCAGAAACCGCATGCATCGCACTATGGAACCCCGGGACTGGTAATCCTATGCAGGCGCTTGAAAGGTTTCAGAGGATATACATGAATTTTAGGAAGAACGATGACAAAAAGGACAGGAGAAAAATAAGCAAGAAAGACAGGACAGTTTTCGGATTGCCCGTCAGGCTTAGAGGAAAAGATACTGAGGAAATTGCGGAACTATTGCCAAAGCTCAGCGAAAGCAGAAGAGGTTCGCCAATGCTCATCGGTCTCACGTATGTGGGCAAGAATCTTTACGTGAGGATTGTAAAATTCCGTACAAATCCCTATCATCCAGACGAGCAGGTGAATAGCATCGCTAACTGGAGTATCTTGTCAAACTTTGACCACTCGCTGCACGAAAAAGTCATTTTCGGCTCGCCGGAGGTGTTCAAATGAACTGGGAAGACAAAATCAAAGCCTTCCTCCATGATCCT
>CBEUCM010000055.1:0-12511 GCA_965541645.1 uncultured Archaeoglobaceae archaeon | reverse complement strand
GCTTGAGGAGTACATGAACAAGTACGACATAAGCAGCCTGAGGATGTTCACCGGAGGTGGAGAAGCCTTAGGCAGAGAAACTGCACTGAGATGGAAGGAAGTGTTTGGGAAGGACATTTACGAGTCCCTCGGAGCTACTGAGATGCTCCACATCTGCATAGCCAATGCCTGCGCTCCCAGGCCAGTGGCGGGTAGCATAGGATTTCCGGTTCCGGGATACATTGCGAAAATCGTGGATCCCGAGAGCGGGAAGGAGTGTGGGCCTGATGAGGTGGGCAGCCTGTACATCAAAGGTCCAACGGGTATAAGGTACTGGAACCATCCGTCAAGGAATTTGGAGGAGAAGCAGACCAAAAGCGTTAAAGATGGGTGGAATGTGCTTGGAGACTACGTCAGGAAGGATGAGAACGGGTACATCTACTTCGTTTCGAGAGATGACGACCTAATCAAGTCCAGTGGTTACAGAATCGGTCCAGATGAGATCGAACAGCCCTTAAGCCAGCATCCTGCTGTGATGGAGTGCGCAGTCATAGGCGTGCCGGATCCGGAGGGAATCAGGGGGCAGGTCGTTAAGGCAATCATCAGGCTGAAAGAGGGCTACACTGTTGACGAAGAGCTCAAGCAGGACATCTTAGCCTTCCTTGAGAAGCACATCGCAAAGTACAAGCCGTTGCCAAGAACTCCGACGGGCAAGATCATAAGGAGGCTGTTAAGGCAGAGCTAAAAATTTTTTATTATTTTTATTATATCAACAATCATGCAAGAACTGGCCTCTATTCTTCTTCTGAAGAGGTGGTTCAGCCTTCCACCAGTAAACTGTCCTAGAAAGAAGGCTGCAATGAGGGTGGGGAAGGTGATTAAGCTCCATCCAAGTCCTGAGAGGAATCTGATAGCTACAACGATCGGAACCGGGATGTGGATTGCCAGGAACCACTGTCTGGATAGCTTTTCAGTGTTTACCCTCCAGTAGCCGAACAGGATGTTTAGGGCATAGATGGCAATTGCAGCTTGTACCAGATTCATTTTTACTTGTACACCCAGATATTTTTAAATTTTAACTCTGGCGATGCCAAAGGCCGGAAAGGCTTTATCGTAAAGCTCTTCAATTTTCTCAGCCACTCGTCTCCAGTCTGTCTTTTTAGCCCTATCAACCAGCTCTCTCTCAATTCCGGACTTCATGAATTTTTTCACCCTGTATTTGTCGTATATCAGTATGCTGTCGGTTGTCTTCGCTAGCTCGACTATTGCTTCAATATCATCCTCGTATCCGGGCAGAATCGGGCCGAGGAATACCATCGTTTTGACACCTTCAGAGTGTAACCTTTCCAGGGCCTTAACCCTCCTGGATGGAGGCGGGGCGTTTGGCTCCACAGCTTTCGCCAGCTTATCGTTTAAGGTTGTGATCGTGAACCCAACGTTTACTGGATGTGAAGCTATAAGGTCGATGTCCCTCAGCACCATATCGCTCTTCGTTTGAATGCTGACCGAGAATGAGGAGTTCAGAAGTATCTGTAAAAGTCTCCTCGTTAGCTTCTCGTCTCTCTCCACCGGCTGGTAGGGGTCGGTTAAAGTGCTTAGTGTAACTCTTCCTTTCGGCTTTTTTCGGATTTCCTTTGTAAGAACTTCGACAATGTTGCTCTTAACAATCACCACCTTTCCCCAGTTCATTCCCACTTCTTTGGGGCAGTAAAGGCGGGAGTAGCAGTACACGCAACCATGCAGGCATCCGATGTAGGGGTTTAGCGTATAATCTATTCCCGGAAGATTGCTTTTCCCAAGCGCCGTTTTTGTTTTCCTTCTTATCACTTCCATAAACCAAACTCCGTCAGCATCTTCTGCCTTCCGGTTATAAGTCCCGACTTCTCAACCCATCTCGCAATGCCGAGTGAGGAAATGGAGTTCAGGTAGCTCAAAGCCTCACTCAGAGTGTCAAATTCCATGTAACGCTCAGCGTACATCTTTCTCAGCATTTCTCTCACGAACCACACACCAATTGCGATCTTAAAGCCCGGATAGATTTCTCTCCACACAATAGCTGTTGCCTGCCTCCCTATTCTGCTCAGATATTCTGCTGTTGCAAGTCGGGATGCATAGTAACATCCTCCTAACTTGGCGTAACTGTTTCTGCCATGAAAACTCTCATGGTCTGTAATAACAGCAATTTTCCTGCTTCTGTTCCAAGTGGTGTCGGGATACCAAGCTTCTCCCCACTCAAAGCTCCATGGAGAGGGTAAAAGCAGAGCCATGAACAGGTTTCTCGATTTTTTGAGATGAAAAACTCGGTATTTGTCGATCGTTTCCAGTCCCTTTACTTCTTCAAGAAGTGCTTTTGAAAGCATGTCATCCACAGCTGTAATCGCCCAGCGTGTTGGTACAAGTTTCCTTCTCCTTCCGAGCGAGCCAGCTGAAAGCAACCTCTGAATGTGAGATACTGCCACACCCCTTCTGTAGAGAGTTGATACAGCTTCACTGACTGGGAGATCAGTGTCCCCGTAAACCTTCTCAACGATTCGAAGAATTGAGGGGTTGGAACAGATTCTAACATCCTTGGCTGGAGCAGAGGGGCCGAAAGGTGGAACAACACCATCAAAGATTGCTTTAGGTTTGGGAGGTCTTTCAAACTCCACTTCAACTTCCACGGGCCGATTATAGAGACTCATCTCCTGAATGACCTCTTTCGGAGTTCGAACATCAACCTTGAAATTTCCCAGAACGAGGGAAGCTCTGAACTCCAGAACCCTCTCCACCGGCAGATCTGTCCAAGCTTCAGGCATGTCGTAGATTGCAACATCATCAGCAACCAAGGGCAGAGCTGGGCTAACTCTCACGAGAGGATAATTCGCTCTACCCACAAAAATTGATGGGGGAGAGGGGCCGGAGAGCTCCCTGATATTAAGATTCTTAACTTTCAGGACGGGGAGCATGGGGCATTTTGATAGAGAGCACATCATTCTGCCCCTGCACTGGATGCAGTCCACAATCCACTTAGTCTACAGCCTTTAAAAGGATTTATGATATGAGAAAAATTTAAATTTACTCAAAAGAAAGCTGCGAGGGGGGTTGAAAATGAGACAGCAGGTTGAGGTTAGACAGCTCAGAGAAGGTGGATACGTCGTAATTGACGATGAACCATGCGAGATACTCAGCATTTCCGTCAGCAAGCCCGGAAAACACGGTGCTGCGAAGGCCAGAATTGATGCAATAGGCATCTTCGACTCTCAGAAAAGGAGCATTGTCCAGCCTGTCACTGCTAAAATCTACGTGCCGATAGTGGAGAGAAAGAGGGCGCAAATAATCAGCGTGATGGGGAACGTGGCGCAGCTCATGGACCTTGAAACCTACGAAACCTTCGAGCTTGAGATTCCCGACGAGCTTAAGGACAAGATGGAGCCAGGGAAGGACGTGATGTACTTAGAGTCCATGGGGAAGAGAAAGATTGAGAGAATGGCATAATGCACATAGACTCGTTTTTCTCAATTTCAAATTCCAAGTTTGATGATGCTGAGTATGTGATATTTGGTGTACCCTACGACGCCACCCAGTCCTTTAAGCCTGGATCCCGCTTTGCTCCATCAGCAATAAGAGAGGCGAGCTGGAATCTCGAAACCTACTCCACATATTTTGATTTCGACCTTGATCTGGCCAAGGTGTGCGATGCTGGAAACGTCAACTGTGATGGAAGTTTTGAGGATATAATCAGGAACGTGGAGTTATTTATGGCATCGCTTACAATGCAGTTCCCCATCGCACTCGGTGGGGAGCACACAATCAGCTTTGCAGTTACGAGAAATCTGAAGGATTGCTGTTACGTCGTTTTTGATGCCCACTTTGACCTCAGAAACGAGTTTGATGGAACAAAATTCAGTCACGCATGCACCACCAGAAGGGTTCTTGAAGACGGGAAAGAGGTGGTAATTCTTGGCGTCAGGAGTGGCATTAAGGATGAAGTGGAGTTTGCCAGCAGAAAGGTTAAGTGGCTGTATTCCTGGGAATATGATTTAGGCAGAGCTCTGAAGCTCGTCAGAGATTTTGACAGAATTTATCTCTCCCTTGATATGGATGTCTTTGATCCCTCCTTTGCCCCGGGCGTCTCAACTCCCGAACCCTTTGGCATTGCACCAATCGACTTTTTGAGGTTTGTTGGCAGTATTGCTGACAGACTGGTTGGTTTTGACGTTGTTGAAGTTGTGCCGGACTCCAACAGGGTTACTCAGATGCTTGCAGCCAAACTCGTGCTGGAAGTTATCGCTGCTAAGGAGAAGAATAAATAAACCTGCAAGAACTTAGATTATGGAGGTTCAGCACTACTCCTTTGGTCGGATAAGGATTGCCGGTAAGGATTACACCTCCGACGTCATCGTTGGCATGGGTTACATTAAGGACGGGTGGTGGAGGAAGGAGGGGCATAGAGTTCAGCTTGCCGACATAGGAGAGATACTGAAGCTCAAACCTGAGGTTGTCGTTTTTGGCACCGGCGCAAACGGGCTGGTTAGGGTTGACAGAGAGGTCATCGAGAAGCTGGAAGCTGAAGGTGCAGAGGTCTTCACGGCAGACACCCGAAAGGCCGTTGAGATCTACAACGATCTTCTCAGAAAGGGTAAGAAGGTCGTGCTCGCTGCTCATCTCACCTGCTAAAAATTTTTTAACCTCCTGTCGTTGCTGGAACATGTTCAAAAGAGAGACAAAGGACTTCATAAACATCGATCCCCTTCAGACTGGGGGAAAGCTTACTGAAGCTGCAAGAGAGGCCCTTGTTGAGTGGGGTGATGGCTACAGCGTGTGCGACTTCTGCACCACAGGAAGGCTGGATGAGATAAAAACTCCTCCGATTCACGACTTCATCCACAACCAGCTTCCCGAGTTTTTGGGCTGTGATGTTGCGAGGGTTACAAACGGTGCACGGGAGGCGAAGTTTGCAGTTATGAATGCTCTGGCGAAGATGGAGGCGAAGAAGGATGGATGGGTGGTTATGGACGGGAACGCCCACTACTCGAGCTATGTTGCCGCTGAAAGGGCTGGACTGAAGGTTGCCTTTGTTCCGAAAACAGACTATCCCGAGTACAAGATCCTGCCGGAGAAGTTTGCTGAAACCTTAGAGGATACAAGAAAAATGGGTGAGGTTGTTCTGGCAGTAATAACCTACCCAGACGGGAACTATGGCAACATTCCCAACGTTAAGGCAATTGCCAAAATTTGCTCCGAGTATGATGTCCCCCTTCTGGTTAATGGAGCCTACGCTGTTGGCAGAATGCCCGTAAGCCTCAAAAAAATTGGTGCAGATTTCATTGTTGGCAGCGGACACAAATCTATGGCTGCAAGCGGCCCGATTGGTGTGCTGGGAATGAAGGAAGAGTGGGAGAAGATTGTGCTGAGAAGATCGGCCAAGTACAAGAACAAGGAAGTGGAGCTTCTCGGCTGCACTGCCAGAGGTGCAACCATCATCACGCTGATGGCCTCCTTCCCCCATGTAAGGGAGAGGGTCAAGAGGTGGGATGAAGAGGTGGAGAAGGCCAGGTACTTTGCCAGCAAAATGGAGGAACTGGGAATAAAGCAGCTTGGAGATAGGCCACACAACCACGACCTCATGTTCTTCCATGCCGAGAACCTTTACGAAATTTCAAAGAGAGTTAAAAAGGGCAGGTTTTTCCTCTACAGGGAGCTGAAAGCCAAGAGAATACACGGGATAAAACCCGGACTAACGAGGTACTTCAAGCTCTCAACCTATGGCCTGAGATACGAGGAGATGGACTACGTTATCAACGCCTTTGCCGAGATTTTGGAGAAGTACGGGTAATTTTTCAATTCCGCTCAAAAGCCTCCTTAACAAGCTTTATGGCACAGAGATCTCCGCACATGCTGCAGGCATCACTTTCCGACTTTCTTCTGCTGTATATCTCCCTCGCCCTTTCAGGATCAATTGATAACTCAAACTGCCTCTCCCAGTTCAGGTTTTTTCTGGCGAGAGACATTTCATAGTCTCTCTTCCTCGCCCTCTCCCTCTGCCCCTCCTTTATCAGGTCTATGGCGTGGGCAGCAATCCTTGCCGCAATAACTCCCTCCCTCACATCATCAACTGTCGGCAGAGCGAGATGTTCTGAGGGTGTGACGTAGCATATGAAGTCTGCCCCCGCCATTCCGGCTATTGCAGCACCTATCGCAGCAGCAATGTGATCATAGCCAGCGGCGATGTCTGTAACAAGTGGTCCGAGCAAGTAGAGCGGTGCGTTGTCTGTAACGCTCTTCATCGCCCTGACAGACGTTTCAATCTGATCGAGGGGCACATGTCCCGGCCCCTCAACCATGCACTGCACTCCAGCATTCCTGCATTTCTCCACAAGCTCTCCCAGCACGACGAATTCCGTGTACTTCGCCCTGTCCCCGGCATCATGAATGCAGCCGGGCCTGAAAGCGTCTCCAAGACTGATGGTCACATCGTACTCCTTGAGGATCTCAAGCAGGTAGTCAAATTCCCTGTAGTAGGGGTTCTCTCTCTCATTGTGGAGCATCCACCCGATTATTATCGCTCCTCCCCTGCTGACAACCCCAAGCAGCCTGTTGGATCTCTTAAGCCTCTCAACCGTTATCCAGTTCACGCCAGAGTGTATGGTCATGAAATCAACACCATCCTTCGCCTGCTTCTCCACAGCCCTGAAAAAGTCGTCCTCGCTCATGTCAACAACCACGCTACAGTCCCTCGCAGCCTGGTAGATGGGCACGGTGCCGAAGGGCACTTCTGTGACATCCATTATCCTTTTTCTGATCTCATCAAGATTGCCTCCGGAAGATAGGTCCATCACCGCATCAGCCCCAGCTTTCTGGGCAACAATGGCCTTTTCAACCTCCTCATCCACGTTCACGTAGTCTATGGATGTGCCGACGTTTGCATTAACCTTTGTTGTCGTAAACATGCCTATAGCTCTTGGCTTCACTTCCCTTCCAACATTTTTCGGAATAACAACATAACCGTGAGATATGAGCCTGAGGAGTTTTTCAACCTCAATACCTTCATATTCCGCAGCTTTCTTCACGAATTCGGAAACCTCTCCTCTCCTCGCATCCTCCATTAAAGTCATAATCTAAAAAAAGGTGTCAGGGCAATAAAAGGTTTGCCCGCTAAAAGTGACCTATTATCTCATCCACCAAGGCGTAGGATGTTTTTATCTTGCTCACATCTCCAAAGTACGTGAGGTTCCATATCACGATGTGGTCAACTCCCAGCTTCTCGTACTGCTCAAACTGCTGGACTATCTCTTCAGGAGTTCCGACGATGTAGGCTATTCTCATAACCTCATCCGGCACCTGCCTTACAGCCTCCATTATCTGATCTTTCGTGTACTTTGTGGGAATGTAGTCCAGCAAACCGTAGAACTTCCCAAATGGGTGTTTGTAGCCAAGAGCTTCGTAGAACTCGGATGGCAAAAGCAGTGCATGCACCCTGAGAATGGGCGACTTGAGGAGTTTCTCAATGTCCTCAGGTTTCTCATCAACTATCAGGCTGACAAAGATTGCCTTGGTTATCTCACCCGGGTCTCTGCCAAACTCCTTTGCATACCTCTCAAGCTTTGCAGCTTTCTCAGCGTACACATCTGGAGGCAAAGTTGTTGGCAGCCACCCATCACCATGCTTTGCTGTGAGCCTGAGCATTCTGTCTCCATGAGCACCAAACCAGAAGGGCATCTCTCCCACAGGTTTAATATCGAAGACTGCATCTTCCAGCCTGTAGAACTTGCCCTGGAAGTTAATGGACTCGCCATAATCGCTGTTGAGCATGAGTTTCATAACCTCCACCGCCTCCTCAAGTCTTGCAACCGGCTTTTCAAAGTCTATCCCGTAGGGCACTATGTTCTCAGCCTCACCCGCACCAATTCCCAGAATGAACCTCCCATTGGTTGCGTGATTGGCAGTGACAGCTTGTTGAAGCAAAACGGCAGGATGTCTTCTGAATACCTCCGTAACGCTCACTCCAAACTTTATTTTTTCCGGAAAAAGGTGCAGAATAGCAGATTTCGCAGAAGGCATCGTAGAACATGTGGCATGATGGATAGCGCATTGCAAATACAGTCTCTTTCCACAGATCGTGGGGATACCAGCCCATTAAATGATCTGCGACCCAGATCGCTGCATAGCCCTTTTCCTCCATCCTTTTCACTGTCTTCGGTACATCACTTATTGGCGGAAAAGTCGGTGCAACCGTTCCGAACTCCATGAAATTGGTTGGGTATGTAGTTTATGAATGTTTTTTAACACATTCATAAAACTAACCGGAAGATTTTTAATTGTTTGAAATTTAAAATTGTAGTAAGATACAAAATGACGTTCCCAAGGGAAGTGGATAAAACAGCAAAAGGACAAAAGGATGCGGTGGAATGGATAGCTGAAGCTTTCAGTGAGAACTGGGACACCATAATTAAGATTTTGACCGGTTCAGAGTGTTCGGCGGTTCTTCTGGACGCTGAGGGTGAGGTGGTGGAGGGGCAGCCACCGGACGTTTTTCACAGCATCGAGGTGAAAAAAGCCTTGGCAAATGTGATAAGAAGCAGAGAAATGCATGTTGTTGAAGTGGTTGACCGTATCATCCTTCTTAAGCCACTTTCATCTGGAGTGGTTGCATTGATATGCAAAAGGCAGTCTTGGTACGAGGAGCTGTGGAGAAACTCTGGAGACATGATGTTTGTCACCGACACCACTGGAAGCATTCTGGATGCAAACAACAAGTTTCTGGAATTTTTGGGGCAGGATGACATTAAGGGGGCAAAGATCACGGACTTTATTGAAAAAGAGCATGTGTCTGTGATTTCAACCAAAATTCGAAAAATTGCTGCAGCAAATCTGCCGGATGTTCTGGAATTGCCGCTGATGAATGCTGAGGGGAAGAGAGTGTGGGTGGAGGCAACGGTTAAGCCAGTCACTTCAAAAGGGAAGGTTATAGCCATTCACTGGATTGCAAGGGACATAACGGGCAGAAAAGAGGCTGAAAGGAAGCTAAAGGAATCAGAAGAGATGTTCAGAATGCTTGCTGAGAGGGCACCTGTAGGAATGTTTCTTGTGGAGAATGGTATTCTGAGGTACCTCAACCCCAAGTGTGCGGAAATGCTCGGATACAAACCCGAGGAGCTGATAGGCAGACCCTTTCTTGATTTCGTTCATCCCGAAGACAGGGAGCTGATTGACAGAAGTCTCAAGCTCGTGGAGGAGGGTTGGGTCGAATCCTTCAGATATAGTGTTAAGGTGGTTAGGAAAGGTGGAGAGGACAGAACTTTCGAGATCTATGGCTCATTCTATAAGAAAGGGACAGCGGTCCTTGGTATGATGATTGATTTGACAGAGAAGCTTGAGATGGAAAAGAGGCTTCAGGAGAGCGAAGAAAAATTCAGAAAAATTGTCGAGAACTCCCCAATCCTCATTGCGCTTGTTGATGAAAACGGTATTTTTGTAGAGGCAAATCCGTCAATGATCCAGAGCATAGGGTCAAACACTGTAGGAAGGAATTTTTACGAGGTTTTTCCGCCAGAAGTTGCTGAGAGGAGGATGTTCTATTTGAGAAAGTGTTTGGAAGAGGACAAGCCAGTTAGATTTGAGGATCGCAGGGGAGGGAGACACTTTCTTTCGACCTTCATACCTGTAGAAGTGGGTGGTAGAAAGCTCTGCTTGGTTATAGCCAGCGACATTTCAAGCATAAAGCTGCTTAACGAGCTTTTGCTGATACTGAACGAGATCAACGACATGATAATGAAGGGTGAGGACATTGATGCCATCTTTGATTTCACCGTTAAGAGGCTCGGAGAGATGTACGTGTCCTGCATCATTGGCCTCGTCACAGACGATGAGACCAAGATCTTCGCCATTGAGGATGTTGTCAACCCAAGATGCGTGGAAACCGTTCTATCAGAGAAGAGAACTCTTCATCTCACTCCTGGAAAGCATATAGATGGATGTCAAAACTTGCACGGCAAGTACTACACCCTGGCCATACCGATGAAGTACGGGGAGGCAGTTCTGGGTGTTCTGGTTGTCAGCTCCTACTGGGATTTCTCCAGCGACGAGAGGGAGGTTTTGTCAACCCTTGCAAGCAATCTGGCCTTTGTGGTGCACGCAAAGGAGGCGGAAGAGCAGAGGTGGATAGCGTACGAGCAGATCGAGAGAAACATAGAGCAGTTTGCAATTTTGGCAGATAAGATACGAAATCCGTTAGCTGCGATATCGCTGCTTGCAGAAATGGAGGGGGAGGGTGAGGTAAAGGAGAGGATACTAAGACAGGTGGACAAGATAAAGGAGATAGTTGACAGGCTCGATACAGGGTGGCTTGAGTCGGAGGAGTTAAGGGCATTGCTCAGGAAGTACTGGGAAAAATAAATGGGCAGTTAGACGAGGTGTGATTGGGTGTGGAATAAAGCAAGCGAAATGAATAGGGTAAACAAGGAAAAAATTAGGAGCGATAGTAGTCTGCAAAAATCTTCCTCAATTCTCTCTTCATTATCTTGCCCGACGGGGTTTTCGGAAGTTTTTCCGGATCAAGAACTATTACCGCTTTCGGAACTTTGAAGGGGGAGAGCTCCTTTCTGCATAGCTCAATTATATCATCAGGGTTTACTGTTTTTCCAGGTTTTGGCGTCACTATTGCCGTAACAGCCTCAATCCACTTCTCATGGGGTAGACCAATCACTGCAACCTCCCACACGTCGGGATGCTTGTAGATAACCTCTTCAACCTCTCTGCTCGAAACGTTCTCTCCTCCGGTCTTTATCATGTCCTTCTTCCTGTCCACAACCTCAATAAACCTCTCCTCGTTCATCACTCCAATGTCTCCACTGTGGAACCACCCGCATTCAAAGGCTTTCTCAGTCTTTTCGGGGTCCTTAAAGTACATGAGCATCACGTGCGGACCTCTGCCGCATATCTCTCCAGGTACACCGGGTTGGGTTATTTCGTTGTGGTTTTCGTCTTCAAGCCTCGTTTGCATGTTTAATCCGCTCCTACCTGCAGTTCTCGGCCACCTCAGTACTTCATCATGGTTGGCGACTGTATGATAGGGAGCAAGCTCTGTTTGACCGTAATACTGGTAGAATCTTGCTTGTGGAAGTTTTTCCATCAACTCCCTGAGGGGCCCCTCTGGGAAGATTGAGGCTCCATAATAGCATTTCCTCAGTGAACTCAAATCGTACTTCTCGAAATCAGGATGTCTCAGCAACCCGATCCAAACCGTAGGGGCGAGGAAGAGCATTGTTGGTTTGTATCTATCCACATACTCCAAGATGTTCTCCGGCTGGGGATCGACCAGCATGACGTTGGTACCTCCAATATAGAAGATGGGCATCATGAAAACGTCTCGCTGAGCGCAGTGGTAGATTGGCATTGTATTCAGGCAGATGTCGTCAGGTTTGTACTCTCCGTCAATTATGCAACCAACGTACTGGGCAATCAGGGACTCGTTGAGATGTACCACCGCCTTTGGCAGTGTTTCCGTTCCACTGGTGTAGGTTATCTGCACCGGATCTTCGATGTTCATCACGACATCCGGCTCTTCTGAAGAGTGGCTGCTGTACCATTGATCGAAGTCCAGCCACCTGTCATCAGGTGGTGGAGAACTCGAGCCCTGATTAGACCATATGAGGGTCTCAACAGTCTTGAGATCACCCAGAACATCCTTGATCCTCTCGTAAAGAGAGTCCTCCACAATAAGCACCTTGGCTTCAGAATGGTTCACACAGTAAGCGAGATCCTTGCCGTACATCAGGTAATTCAAGGCGAGGTAGATTGCCCCGGCCTTTGCTGCCCCAAAAATCGTCAGGACGTGGTGGAGTGTGTTGTGGGCGAGGATCGCAATTCTGTCGTATTTCTGAATCCCAAGGTCGAGGAATGCATTTGCCAGCTTGTTCGACTCCCTGTCAAGTTCAGGGTACGTCATTTTTATTTCTCCCTTAGAAGGGTGGTTGAAGATCAGTGCAGTCTTTTTTGGATATCTCCAGCCGCTCCTTTTTAGAAAATCAGCGATTATCCACCTTCTTGTTTTGTGGTATCTCCTTCTGAGCTTTCTAACGTTCTCTTCGGTTATTTTAAAAAACTCCTCCTGCATATACTATTGTCTATTTTACAATAATTAATCTTTCTGATCTTTGTTTAGCATTCTACTCTTTGGAAAGTTAAGCACTTATCTGAACATTGCTATGTACCTCCTCTGTTTGTCCGTTAGGGTTAGGTCCTTGTCTCCTGCTCTGGATACATCTCCGCTCGTTCCCACATCTCTTTTCTTATTGGTGTGGCAATACATATTTTCACACCTATTTTCTCCAGCTCTTCAATTAGCCGAGACGGTTTTGAATAGAAATAACGTATTTTATAACCCAAGGACGCTTTTACCTTTCGAGGGTCCTGCTGTAATCACCAGCCATGACGAGATAGTAATGTGGGCTAATCGTGTCACCTCTTTCATGTATTTTATGTCCAGCAACCCCTCATTTTTGACAACATGTTGGAACCCTTTTCAGCAGACCGAGCCAAAAGCCTGTAGTTA
>CBEUCM010000054.1:0-12577 GCA_965541645.1 uncultured Archaeoglobaceae archaeon | reverse complement strand
ATGGGTAAGATACCTTCAAGGCTGAGTACGGTGAGGAAGCATCCTCTGATGTAAAAAAATTAGTCCGGCATTTCTTTTTTAATGCCGGCCAAGTACTTGGCAAGATCCTTCTTTTTCTCAAAGTTGTACGTTCTCCATATTGCTATCTCCTCCATAACTGGAGATCCGCCACCATGCACACCTGCAACGGCCATAGTACCTCCAAGAGATGAGCACAGAATGTTGGATATACCGTAAAGGCAGCGGTAAACGTCCTCAGCCGAAACACCGCTTCTGCGCTTGATGTACTTCTGAATTAGGGGGCCAATCTCAGGACTGAGGAAGTCCTCATCAAAGGGCAGTGCAGCGGGCAATCCACCAGCCAGCTCTGCAAGGATCTCAAGCTCCCTGTAGTAGTTCAAACCTGCATGCCTCCTTCCTACATTGGCATAGACCTCGTTGGGCATAAACGTGCCTGCGGGAGTCTTGGTACCGTGTACAGCTGAAGCTATCCCGGCAGAGTAAACGAGCTCAGCAGTGGCTGCAAGCTCAACCAGCTTCTCCCTTATGTTGTGCTTGTCATAAACACCGCTGTAATCAGCGATTAAAGCACCAAAACCCATTATTATGTCGGTTGTTGCCGGCTTGCACCCAGTGTAGCTGTGTCTGTGAAAGAGGGCAAAGAGGTAGGCTGCGAGCGTCGCATATCTGTGCTCACCGCATATGAAAACCCTGTCCCACGGCACGAAAACATCATCGAATATTACCATGTTCTCGTCATCCCCAAACTCCCCCTGGGGCATCTCCAAACCCTTTGGCGATCTAAGCTTTGAAGTTCTCGCCACAAGCTTGACCCCTTCGGTGTCTGCGGGAAGGGCAAAGGCCACGCAGTAGTCCCTGTCCTGGGGACTCATGGCCCTTGTCGGTACCACTATTATCTCATCCGCAACCGCAGCCATCGTTATGCAGTTCTTCACACCTCTTACAACAATGCCATCGCTCCTCTCCTCAACAACCCTAACATACATATCGGGGTCATCCTGCTGATGCGGTCTCTTCGATCTGTCCCCCTTGACATCGGTTTGAGCACATGCAGCCACAAGATCCCTTTCCTGGAACTCCTTCAGGTACTCGAGAAACCTCTTGTGGTAATCAGTCCCGTGTTCCATGTCTGCCGCAAAGGTGGCAATTGAAAGACCGTTCATCGCATCACAGCCCATGCACCTCTGAATACACCCGCCAACAACCCCACATATTTTTCTCGTCATCTCCTGCTTTTTTATCAGATCCTCGGCAGTTTGGTGAATATGGGTAAACCTGTTGATCCTCTTTCCGGTTATATGGGACTTGGCTGTGAGAAGATCCCGGAAAGCTGGATGATCGACGAGATCGAAGGTCTTGGAGATTATATCGATCCCACCCCTCAAATCGGGACTGTCCCTGCCAACCTTCTTACCCCTGATATAGATATTTGGCTTCATATTATACAAATCTTGCCTATACTCTTCAGACGTTCTCATTCACATCACCTAAACCCTCTCAATAACAACAGCACAACCCTGCCCGCCACCAACACAGGCAGTTGCAACTCCATAATCCCCGCCCTTCTCCTGCAGAATCCTTGCGAGAGTGCCTATAAGTCTGGCCCCACTTGCAGCGAGGGGGTGACCTATGGCTATCGCCCCTCCCTTAACGTTCACCCTCTCCGCCTCGATTCCCAGCTCGTTGATTGCATACAGTGTCACGACAGCGAAGGCCTCGTTTATCTCCCAGAAATCGATGTCTCTAACCTTCAATCCTGCTTTATCCAATGCTTTCCTGCTTGCCGGAACGGGACCTTTACCCATCACGTAGGGTGGAACTCCTGCAGTTCCGTAGGACAAAATTCGTGCAAGTGGCTCCAGCCCAAGCTCATCCACTTTCTTTTTAGATGCGAGCAGCAAAGCCGTTGCTCCAGCATTCAGAGGTGATGAGTTTCCGGCAGTGATTACGCCTCCAGGCTTGAAGGCTGGTGGAAGAGATGCGATCTGCTCAAGACTTGTATCAGGCCGAATGGACTGATCAGATTCCACAACAACTGTCGTGCCATCTGCCTGCTTTGCCTCAATCGGCAGAATCTCACCCCTGAAGTATCCTTCCCTGAGAGCCTTTGAAGCCAGCTGGTGGCTCCTCAAACCCCACCTATCCAGATCCTCCTTTGTGAGATAACCAGCTTCTTCGAAAAGTCTCTCGGCTGTGAGACCCATGACAAAACCGGTCTGCATGTCGTACTCCCTGTACTCATCCTGCAGAAACTTCAGGTTGGGACTTATGTGAGGATTGTCTATACCCATGGGAACCCTCGTCATGTGCTCGTACCCTCCTGCTATAACCAGGTCAGCGTTGCCCGTCGCTATCTCCAGGTATGCATAGGCTGCGGTAATGAGTGATGATGCACACTGCATGTCTATATGCGTCGTTGAAACTTCAACAGGGAATTTGGCCAGAAGAGATGGACCTCTGCCCCCGTAACTCCAGTTTTCCCAAACAGGAAAGGCGCATCCCACAAGAATCCTGTCAATCGCTCCTTTGTCAACCCCAACCTTCTCCGGCAGTTTTTCAAGAACCATAGCCATCAGCTCGTCTCCCCGTATCTGATGAAAAACGTCTCTCTCAGGTTTTTTCGGTCGACTCCTTGAGAAGGGCGTTCTCAGGTATCCTGCAATGTACACATCCTCCACACTTTCACCTCCTCACCCAAAAAATATGCACAGCAATTTCAAAATTATTCCAGACATTTTTAAAATTTTCGTACTATATGAATTGAGATACCCAATACCATACATGAAATTAGAATCTCAGTCTCCAAACTCTATCAAAACGAAAGCTTCTTAACTGTCGATCAGACCTTTTCTCCATGATTTTGAATGAGAGGGACTTCAAAGGAGAGGGTGTCAGGCTGGCTGCTTATCTAATTGCTGAATCTGCGAGAACTGCACCAAAATCCAAGGGGGAAGACGTGATAGATGTGGTGTATGTGGATGGTAAGGAACTGGAGGAGATATCGAAAAAAATGGAAGAACTTGCTGAGACTACGGGAGACAAAGACTTCATACGAGACGCAGAGAGCCTCAGAAGGTCTCAGGCCCTGCTTCTGTTCGGTATGTCTGGCGAAAAGACCATCGGTGTCAACTGCGGTGCATGCGGTTTTGAGAGCTGTGCAGAATTTAAAAAGGCTGTCAGAAAGGGAGATAACTTTGTAGGTCCAAACTGTGCCTTCAGACTTCTGGATCTTGGAATAGCTCTCGGTTCTGCGGCAAAGCTGTCTGCAATTCTTGGGATTGACACAAGAATTATGTACAGGATAGGGATCGCCGCAAAAAAGCTCGGCATAATAAATTCTGATGTTGTCATGGGCCTTCCTTTATCTGCATCGGGTAAAAGCCCGTACTTTGATAGAGTTTCAAAAAGCAAGTGAAAGATTATCATTATTTATTTATAGTTTTTAAGAAAAATGAAAAACACCGAAAACTTCATTAAAGTTATAGTATAATGCTTTCCATGATTTCTCGGCGGGAGTTTCTCAAGCTGACAGCCTTGACAGCCACTGCCGTTTCTGCAGGCATTAAATTTCAGCCAAAAAGCGTCGCACAGGCAGTAACCCCCTCAGATGTCAGGTTCGTCCCAAACATATGTGCTCTGTGTCCAGCAGCATGCAACATACAGGTTGAGGTGAGGGATGGAAAGGTTCACAGAATTCACGGCACCCCTGAGCACCCGATAAACAACGGTAAGATATGTGCGAGGGGTAATGCAGGAGTGGAGAGACTCTACAATCCTGACAGGCTGAAGAACCCGCTGATAAGGACTGGAGAAAAGGGAACGTGGTCCTTCAGAGAGGCAAGCTGGGATGAGGCCATATCTGCAATTGCCAAAAAAATAAAGGAGTACTGGGATGCCGGGCATCCGGAGTACATGGCCGTTATTGGTGGCTGGCTTCCATGCAGCTACTACAAACCCTTCTTCAAGGCTTTCCTCCATGCTCTCGGCACACCCAACGGAACGGGAATTCCACCTGCAGTGTGCTTCCTATCCAAAAAGCTGGGATGGGCTTCAGCCTACGGATTTGGGGAACATCCAGAAATTATGACTGACTACGAGAATGCCAGATACGTCATCTTCCTTCGCAGAAACGTTGCTGGCAGCATAAGCGTCGTACATGGCTGGAGACTTGGCCAGTCCAGGAACAGGTTCAAGATGGTTGTCCTTGATCCCAGATACAGTGAAACGGCTGCAAAGGCAGATGAGTGGCTTCCAATCAAGCCCGGAACAGATCTGGCATTTTTGCTGGCAATGATGAACGTAATTATCAGCGAAAAGCTGTATGATGCCGAATTTGTAAGGAGATACACCAACGCACCCATGCTCCTCAAAGATAGTGAACCATACAAGGTTTGGGACGAGGGCGGAAAGAAGAAGTACCTTGTTTATGATGTGGCCAAGCAGATGGCCGTCAAACACGAGGATGCTCTACTTCCAGCACTTGAGGGTGAGTTTACGGTTGATGGTGAGAAGGTAAGCCCTGTTTTTGAAGTCTTGAAGTCGAGAATCTCTGAGTACACTCCAGAGTGGGCCGAGAAAGTAACAGGGATCGACGCTGATAAGATACGGGAGGTTGCAAGGGAGTTCGCACTCAGGAGGGGTGTTATCGATACTGGCTGGCATGATCCAAAGTACGTTAACTCCGTCCTAACCTGGAGGGCTGCTGCTTTGCTGAACGCACTTGTTGGATCTGTCAACAAGGATGGTGGTGTGCTCTTCACGGGGCTTGCGCAGATCGTCAAGGCGAAGGAGCCTGCTCCAGAGGTTCCACCACAGAACGTGCTGAGGATGTGGGCCGAGAAGAGGGGGATAGCTACGGCCCACATAGGCCACACGATTCAGGGGTTGTACGATGCGATAGTCAATGAGAACCCCTACCCAATAAAGATGCTGTTCGTGGTGGGACACAACATGCTATCCAATCTACCTGACAGGGCGAAGTGGGAGGAAGCTTTGAAGAAGCTTGATTTTGTTGTTGCGATAGACATCCTCCCGCAGGATCATCTGTACTATGCCGACGTCGTGCTGCCCGAGTCCACTTACATCGAGAGGGACGAGCCGATGTTCCCCATCCCCTACGTGCCGGTCTTTGGTTTTCAGACGAGGGTGAGGGCGATTGACCCAATCTACAACACCAAGCACCTCATCGACATGATGGTGGAGATAACGAGGGCAATCGGCAGGGAAGATGTCTTTTTCAGTACACTGGGCAAAGTTCTGGACGTTGATGCTGAGAAGCTGAGAAGCTACTATTCAGCAGAGGGTGTGGCGGGGATAAGGAGGGCACAGGCGGAGGAGAAAGGTGTAAACTACAACGAGCTTGTCTCAAAGGGGTCTGTTGTGAAAATTCAAAGGGAGAAGCTTGTGGGAATGATGCCCTACACAAAACCGCTCCCAACCCCAACGGGAAAGATAGAGTTCTACAGCTTCATGCTCGCATCTCTGGCGAAGAAGGCAAAGGATCCATACTGGGATGCGCTGATAAGGTGGGTTCCGCCGAAGGTGTGGGAGAGAAAGCTTGCCGAGAATGAGCTCTACCTCGTTTACAGCAGGTGCCCCTTCACCACACACTCCTCAACGTCCGACAATCCATTGCTGGCCAAGCTCATTGAGGACTCGGATGTCTTCTACACGGGAGTGTGGATAAGCAGCAGAAAGGCCAAGCAGCTTGGAATAAAGAACGGAGACAGAATCACGTTAGAATCCGTTTACACAGGAGAGAAGACGGAGGCAATAGCTTTCGTAACGGAGCTTGTTAGGGATGACACGCTCTTCATGGTCTCCGGATTTGGGCAGAAGAGCGCTCAGCTCACCAGCGCACCCAAGGGCCTGCATTCCCTGATGTCCGTTGTGCCGCTTCAGTATGACGTTCTCAGCGGTGTAACGCTGAATCAGGAAGCAATAGTGAGGATCAGGAAGGGGTGAGAGCCATGACGA
Organism: uncultured Archaeoglobaceae archaeon; assembly: GCA_965541645.1. GTDB lineage: Archaea > Halobacteriota > Archaeoglobi > Archaeoglobales > Archaeoglobaceae > Archaeoglobus. The sequence goes on along the minus strand of CBEUCM010000054.1, from coordinate 6,580 downwards.
GGTACGCCATGGTTATAGATCTTGCCAAATGCCTCGGATGTGAGGCCTGCATAACGGCATGCATTGAGGAAAACGATGTTCCTTACGAATCGGGAATGAGAACAAAGATGAACAGGATCGTCACGGGAGAGTTTCCCAACGTAAATGTCATGTACATGCACAGAATCTGCCAGCACTGCGAAAACCCACCCTGCGTTCATGTTTGCCCGACAGGTGCGAGCTACCAGAGGGAGGATGGAATAGTTCTGATCGATTACGATCTCTGCATAGGATGCAAGTACTGCATGGTTGCCTGCCCCTACCTTGCAAGATACCTCCATCCTGAAAGGCACACTCCCGACAAGTGCACCTTCTGTGCCCACCTCGTGGAGAAGGGAAGACAGCCGGCCTGCGTTGAAACCTGCCCGGCCAACGCAAGAATATTTGGAGACCTGGACGATCCAAACAGCGAGGTATCAAGAATACTGAAGGAGAACAAAGCCTTCCCGATCGGTGCTGAGTACGGAACCAAGCCCAAGGTGTTTTATATCCGTCCGAGGTGATGGGGATGCTGATACTTCATCCTGAGCACTACTACCTGATGGAGCAGCCCTGGTGGGGAGAGCTTATCGCCTTCTACCTCTTCCTCGGCGGTTTGGGTGCGATGGCCTACGCCGTGTCCTTCTACTACTGGAGGAAGGGTGTGACGGGCAGAATGATTGTAGGTGGATCGATAGCAGGACTTGTGGCAGTGTTCATCGGTACAATGGCCCTTGTTCTCGATCTGGGACATCCGGAGAGGTTCTATCTGGTTCTGATCAGTCCGAGGCTGAACCTGCACTCTTGGATCTTCATTGGCTCAACGCTGCTGTCAGCCTTCATGCTATTCACAGCCCTCTTCGTTGCCCCCATGCTGAAGTGGTTCGAGTGGCTTCCGTGGAAGAAGGATGATGGTCTCACAAAGGCCTTTGGATGGCTGGCCTTCTTCTCGGCAATCGGTGTTGCAGCATACACGGGAATACTCATAGGCGTGGTTTACAACATCCCCTTCTGGAACGCCCCAGCCCTGCCGGTCATATTCATGATTTCAGCCCTCTCAACAGGACTCGCAACCCTCGTTCTGATACTCGCTCCATCAGAAGATGAAGAAACGCACAGAATAACAAGGGATCTGGCAAAGTCTGACGGCTTTGTAATGCTTGTCGAGCTGATAGTCCTTGCCCTCTTCCTTCTGATCAGGAGCTACGGGCCAGTGGGGGCAATAGAGGCTGTGAGAACGATACTCGCAGGGTGGCTCGCACCCTACTTTGTCGGAGGTGTGCTGATGGTCGGACTGGCAATACCACTGATGCTGATATTTGGCTACGAACTCAGGAAGGAAGGAAGTGCAACAAGGTACGTGGCAATCCTGTCGGCAATCTTGGTTCTTGTTGGCGGAGCGATGCTCAGATACGTTGTTCTGGAGGCGGGAATTCTTCAGATACCCTGCTGCCCCTAATTTTTTATTCTTCCTTCCAAAAAAGAACAAGATGCACGGTTTAGTTTTCAGTCAAAAGATTTATTAGCTCCTTGTTACCATTTTTTGCATGGAGTGGTACTGGATTGGGCTGGCAGTGGTGGTTCTGCTGTTTCTGATTTCCGCTATCAGGGTTGTAAAGGAGTACGAGAGGGGCGTTGTTTTCAGGTTGGGAAGACTCGTTGGCGCCAGAGGGCCTGGACTGTTCTTCATAATTCCCATCCTCGAAAACATGATCGTCGTCGATCTGAGAACTGTAACCTACGACGTGCCATCGCAGGAAGTTGTGACAAAGGACAACGTAACTGTGAAGGTAAATGCGGTGGTTTACTACAGGGTTGTTGACCCAACCAAAGCGGTGACGGAGGTTTTCGATTATCAATATGCTACAGCCCAGCTCGCTCAAACGACGCTGAGAAGCATAATTGGACAGGCTGAGCTTGATGAAGTGCTCTCGGAGAGGGACAAGCTCAACGTAAGACTTCAGCAGATTATAGACGAGGAAACGAATCCGTGGGGAATAAAGGTAACCGCCGTGGAGATCAAGGATGTCGAGCTGCCGGAGGAGATGAGGAGAATAATGGCCATGCAGGCTGAGGCAGAGAGAGAAAGAAGATCAAAGATAATAAGGGCTGAGGGAGAGTATCAGGCAGCGATGAGGTTGAAGGAGGCTGCAGAGGTGCTTGCCCAGAGCGAGGGGGCAATACTTCTGAGATACCTGCAAACGCTGAATGAGATCTCGGCAGAGCAGAACACAACAATAGTTATGCCGATCCCCGTTGAGCTCCTGAAGTTCTTCGTTGAGAAAGGTAAAAGCTAAAAATCCTCAAACTTTTTTTGTTTCATGAAAATCGTTCCCTGTCCATCCTCCCCACTTCTCGCAAAGAGAATTGCAGACATTACAGGTTTTGAAATCGCAGACGTCACTTACAGGAGATTCCCGGACGGTGAGATCTACGTTAGGGTTGAAGGCTGTGACGAGTGTGCAGTAATCGGGAGCGTGAACTCCAACGACGATCTCGTCACCCTTATTCTAACGCTGGATGCTCTTGAAAATCCAACAGTTGTTGTGCCGTACATGGGCTATGCAAGGCAGGACAAGGCCTTCAATGCCGGAGAAGCTGTCAGTATTAGAGCGATAGCCCGAATTTTGGAGGAGAAAGCAGAGAAGGTTGTTACAGTTAACATCCACAGTGAGGATGCGGCCTCCCACTTCAAGAAGCTCAGAAATCTCGATGCCATGCAGACAATAGGTAAGCATTTCATGGAATCGGATGTGATCATGATCTCACCCGACAGGGGCTCGGTTGGGAGAGTTAAGGTGGCTGCTGAAACTGCGAACTGTGAGTGGGACTATCTGGAGAAAACAAGAATAGATGCCACCACTGTAGAGATCTCACCCAAGAACCTGGACGTTGAAGGGAAAGATGTCGTTATCGTGGACGATATCATCTCCACTGGAGGTACGGTGGTCGAAGCTTCGAAAAGGTTGTACGAGCTTGGAGCTAAGACGGTTTCCACAGTTTGCGTGCATGCAGTTCTTGCAGATTTTGCAGCAATCAAGCTGTTCAAGGCCGGGATCAGGGATATAATCTCAACGGACACGATTGAATGTGCCTTCAGCAGAATCAGTGTTGCCCACCTCATCGCAGGCGAAATCGCATAACACTTTTATGCCTCTCCGATGCGGAATTGAAGATGAAAAAGAGGGTCGTGGCTACAGGGACTTTCGACATAATTCACCCAGGACACATAACCTTCCTGAGAGAGGCAAAGAAGCTCGGAGACGAGCTTATAGTCATCGTGGCAAGGGAGAAAAACGTCAGGCACAAGCCCAAGCCCGTTGTCCCGGAAGAGCAGCGCAGAAGAGTTGTCGAGGCAATAAAGTATGTTGACAGAGCAATTCTGGGTGATGAGGAGGACATGTTCAAACCGATCAGAGAGCTAAAACCCGATGTTATAGTCCTGGGCCACGACCAGCATTTTGATGAAAGATGGCTTGAGGAGGAGCTGAAAAAGAGGGGTTTGAGCTGCGAAGTTGTTAGGATTGACGTTAAGGAGGAGTGCGAGTTCTGTAGCTCTCACAAGATTATTGAGAGGATTTTGGAGAGGTATGGAGGGAGACAATGCTGTTGATGATTCCGGGTCCGGTGCAGCTGCATGAGAGAATAATTCGGGCGATGGCAAGGCAGATGATCGGCCACAGAACTGCTGACTTCAGCGAGCTGATGGCCTTCTGCGTTGATGTGCTAAGAGAGGTGTTTGGCACAAAAGGCGACATCTGCCTCATCTCAGGCTCAGGAACTGCCGGAATGGAGGCAGCGATAGCCTCCTTCAGTGCGGTGAAGAAGATAGCAACCGTGGAGAACGGAAAGTTTGGTGAGAGGCTGGGAGACATAGCTTCGAGGTACACAGAGGTGGAGAGGCTGAAGTTCACATGGGGCGAGTCGATAGACCTTGATGCCGTGAAGAGAGCCTTCGAGAACGGATGTGAGGCAATCGCCTTCGTCCACAATGAGACCTCGACAGGTATTCTCAACCCTGCGAGGGAGATTGCAAGAATTGCAAAGGAATACAACGCTCTCGTAATAATGGACGCAATAACGTCTGCTGGTGGGGACTATGTGAAGATGGATGAGTGGGGTATAGATGTTGCGATAGTTGGTAGTCAGAAGTGCCTCGGCGCCCCACCGGGCTTGGCAGCGGTTGCTGTGAGAGAGACAGCGTGGGAGTACTACAATGAAAGATGCCCCTACTACCTCGACCTCAAATCGTACAGGAAAAAGCTTGCTGACATGCAAACCCCATATACTCCTGCTGTCCCGCTGTTCTTTGCCCTTGCAGAAGCTTTGAAGATAATAAGGGAGGAAGGGTTGGAAAACAGGATTCAGAGGCACCGCATACTGAGTGCTGCTGTCAGGAAATGGGCGATTGAAGCTGGTCTTGAACTGTTTCCCCGGCTCAACACCTACTCCAGCTACTCCAATACAGTAACAGCAATAAGGATGCCCGAGGGCATAACGGACAGTGAGCTGAGGGGGACGCTGAAAAAGGAGTACGGAATCCTTGTCAGCGGAGGGCAGGGAGATCTCAAGGGGAAGATCTTCAGAATCGGGACGATGGGGAATGTTGGCAAATTCGAAACAGTTTCAACACTTGCCGCACTCGAAGACGTGCTTGGCAGGAAGAAAATCATAAAACCAGCCCTCGAAGCTGCCCAGCTGTTGCTGAGGGATCTGCAATGAAAATAGGCATTGCAGACACCACTTTTTCCCGCATAAACATGGGTAAAATAGCCATCGACGAGCTGAGAAAGATCAGCAGCATACCCTACGAACGCTACACCGTGCCGGGAATTAAGGATCTGCCGGTTGCAGCAAAGAAGCTGCTTGAGGAAAAAGGCTGTGATATCGTCATAACACTGGGATGGGTTGGAGGAACGCAGAAGGACATGTTCAGCTACATCGTGCTTAGCATGGGTTTGGTTATGGTTCAGCTGCTCACCAACAAGCACGTCATAGATGTGACAATCCACGAGGACGAGGCGGAGAGCGAGGATGAGCTGCTGAGGGTGGCAGAGAACAGGGTTAGAGAGCATGTGAGGAATGCAGTTGACCTGCTTGTCAATCCGAAAAGACTTCAGAAACTTGCAGGCACAGGGCAGAGGCAGGGGTACCCGGACGTTGGGCCTATTCAAAAATAAAAAACTTATTGGGTGCTTATACAACCTTGAACTTAACCTCTTTTATCAACCATCCAATCCACAAACAACCAATTCAAAATTCTTCCCACGAAAAGAGACATAATCAAACATCCATTCAAAGGAAACAAACCGGTATAAAACCGCAAAACATATGCAGGTAAGAAAATGCATAAATACCGCTCGTGGCATTTGGGAAAATACTTAACATTTTCTAAATGCGAAAGATAAAAAGATACTAAAAAATGGGCTTGCGGGGGTGTGTATCACAATCTACACTAATGAAGACAAACATCCCTTTAACAACAGCTTTTGCACTTGTGCGGGTTATTTGATGGATATGATTCTCCTATCTCAAGCCAGTAATCTTTAACGAACATCAGCTTTTTCAACGAGATGATGAAACCCCTAAAAATATTTTTTAACAAATGCAGAGTAAGAGCATGAAGATTCTCGCCATAACGGCAAGCGAAAGGAAAAACGGGAATAGCGAGTTCGCCGCCAAATACATAGCCAAAAAGCTGAACGCAGACCTGGAAATTCTTAGACTAACAAAAATGAGGGTCGAGCCATGCAAAGCCTGCTACGCATGCCTGTACGGTAAGGAGTGCGAGGTCGACGATGATGTTTATGAGATCTTAACCAAAATCGAGGAGAGCGATGCAGTGATAATCTCTTCTCCCGTCTACTTCTTAGATGCCACATCAAAGCTGAAAGCCCTACTCGACAGGGCTTTTTTGGCTCTGCCACACATTGATTCGTTTTCCAGAAAGAAGTGCATAATCCTAACGCACCACGGCTTTGCAGAAGGTAGGGGATGGGCGTCTGCAACGCATTTGATGCTTGCGAGGGCTTTCTGTCTGAACGTTCTTGCCAACATAGAGATACACGCAACGCTGCCAGCTGAAGTTGTTGCAAAGAAAGAGAACGTTGAAAAGCTCGATCTCGCAGCAAAGCTGCTCCTGAGTGGAGAGAAGTACATTGGTGATGGACAGTGCCCAGTATGCCTGAACACTGTATTCAGATACAGTGATGACAAGCTGAGATGCCCGCTCTGTTTATCGGAGCTAAACAAAGAGCTGAGGGTGCTGAAAGAGGGCAAGTGGTGGCTTAGTAAAGAATGGTTTGAGGAGCACTTCTTCAAAGAACTCTTGGAGTTGAAAGAGGAGTTTAAGAGAAGAAGGGAGGAGCTTAAAAGGGCAGCTGAATGGTTGCTATGACGGTCGATATTATCCGCTATGAAGGACTCGTAATGCTGAAGTCAAAAACTCCAAAATGGCCAGCATCGTCCAACACTTACATCCTGCTTTCTGACAGTGAGGCGTTGATAGTAGATCCCGGATGTGGGTTTGATGAAAGGGCAAAGCTGATAGAGAACGTCTTGA
>CBEUCM010000053.1:0-12691 GCA_965541645.1 uncultured Archaeoglobaceae archaeon | reverse complement strand
CAGTTGAAGCGAATGCAAACACAGCAAGACTCTGGAGTTTTAGTAAGCCTGTTAGGAGAGTAGCTACCTACGTCAAAGCTAAGGTTACAGGATTTTACTGCTTGAACGGAGAAAGCTTGGTAGAGTTTCCTGAAAGTAACAGAGCTGAAGACTTTATAGCGTTTTTAAGAAGGATAAGAGATGCTAATCCTGAGAGAAGAATTGTGGTAATTTTAGACAATTTCAGGACGCATCATGCTAAGAGGGTGAGAGAGGAAGCTGAGAAACTGAACATTTCGCTGGTTTATCTACCCCCTTACTCTCCCGACCTGAATCCAATTGAGAACGTCTGGAAGAGCGTTAAAAGAGTTATTTCAGAGAAATCACCGCTAAATGTTGAAGAATTGAAGGAAACAATTGCCAAAGCTTTCAAAAAGCTGACAGAATCAATATCTTTTGCAAAAAGATGGATTGAGAAGTTTCTGGATGATAAGTTTAAGATGTTATACACTTAACCATAGATGGGCAAATAGACACAAACTGAAACTACTCCCTTGCAGTGCAAGGTCGAAAATTAAAATTTCCTGTGTTTAATGTATCTCCTTGGAACCAACGGGGACGGGACAGGAATGACCAAAAAATATATATAGAAATTCCTATCCACCAATATTTGCAATAGAGGGGGTGATGGAAAATGGCGACGTTGCAGGGTACGCCGATATTAATTCTGAAGGAGGGAACCCAGAGGACTGTTGGTAGGGATGCTCAGAGGATGAACATAACAGCTGCGAGGGTTATTGCTGAGGCAGTGAGGAGCACCCTCGGGCCGAAGGGAATGGACAAGATGCTTGTTGACAGCCTGGGGGATGTTGTTATAACGAATGATGGTGTCACAATTCTGAAGGAAATCGATGTTGAGCATCCTGCTGCAAAGATGATTATTGAAGTGGCAAAGACCCAGGACAACGAGGTGGGAGATGGGACAACCACTGCTGTTGTCCTGGCTGGTGAGCTTTTGAGAAAGGCTGAGGAGCTGCTGGATCAGGACATTCATCCAACGATCATTGCGAGAGGTTACAGGCTGGCAGCATCCAAGGCCTTGGAAGTGCTGGAGAACATCGCCATAGATATCGATGTGGAGGATGAGGAAATCCTCAAGAAGATTGCCGCAACAGCAATAACAGGGAAGCACTCCGAGTACGCTCTTGATCATCTCGCCTCACTGGTTGTTGAGGCTGTCAAGAGGGTTGCAGAGAAGGTTGAGGGCAAGTACAAGATAGATGAGGACAACATAAAGATCGAGAAGAGGCAGGGTGGGAGTGTTGCAGACACCAAGCTCGTCAACGGTATAGTGATCGACAAGGAAGTCGTGCATGCCGGAATGCCCAAGAGGATAAAGGATGCAAAGATTGCTGTACTGAAAGCAGCACTCGAAGTCAAGGAGACCGAGACCGATGCGGAGATCAGAATAACCGACCCAGATCAGCTCATGAAGTTCATCGAGCAGGAGGAGAAGATGCTCAAGGACATGGTTGACAGACTGGCCAATGCCGGAGCCAACGTCGTGTTCTGCCAGAAGGGCATTGACGATCTGGCCCAGTACTACCTGGCCAAGGCCGGAATCCTGGCTGTGAGGAGGGTGAAGCAGAGCGATATCGAGAAGATTGCCAAAGCAACCGGGGCGAGAATACTCACCGACCTGAGAGAGATCAGCAGCAGCGACCTTGGAGAGGCTGAGCTTGTAGAGGAGAGAAAGGTCGGCGATGAGAAGATGGTCTTCATCGAGGGCTGCAAGAACCCGAAGGCAGTGACAATCCTTGTGAGGGGTGGCAGTGAGCACGTTGTGGATGAGGTGGAGAGGAGCCTGAACGATGCAATAAAGGTCGTTAAAGCTGCACTTGAAAGTGGTAAGGTCGTGGCTGGAGGTGGCGCTCCGGAGATTGAGGTAGCTCTAAAGCTGAAAGAGTGGGCACCGTCTCTTGGCGGTAGAGAGCAGCTTGCCGCTGAGGCCTTTGCATCAGCGATGGAAATCATCCCAAGAGCTCTGGCAGAGAACTCTGGCTTGGATCCGATCGACATACTTGTTGATCTCAGAAAGGCCCATGAGGAGGGCAAAACTACCTACGGTGTCAACGTGTTTGAGGGTAAAGTGACGTGCATGAAGGAGTCCGGAGTTCTTGAGCCGCTCAGAGTTAAGTCACAGGCCATCAGCAGCGCAACAGAAGTTGCGATAATGATCCTGAGAATTGATGACGTCATCGCTGCCAAGGGACTGGAGAGCAAGGAAGGGCCTGAAAGTGAAACTGGTGGAGAGGAGGAGTCTGAAGACTAACCAAATTTCTTAACTTTTTTAAGAAACCTATTATATCTTCCCTCACACCTCTTTATGGAAATTGCATGCATCCAGTTTGAGTGCAGAAAAATAGAAGGTGAGCGAGAATTTTTTGATCACACTGAGGAGCTGCTGAACCTGGCCAAGAGAGCTATGGAGCATGGAACTGCAGAGCGTTGCAGGAGACCTCATGAAGACGCACGTTTATGCTGACAAAATTTTTGAGTTTGTGCAAAAAATTGCGAGGATAGAGATCTGTGCATAATCGGCTCCTATGTGAAAAAAGAGGACGAGCTTTACAACGTGGCCTTCGCAGCAACCCCTGATGGGGTGTTGGAACACAAAAAGACGCATCTGTTTGGCTTTGAGAAGATGATATTTTCTGCAGGCGGATCAATCGACGTTTTTGAGTTTAAAGACGTAAAGTTTGGAATCGCCATCTGCTATGAAGTGGAATTTCCAGAATTCGTGAGAGCCTTGGTGTTAAAAGGTGCAGAGATTATTTTCTGCCCGTCCTACACGATAGGGGAGCATGGATACTGGAGGGTTAGACGCTGCTGTGGTGCGAGGGCTGTAGAGAACCAGGTTTACGTTGCACTGGCCTCTCTCCTCTCCTCACCGGTTGAGGGTCTTGAGGGTTACGGAAGATCTGCGATACTGTCTCCCTGCGATCCATGGTGATGGCGTAGTCAGTGAGGCGGGGGATGGGGAGACTGTTATTTCAGGAGAGGTTGACATCAAACTGCTGAGAATGAAAAGGGAAAAGGGCATAGCTACAACTCTCAAAGATAGGAGAACGGACTTGTACGATCTTGAATTTAAATGATAGACGAGAAAAACTTTTCAAATGCCCTTTTGCGGTGTGAGACCTTGTTTTTTTCCTCAGTTTTCATCTCCGCAAAGGTCTTCCCCTGGTAGAGGAAGATTGGATCGTACCCGAAACCCTCCGAGCCACGCATCTCCCTTGAAATCTCTCCCTCCACAATGCCTGTGAAGGTGTGCACCTCTTTTCCATCATAGTATGCCACAACAGCTTTAAAATACGCCTTTCTGTTTTCAACACCCTCCATCAACTTGAGTATACCCTCATTCCCGATTGTTTTGAAAACATAACTCGAATAGGGGCCTGGAAAACCCTTCATAGCCTCAATAAAGAGTCCGCTGTCCTCTATGAAGAACTTACCGTCAATTTTCTCAGCGAGCATCAAAGCGCTCAATCTTGCAATTTCCTCAAGATCGCTTCCCTGTGGCTCAAGGTACTTCATTCTCATCCACTCAATTTCCACACCATACTTTCTGGCCATCTCGCTGACTTCTCTGTATTTGCCCTCATTCGAGGTTATGAAGTACATGGAAAGATTATCAATTAGCGGCTATATAAACGATTCTTGGGAATTACCTCTACAATTTTATCAACGAGTCGTGAAGTTTAAATAAGGCCGAACACAATAAAAACATTAATGAAAATTCATGCTAATCCATCCATAAGACTGCGTGGATACAGGATAGTTGAAGTCGGGGATACTACGATACTCGGCTACAAAAGAGAAAATCTGCTAAATGGTGATGTACGTAAATATCTCCAGAATCCGGAAAATCTAAAAGGTTTGGAGAAGGGTGGAAGGGTTGTTTTGCTCAGTTCAGATGGAAGGCCCCACGAGTTTGAGGCTGTTGTGCAGGATGAAGAAACCCTGCTCTTCGACATTAAGAGTCTGGCTAAGGCGATAAAAGATGCATACGAGTCCGTGTGGGACTTTCATTATGGTCTTGTGTTTCTGACGGAGGATGGGGTGGTGATAACCTGCAATCGGACCTTCTACGAGCACAGTGATTTCAAGGCTGAGGATGTTGAGGGCAGGCTGGCCTGGGATGCCTTTGGGGAGTGGGCTAAAGAGGTCTTTGAACAGCTGGTTGAGGGAAGGGACATTGACGGTGAGTTTGGAGGGGTTAGCTTTAGAATTAAGGCGAGACTTGTTGAGTTTTACAACCGGAAGATCGTGGAGGTGCTTGTTAGAACGACAGAAGAGGAGAAGTTGAGGAGTTTCGAGAGGTCCTTTGGCAGTCTGGACTACCCAGTGGTTGTTGTAAGGCGTGGGGAAGTGTTCTATCAGAACCGCAAGGCCACCGAACTCTTTGGTGAGAACCCGTTACCTGACTTCAAAAACAAAGATGCGTTTACGACGAGAATAGCTGGTAGAGAATATGCTGTGCTGAGGATACCCGGAGTAGAGGAAGTTTACCTGTTTTTTGACCTCGGAAAACATTCGGAAATTGTTGGAACACTGGAAAGGGAGGTCACGTCCTACAGGGAGATGGTTGAAAAGTTCCCAGACGTCATAGTAATTGTGTCGAGCGACGCTACCGTTAAATTTGTGAATCCCCCAATTCGGGAGCTTGGCTATGAGCCGGAGGAGGTTGTGGGAAGGAAGTTTCTTGAGTTCCTTCCGCAGGAGTATTTAGAAGACATTTTGGATGACTTCATCAGGTTTCTGCGCACAGGAGTGTTCATACGGGGAGAGGTGCCCATTGCAACAAAGCAGGGAGAGAGAAAGTGGGTGGACGTGGTTGGGAGCATTCTGAAAAATAACGGTGATCTGGAGGTACTTGTAATACTGCGAGACGTCACAGAAAAAGTTCGACTGCAGAAAAAACTGGAAGAGAGTGAAAAGCTTTACAGGACCCTCGTTGAAAGCTCCCTTGCCACAATCTTCGTTATTCAGGATGACAGAGTGGTGTACTGCAATCCCGAGTTTGAGAGATTTACAGGCTACAGTAAGGAGGAGTGGGCCAAAATGGATGCCTTTACAGCCTTTGATAGAGTTGGGCTGGGAGACAGGGCGAGGGAGAATGCAAGGAGGGCGCTGAAGGGCGAGGTTGTAAGAACAATGTCAAAGTACATGACGAAGGATGGGGAAATAAGATATGCGGAGTTCGTTATCACCCCGATACTCTACAACGGCAGACCTGCAGCGCTCGGAAATGCGGTTGACATAACGGACATAAAGAGGAGTGAAATCAAGCTGAGGAAGATCAACATGCTGCTGTCAGTAGCAAGCGATGTGAACAGGTGCCTTTCACGCAAAGGGCTGAATCCACAAAGCCTTGAGGAAGTTCGGGAGCACGTGGAAAGGCTTGGATTTAAGATTGGCATCTCGGTATCGCTTTTAAGTAGGGATCTGGCAAGCTACTCTGCTGGCATTGATGCGAGGAAGGTTTCAGAGCTTGTGGGCAAGTGCACGGATATAGGGTCCACGATCAGGGAGGATGGATATATGGCAATACCGATAATTGCCGAAAAGGTGTACGGTGCAATCGTCGTTTCCACCATGCCCGATGCTGAAACACTGGAAACGCTGAAGGCGCTTGCCAGAGATATTGGTCTTGCTGCAAGAAATGCCGAGATGGAGGAGATCAGGAAGGCTGCACTTAAACTCATCCTCGACAACCTCAACCACTTTGACACCCTTGCAGACAGACTGAGGAATCCGCTCGCTGCGATAAAGGGGTTCATTGAGCTGGGAGACACGCTTGGAGATAGCACTGTAGTTGAAAAGGTGTCCGAGCATGCTGACAGGATCGAGAGAATTCTCGATGAACTCAGAGCACAGGAGATAATCACCTACAGAATGCTGAACCTCATTAAAAAGTTGTAAAAAATTATCTCTTAACCTTACCCATCAGGCTTCTTGCAATGACGATCCTCTGAGCCTCGCTCGTCCCCTCATAGATCGTCCCAACCCTCGCATCCCTGTAGAAGCGCTCGATGTCGTACTCCTTGGTGTAACCATACCCACCGAAGATCTGCAGAGCTTCGTAGGTTACCTTTATCGCAGTCTCACTTGCAAAGAGCTTGGCAGCCGAGCTTAAGGCTGGATTGGGTTTGCCCTGATCTATCAGCCACGCAGCTTTATAGACCAGCAGTCTTGCCGCCTCGATGTCCTTCCACATGTCGGCAAGCTTGAACTGGATTGCCTGGTGCTCTATCAGAAGCTTTCCGAAGGCCTTTCTCTGCTTCGCATACTCCATCGCCCTCTCGTAGGCTCCTACTGCTATGCCGAGATGCAGAGCACCAATCTTCACCCTGCTCTCGTTGAAGAACTCCATGAGCTGGTAGAAACCTCTGTTTTCCTCACCCAGAAGGTTCTCAGCAGGAACTCGAACGTTCTTAAGCGTAATCTCACATGTATCGTGGCAGTTCATGCCCATCTTCTCTATCCTTCTCGCCTCGTAGCCCTCTCTGTCCGTTTCAACGATGAAGGCGGAGATTCCGCGATGCGGCGGTGTAACATCAGCGGTTTTTGCCAGAACAAGTGTGTGCCCCCCAACACTGCCGTTGGTTATGAAGGTCTTGGAACCGCTTATTACCCACTCATCTCCCTCCTTAACAGCCCTCGTCCTCATAGCTGCGACATCAGTTCCACAATCAGGCTCGGTTATTGCAATCGCTGATGGTGCCTTGCCCTGCACAACGGGTGGAATGTACTTCTCCTTCTGCTCCTCACTGCCGTATCTCAAAATCATCGGAACTCCCAGAATTGCAAGATCCACCGCTGTCCCAATTCCACTGTCTGCCCTTGTCAACTCCTCACTGATTATCGCCTCTCCGAGGTAGTCCATTCCCGCCCCACCGTACTCTTCTGGCACGCTTGCCCCAACAAAACCAAGTTTTGCAGCCTTTCTGTAAATGTCCATTGGATACTCCTTTTTCTCATCGTACTCTCTGCCGTAGGGCATTATTTCTTTCTCTGCAAACTCTCTAACAGCCTGCTGAAGCATCCTGTGCTCTTCATCAAGCTCAAAGTTCATCACCTCACCTCTCGGGCAAGGGCCTGAACATGGGCACGACCCTCTTCTCCTTGTTCGGGTAGAAGGGCTCGGTTGGGAACTCCTTGCCGTAAACCTCAACCCTCATCCCTATGATATCCTGGTCAAGCTTCTCAATCTCCTCATTTGGCATGTCCAGCCTTCCGACAATCCACGGCCCCTCATCCAGCTCAACCATCGCTACTGTGTAGGGGGCTTCGCCATCGTAGCCTGAAGGTGCAACGTAGGTTGTTGTAAAGGTCATAACTCTGCCCTTGCCGCTCATCTCCACAGCCTCAAGGTTCCTGCTCCCGCAGTTATCGCAGGTCGCCTTTGGGGGACAGGTGTAAGCTCCACAATCCCTGCACTTCTGGCCCACAAGTTTCCCCTCAAGCAGGGCGTTGAAGAAGTCCGTAAACCTCACGATCTCACCTCCTGTGGACACTCAGGATGATGTTCACCAACGTTCCAAAATCTCCACCAAGCGTATCGGTCATTGCCGTCTCTGCATCCTTCACTGGATTGTACTTGAACTCTCCTCTGAGCTGCTTTACAACCGAGTAAACCTGACTCACACCTGTAGCACCGACAGGATGACCCTTGCCTATAAGCCCTCCATCCGGGTTGACGGGCAGATCCCCATCGATGCTCGTCACACCATCTCTTACTGCGTAGCAACCCTGTCCGTACTCAAAGAATCCCATGGCCTCGGTTGCTATGATCTCGGCAATCGTAAAGCAGTCGTGGATCTCCACAAAGTCGATATCCTTCGGGGTCATCTTGGCCTCCTTAAAAGCCATCTCCGAAGCCTTTTTCCTTGGAATTGCCCGAATTATGTCCTCCTTCTGCCTGAAAAGCCCTCCGGCAGATGACTGGCCCGTCCCCCTCACATATATCGGCGTGTCAACAAGATCTTCAGCGATGTCGGCAGCAGCGATAATTGCTGCACTACCACCATCCGTCATGGGACAGCAATCCAGAAGGGTGAGGGGTGAGCTGATCATCCTGGAGTTCACGACATCATCAACTTTCAAGTTGCCGAGTTTTCCGTAGAACTGGGCCTTCGGATTCACCGCCCCGTACTTGTGGTTCTTTATTGAGACCATTGCCATCATCTCTCTCAGCTTTTCAAGTGGAATTTCATACTTTTTGGAGTACAGTCTGGCTGCAAGAGCGAAAACTCCCGGGAAGGTGAGGCCAGCGGTTATCTCATAGACCCCATCAACTGCAGTTGCCAGGGCCCTTGTCCCGATTGCTGTACCGGCAGTGTACAGCCTCTCACTACCTCCCACAGCCACTATATCGTAATAGCCGGCAGCAACTGCCCTCACAGCCTCTCTGAAGGCAACACTGGACGATGCACACGCCCCCTCATACCTTATCGCCGGGATACCCCTCAAACCGATCTCGTCTGCCATGAATCCCGACAAATTTCCGGAGCCATCCGTCATCTCCCCAACGAAGTTACCGTAATACAGAGCCTGAATGTCCTTGAGCTCGATGTTGGACTCCTCAAAGGCCTCATAAAATGCTTCGGCAAACAGATCGACAAGCGATTTATCCGGATGCTTCCCAAACTTGGTCATCCCAACTCCAAGAACAGCAACGTCCCTCAAGATAACACCTCCTATATTTTCTCAAAATCCCCATCTCCCTCCTTTAGAATCATGAGGTAGAGGAGGTAGCTGAGCTTGTTCAGCCACTCAACAGCGTTCATGCCCAGCACACCCTCGCGGTAAAGCCTTACCGCGTACCTCTCAGCCCTTCTCACAACAGCCCTTGCAACACTCAGAAAGGCCGTAGGCTGATCTTTCTCAAGTATTATGAAGCTGTTGGGCTTCTTTACAGCTTTCTCAAAATCTTCGATAACAGATAGCAACCACTCGTAGTCCTCATCCTTCAGCGTTTTTCTCACAGGCTCAACACCGAGAACGAAGAGCCTTCTCTGAACCTCTGCAAGTGCAGTCTTAACAGCATCATCCTTCGAAAAGACCTTTGCAAGCCCTATGAAGGCATTTGCTTCGTCAAGAGTTCCAACAAACCACGCAAAATTGGAGTTTTTGTCAACAACTCTGCCATCAGCCGTTCTCGTTACGCTGCTATCCTTTTTCACCATCCAGCACCTCCTGAACTATCATCTCCGCAGCGCTGTAAGGATCAATCTCATTTTTCAGCGTCTTGTCGATGATGTCTTTGTAGTTCGTTCTCTCCTTCACAAGCTTCATAACATCGTTCATCACGATCTCGAAGAGTTCCCTCTTTATCCTCTCCTTTCTCCTCTTGTCAATCAGGCCCGTCTTCTTCATGTACTCGAAGTGCTCCTCTATGGCGTCTGCCAGCTCCTTTATGCCTTCTCCCTTATCCGCGACAGTTTGTATCACTGGTGGTGTCCAACCTTTCCTTCTTTCAAAGAACTCCCCGCTCGCAACCCTTGCCTCATCTGCATGCGTCATCTGAGACAGCATTTGGACACTCTCCTCATCCAAGGAGAGCATGTACTTCAGCCACCTCTCAACCTTCTCCGCCCCTCCGAGATCCGCTTTGTTCACAACGTATATGTCTCCAATTTCCAGTATGCCGGCCTTGTTCACCTGAATCTCATCGCCAGTTTCGGGCATCATGACCACAACAGAAGTGTCTGCAACCTCAATTATGTCAACCTCGCTCTGGCCAGCTCCAACCGTTTCAACCAGTATTACGTCAAAGCCAAAAGCATCGAGAAGTCTCACAACATCTCCTGTTTTAGCTGCAAGACCTCCCGCCCTGCCGCGAGAACTCATACTCCTGAAGAAGATTCCGGGATCCGTCCACAGGGCCTTTCTGGAATCCATTCCGTCAAGTCTTAACCTGTCACCAAGCAGAGCGCCTCCCGTAAAGGGAGAACCGGGATCTATGGCAATAATTCCAACCTTCTTGCCCCTTTTTCTGAACTCCTCTGTAAGCTTGCTCACGAGGGTGCTCTTGCCAACACCCGGAAAGCCGGTAAGGCCGATCACATGAGCTCTGCCAGTCTTCGAGAATATCTTTCTCATTATCTCCTTGGACTCTGGATACTCATTCTCCACGTAGGTTATTGCCCTCGCCAGTGCCCTCCTGTTGCCCGATAAAATCCCTTCGACAATATCGTCAACTTTCATTTCCCATCATCTTCTTTTTCGGCAGTTCTCTTTTTATAAATTCCACAATCTCGGAAATTGGGGTGCCAGGAATGAAAACCTCATCCACACCCATCTCTTTGAGCTTCTCCATGTCGTCCGTTGGAATCACACCTCCAACGAGGATCAGCATCTCGTCTGGGTTTCCACCATACTCACGGATGTACCTTATCACCTTGGGGACAAGAGCGAGATGCGCTCCGCTGTGAAGACTTATGCCAACAACATCAACGTCCTCATCCACGGCCGCCATTGCAACCTCCTGAGGAGTGCGATGCAGGCCTGTGTAGATCACCTCAAAGCCGGAATCCCTCAGAAACCTTGCCAGAACCTTTGCCCCTCTGTCGTGCCCATCCAGCCCTACTTTCGCCACGAGAACCCTAATTTTCTTTTCCATTAAACCACCTCAGATTATTATGGGCTTCTTGTACGTGCCGTAAACGTCCTTCAATACACCCATTATCTCCCCAATCGTGGCGTAGCACTTCACAGCCTCCAGAATGGGTGGCATGACGTTCTCGTCATTTTCAGCAGCACTCCTCAGCCAGTCGAGGGCAACCTTAACCGCATCGTTGTCCCTCTCTGCTTTAACCTTCCTCAGCCTCTCAATCTGCCTCCTCTGCACCTCTGGATCGACCTTAAGAATGGGTATCTTCAGCTCCTCCTCAATCGTGAACTTGTTAACTCCAACGATGATCCTCTTCCCCTCCTCAATCTCCCTCTGGTACCTCGCAGCAGCATCTGAGATCTCTCTGACAAAGAAGCCGTTCTCTATTCCCTTCAGCACACCTCTGAGCATGCTTCCCTCTCCCATCTTCCTTATCTGCTCGATGTACTTCCACGCAAGCTTCTCCATCTTGTCTGTCAGCCACTCAACGTAGTAGCTGCCGGCGAGGGGATCAACAGTGTTCGGAATTCCGCTCTCAAAGGCGATTATCTGCTGGGTTCTCAAAGCTACTCTGACAGCTTCCTCGCTTGGAAGCGCCCAGGCCTCATCAAAGCTGTTGGTATGCAGCGATTGAGTCCCACCAAGAACTGCGGCCATGGCCTGTATCGTGGTTCTGACGATGTTGTTCAGAGGTTGCTGAGCTGTAAGGGAACATCCAGCAGTTTGGGTGTGGAACTTCAGCCACCATGATCTGGGATTTTTGGCCCCATACTCGTCCCTCATGATCTTGGCCCACATCCTCCTTGCTGCCCTGAACTTCGCTATTTCCTCAAAGAAGTCGTTGTGCGAGTTGAAGAAGAAGCTCAGCTGAGGAGCAAGGCGGTCGATATCTATCCCTCTCTCCATCGCTGCCTCGACGTACGCCATGCCATCAGCAATTGTGAAGGCCAGCTCCTGCACAGCTGTAGATCCAGCTTCACGGATGTGATAGCCAGAGATGCTTATCAGATTGAATTTCGGAACGTGCTCAATTCCCCACTCGAAGATGTCAACGATGATCTTCAGCGATGGCTCAGGGGGCAAAACAAGCGTGTTCTGAGCGTGAAACTCCTTGAGCATGTCGTTCTGTATCGTACCTCTTATTTTCTCCTTCGGCACCCCCTGTTTCTCTGCTATGGCAACATACATGGCGAGAATGATTCCAGCAGGAGGGTTTATCGTGAAGGAAGTTGAAACCTGATCAAGCGGGATACCATCAAAGAGAATCTCAAAATCCTTCAGCGTGTCGATCGCGACACCAACCTTCCCAACTTCTCCATCGGCAAGAGGGTCGTCGCTGTCAACACCCATAAGCGTCGGGAAGTCGAAGGCCGTACTCAAGCCCGTCTCTCCTTCCTCGAGCAGCATCTTCCATCTCTGATTTGTGTCTTCAGCAGTGCCGAAGCCTGAGAACTGTCTCATCGTCCATAGCCTTCCACGGTACATGTTCGGGTAAACACCTCTTGTGAACGGGAATTCTCCCGGATAGCCGATATCTCTGACAAAGTCAATATGCTCTATATCTGTGGGATCGTAAACGGTATTCACCTCAATCTCTGAAAGGGTCTCAAATTTCTCCTCTCGTTGCCCAGCCTTATCAAGCCACGGTTTCAGACATTTCTCTTCCCACTCTTTCCTCTTTTCGTGAATGCTCGGCATGGTAAATTGTAAAGATTTTGGAGACTTAAAACTTTTCCATTTAATATGTAGCCTTTCAAAATTCTTAAATACTAAATGAAACATTAGTGATTAAACATGGGTTAAAAGAGGTGTGGTGTTAGTATGTCGTTAGTAGAGATGTATAAGGAGTTTATAGAGCTTACAAAGCTGCCAGATGATGAGAGAAAGGAGAAGGCCATGAAGGACTTCTTTGACAGGCTGAACACAATGCAGCTGCCGGAGTACTTCAACTGGGCTGAAGAGGTGTTCGAGGGGCTTCACGTCAAGGAGAGGGGAGATCAGAAAGCTTTGATCTGGTCGAACATTGAAACTGGT
>CBEUCM010000052.1:0-13053 GCA_965541645.1 uncultured Archaeoglobaceae archaeon | reverse complement strand
CTGAAATTGCGGATCTGAAACTGCTGAAAAAAATCAATCCTGGAAAAGTGTTATATTGAATGAACTCGATTTCTGTATGAGGTGAGAGTTGTGGCAGAGAAGGTGAGGGATAGGGAGCACCACGAGAGACTCTTCAAGGCCTCGATGAGTCCGATCAGGAGGAAGATGGTCGCAGCCATTGGCGTGCAGGGTAAGACAAGGGATGAGCTTAAAGCTGAACTCGACCTTTCGGAGTTTCAGTTCAAGTTCAACCTTGACTGGTTAATCAGGGAGGGGTTCGTAAAAGAAGAGGATGGAAAGCTGAAGTTGACCGATGACGGAATAGAGCTGCTTGAGGCTGGCTAAGTCACGATATCCTTCAACCTTTCCGTCTCAATTGCCTTTTTTATTTCCATCATTGTTAGATCGAGGGGATCCTCGATCCTAACTCCGTGTTTCAGTGACAGGTTCCGCATTTCGGGCGATGTTGGGCCAATTGCCGGGTCACCGGGAACCCTGAAGGAGACATCAAAAACAACGAACTCCAGCTTAGTCTCATCTTCATGCGAGTACGCCATTGCTCCCTGCAATCCAAACATCCCTATGAGTCCGGGTGGAAACTCTTTCTCGCATGCCCTTATAAATTTCTCTGCAGCCTCGTAAACCTCCTGCTGCTTGCTTTCCCTCATCGTCACTCCAAAGTGTCCTATCTCTTCGTTTTTGACTGGCAGGTTTATCTTGAGCTGATCTCTTGCCGGAAGGTTGAGAAATCCCTGGAGATTCACCTGCCTCCTGTCGCTGAAACCCACAAAGTCGAAGTCTCCGAAAATGTCCTTCAGGGCGTAGCTGTGGAAGTTGGCATTAAATCTTGCACCGAGGATGTACTCTTCTATCCTGGCCTTTTTCAGTCCCCCTTCGTTGATAACACCCTCCTTTAGAAGCTCTTCGGCCTGCCTGTAGTAATCCTCGGGAGAGATGGCGTAGAAGAAGGCTCTCTCAAGTGGGTTTCTGGCCTGCTGCACCTTAACGACAACAAGTCTGTCGATCTCCTCTGGGGATTTAAATTCCTTCGGATATCTAACACCAGCCTTTTCCAGCAGGTAGTACTGGTTCTTCTCGTAGTCCCTCTCCTCAGCTCTCAGCATGAACCTGTTACCGTAAATTGGTACCCTGAAATCTTTTTCTATGCCATCGTAACCGACATACACGGCAAAACTCCTGTTTGGAATGAAGATTGTGTTCAGCTCAAGCAGTCTGTCCTGAACTTCATCGTTGAGCATGTCTTTGAAGGAGTCCAGAACTATGAACTCATCGTAGAGATGCCTGTTGTATTTCGTGTACAGCTTGTCCCTTCCTTTCTGGACGACAACTACTGTCTTAAATCCCCATGCCTTTGCGGCCATTCCAACTTCCTTGGCAGAATGGGAGCCGAAAATGCCTATTGTCACATCTTCGTAGCTTTCAACCACTTTTTTTGGATCCATGCAGCCAATCTGCCATTCGTTAAATTAATTTTTGTTTGAAGCTTGCAGCCCAACATGTCAGAAGCTGTGAGTGCGGGGGGAGGGATTCGAACCCTCGAACCCCTACGGGACGGGACCCTGAATCCCGCGCCTTTGTCCGCTCGGCAACCCCCGCTTTCAACTTGTATTCTTCCGTGGATTTATGAGGTTTGTGGTGTCCAACATACCGAAAATTTAAAATTTTGCATAAGTCCACTTCTTAAAAAGGAGGTAATGTAGGAAGATGTCGGAGATATGTCCGGTTTGCGGACTACCGAAAGATCTGTGTGTTTGTGAGGAGGTAGCGAAGGAGCAGCAGTTTATAGTTATCAAAGTTGGCAAGAGGCGATACGGTAAGGAGGTAACCATTATAGAGGGGATTGACAGCGGTGAAATAAACCTGGAGGAGCTGGCGAAATATCTGAAATCAAAACTCGCATGCGGAGGGACTGTCAAAAATGGAGCAATAGAGCTTCAGGGTAACCACGTAAACAGGGTTAAGGAACTCCTCATAAAGAAGGGATTCAACCCGGACAGGGTCAAGACTTAAGCCTGGTCTGGTCGAGTTGGGAGTATTCAATTATTTTTCTCATCATCTCAAGGTTCATATCTTTCTCTTTTAATCTCAGTTCGAATATCTTCTCCCTGCAGGCGATGTAGTAGTTAAATCCCTTCAAGATGATATCCTCCACTCTCCGATCAAATTCAAGCCTGTCCTCACCTTTAAGCTTCATTTCCTCTGCAACCATATTTCTGAGTTCAAAAAGCAGAGCCATGCTGTCCCCTGGCTTGAGATTTCTGTCGGTGGCGAGAAACCTCATCAGATCGTCGATGGCATCATCGATGTC
This sequence comes from uncultured Archaeoglobaceae archaeon, assembly GCA_965541645.1. Classification (GTDB taxonomy): domain Archaea; phylum Halobacteriota; class Archaeoglobi; order Archaeoglobales; family Archaeoglobaceae; genus Archaeoglobus. The sequence continues at coordinate 10,724 of CBEUCM010000052.1, read as the reverse complement.
AACCTTCTTGCCTCCCTGGTAGGCGGCAATCATTCCATCCAGTATTCTCCCAGCAGCGTTCTCAACGTATTCCACAACCTCAACAACTGGCTTTACGGGATAGCTGGCAAAAACCTTGTCTGTCCATTTTTTGACAATTTTTTCCATCTTCTTTCTCTCCATACCCCTACCTTGAGGGTGAGAAATAAGAAGATAACCTTTTAATCTCATCACTGCAAGGCAGCACATGAGTGACCTCATGGAAATGCTGGTAAGGAGAGGCTTCCTCTGGCAGTCCTTTGAGATATATGGTGGAATGGCAGGTTTCATCGATTATGCTCCTCTTGGAAATAATCTGAGAAGAAAAATCGAGCAGATATGGCGTGAGTTTTTTGTGATCAACGAAAGAGCGGCTGAGATTGACACGCCAACCATCGGTATTGAAGAGGTATTCATCGCTTCCGGACATGCCTCTTCCTTTACGGATGTTGCAATTGAGTGTGAGAAGTGTGGGAGGGTTTACAGGGCAGATCACTACGTAAAGGAGAAGCTGGGAATAGAGGTCGATGAGACGGTTGAGGCTGTTAAGGAAGTGATGGAGGTATATGATCTGAAGTGTGAGTGTGGAGGCAGCTTCAAAGAGCCTGCACCAATGAATCTGATGTTCTCCACCACTATTGGGCCGGGTAGAGGCAAGAAGGGTTATTTGCGGCCAGAAACGGCACAAGGGATGTTTGTTGACTTCAAGAGACTTGCTTCATACTTCAGAGATAAGCTACCCTTTGGTGTTGCTCAGATTGGCAGAGCTTACAGAAACGAGATCAGTCCGAGGCAGGGTGTGATAAGGCTGAGGGAGTTCAACCAGGCGGAGCTTGAGTATTTCGTCCATCCTGCGGAGAAAACGCATCCCCAGTTTTCGAGGTATGCGGATGACGTTGTAAGGCTTGTGGACAAGTTCGACAACGAGCATGAACTTCCTATCAGGGAAGCTGTTGAGAAAGGGATAGTTGCCAACCAGGTCCTGGGCTACTTCATAGCCAAAACGAGAAGGTTTCTCCTCAAGGTCGGAATAAAGGATGAAAAGCTGAGGTTCAGGCAGCACAAGGATGACGAGAGGGCACACTATGCAACGGACTGCTGGGATGCAGAGGTTGAGACGAGCTACGGCTGGATTGAGATCGTTGGTATAGCTGACAGAACAGACTACGACTTGAAAAGGCACTCCACGTACAGTGGTGAGGACCTGTCAGTCTTCGTACCCTTCCCCGAACCAATTAAAGTTAGGAAGAAGAAGATCGTGCCCAAGCTGAACAAGATCGGTCCTGCTTTCAGAGAGAGAGCTAAGAAGGTTGCCGAAGCTCTGGAAAAAGCGGAGGTTGGCAGTGGTGATGAGGTGGAGATAGAGGTTGACGGTGAGAAGCTGAAGATCGGGAGGGAGTACTTTGACGTTGAAGAGGTGGAGGAAGAGGTTGTCGGTGAGAAAGTCATCCCCCACGTCATAGAGCCATCCTTTGGCCTGGACAGGATAACCTACGCCGTTCTTGAGCATGCCTACGATAAAGATGTGGTTGATGGGGAGGAGAGGAGAGTTCTAAGGCTTAAGCGCTGGATGAGCCCTGTTGAGGTGGCTGTGCTGCCGCTACTCTCAAGAGAACCCTTCACATCCAAAGCCCAGGAGATCGCAGCAATGCTGAAAGCTGAGGGATTTTACACGGATTACGACGACTCTGGAAGCATTGGAAGGAGGTACAGGAGGTACGATGAGATCGGCACACCGCTCTGCATAACCATCGATCATCAGACCTTCGACGATGACACCGTCACGATAAGGGACAGGGATACAACAAGGCAGGTGAGGGTTGGAGTTTCCACACTTCCAGATGTTCTGGGAGAGCTACTAAAAAGTGAAAGGGACATCACAGAGTTTGGAGAGGTGTTCAGGTAGTGCTCATCCTCTCGGGGGGCACGGGAACACCAAAGCTGATGCGTGGGCTGAAAGAGGTGTGCGATTTCTGGGTAGTGGTGAACACTGCCGAAGATGTATGGGTTTCGGGAAACAAGATCTGTCCAGACATAGATTCGGTCATATACACACTTGCAGGAATAATTGACGACGAGAAGTGGTGGGGGATAAAGAACGATACCTTCACAACCCACTGGCAACTGAAAGCTCTGGGCTTTGACGAGGGCATGATGATCGGAGATCTGGACAGGGCAACGCACATAATGAGAAGCGAGGTTCTCAGAAAGGGTGAATCTCTATGCAGGGCGACTGAGGTTGTTGCAAAGGCTTACGGAGTTTCAACACCAATTTTCCCGATGTGCGAGGAGGATGTTGCCACAATCGTTGTAACCACAGAAGGAGAGATGCACTTTCAGGAGTTCTGGGTTAAGAAAAGAGGAGAACCGGAGGTTGTAGATGTTTACTTTAGAGGTATTGAGAGGGCAAAGATTCCGGATGAGGTTAGAAAAAGGCTGAAAAGGGAGACGGAGGTCGTAATAGGTCCAAGCAACCCGATAACAAGCATAATGCCCATTCTCAGTGTCGAGAACTTTGCTGAACTTTTGAAGGATAAGAAGGTGATCACAGTTTCGCCAATTGCTGGCAACACCCCATTCAGCGGTCCTGCAGGGAAGCTCATGAGGGCTAAGGGGTTTGACGTCTCTCCTGAGGGTGTTTTTGAAGTTTACAGGGAGTTTCTGGATGTGCTTGTTGTGGACGAAACAGATTCACACCTGAAGTCTGAGAGGTTTGTCCCGGCAAAAACGTTCATGAAAACGAAAAGCGATGCTGTGAAGCTTGCAGAATTCATTGTGAGACTTTTCGATCGCATATGATGGATGAGATACTCAAAGATTATCCAAAGCACTGCATTCACTGTGAGGGGATAGAGGAAAGGGTTGAAAACCCTGTGCATCATCCAAGTTATGAGATTACGGCAGCATGCAATCTGAGGTGCATTTTCTGCTACTCAAGAGTTGCCGTTATGAAAAACTCCGCACCAAAGCCCGGTTACTATGGCTCTCTCCAACCAAAGGCGATAACGATCTCCCAGTACGGTGAACCCTTTGTTGTTGGCACCGAGAAGGTTGTGAGGGTTATAGAGGAGCTGAGAAAGAGATTTGGGGGTGTAAGGATAGACATCCAAACAAACGGTACGCTCATCGATCCAGATTTGCTTGGTGGTAAAGCGGACATCGTGATGATAAGCCTTGATGCCGGAAGCAGGGAGAGCTACAGGAAAATAACGGGTGGGGACTTCTTTGATAAGGTAGTTGAGAACATACAGGCGATGTCCGATGTTGCATACACCGTCGTGAGGACGGTTTACATGCCCGGGATAAACGATCTGGAGCTGGAAAAAATTGCCGAGATCGCATCAAGTGCTGATGAGCTTTTCCTTCAGCCCCTGTCCATTTACAGGGAGAATAGAGAGCTGCTTGAGCTTGTTGACATTGAAAGAGCTGAAAGCGTTTGGGACTACCTTAAAGCAGCCTTAAGTGTGGCAGAAATTGCAGAGGTCAGAATTCCGGGCTGCATGCTTGTCAATCTTAGAAGGTTCCTTGAAAGCTATGACGTTGAGGATCTGATGTTTGTAAGGAGGAAAGCCTTTGGCAGTGTTCCGGCAATGCAGAGGGAGTGGAGATTCCGGATAGATTTTTAACTCAATGTCAATCTGAGGTCATGAAGTTCGCTGCGATAAGTGACACTCACGACAGGCTGTCTGCTGTGAGGGAGCTCGTTGAAATTTTGAGAGAGGAGAAGCTGGACTTCATCGTGCATGCGGGGGATGTGATCTCTCCCTTTGCCCTCAAGGAGTTCTCATCTCTGGACGTTCCATTTTACATTGCATTTGGGAACAATGATGGGGAGAGGAAGATCCTGAGCGAGATTGCCATGCAGATGAACTGGAAGATCGGCGACATCGTTGAGTTTCCGGGTGGCATTGTGTATCACGGAACGGATGAGGAGATACTGAAAATCCTGCGTAAAACTGGAGAGATGGTTGTTACAGGACATACGCATGAGGCGAGAATTGAGAGGGATGGCAGAAGTGTTCTGCTGAATCCAGGAGAGGTCTGTGGGTATCTTACTGGAAAGAGAACCTTTGCCATTGTCGAGAATGGAGAGATAAGTATCGTGGAGTTCTGAAAAAGTTTAATTAAACCACCACCTTAGGCCTATCATGGGCATACTTAGGGTCGTAAATCTCGGCGTGGAGGTTGAGGATAGGAAGATACTTCAGAATGTTAACCTCTTCATCAAAGAGGGAGAGACTTTCGTGCTGTTTGGCCCCAACGGTTCCGGAAAGTCAACACTCCTAAACGCCATTATCGGTAACCCTGCCTACAGGGTTGTGTCCGGCAGGATAATGTTCAAGAAAGTAGATATCACCAACCTCCCTGCAAACGAGAGGGTAAAGCTCGGAATTGGAATCTCCTTCCAGAATCCTCCGAAAATAAGCGGGGTTAAGCTGATCGATGTTCTCAGATATTGTGCGAGAATTGGTGGCTATTCTGAAGAGAAGATCATGGAGCTTGCAGAAAAAATGAACATGCAGGATCACCTCTACAGGGAGATAAACGTGGGGTTCTCTGGTGGAGAGATCAAGAGGTCCGAGCTTTTACAGTTGATGCTCATGAACCCCGATCTGATTTTGCTGGACGAGCCGGACAGCGGGGTTGATCTGGAGAATGTCGCCCTGATAGGAAAGGCCATAAACGAGCTGCTGGAGAGGGATAGGAGTGCTGAGGAGAGGAGGAAGGCGGGAATAATAATCACCCACCAGGGTCACATTCTGGATTATGTCGATGCAGACTATGCTGCGATACTCTACAAAGGCAGGATTGCCTGCATTGGCGAGCCTTCCGACATTCTGAATCAGATTAGGAACCACGGGTATGAGGGGTGTTTGGAGAAATGCCTGAGAAATATGAGGGAGTAGATCAAGATCTGGATACGGAAAGGCTGAAGGAGGTTGGGATAGAGCTTGACAAAAGCAAGAGATCCGGCACCTTCCTGCTTGAAGATCAGCAGGCCAGAACCATAGCGTCCTTTTTCGAGGGCGTTGAGGTTATGAGCATAAGGGAAGCCTTGGAAAAGTACGACTGGCTTAAGGACTACTTCTGGAAGATTCTGAGAAGGGATCAGGATGAGTTCACAAGGGAAGCGGACACGGAAGACGTGAACGGGTACTTCATAAGGGCCAAGGAGGGAGCGAAGATCGACATACCCGTTGAAGCCTGCCTCTACCTGAGGAGGGTTGGAAAGCAGAGAGTCCATAACATCGTCATCGCTGAGGAGGGCTCGGAGCTCAACATAATCTCGGGCTGCACGTCCCATCCTGGAGTTGTTGGCATGCACATTGGCATTTCAGAGTTCTTTGTCAAGAAGAATGCAAAGCTCTCCTTCACAATGATCCACAGCTGGGACTCCACGATTGAGGTTAGGCCGAGGACGGCAATTCACGTTGAGGAGGGTGGGAGCTTCATAAGCAACTACATCCTGCTCAACCCCGTTAAGCTCGTTCAGACCTATCCCACGGCCTACGTTGAGAGGGATGCGAGGGCCGTTTTCAACAGCGTAATAGTTGCCCTTGAGGGCAGCGTCATAGACTCTGGAGCGAGAGCCATACTGAGGGGAGAAAATGCAAGTGCAGAGATTGTTTCAAGGACGATAAGCAAGGGTGGAGAGATAATAGCGAGGGGGCACATACTTGCTGATGCCCCCGACGTGAAGGGGCACTTGGAGTGCAAGGGATTGATGCTCAACGAGAGCGGGAGAATTCGCGCAATTCCAGAGCTTGAGGCAAAGTATCCCAACGTGGAGTTGAGTCATGAGGCTGCAATAGGTAAAATAGCAGAGGAGGAGATATTCTACCTCATGTCCCGTGGTCTGAGCAGGGATGAGGCCACATCGGCAATTGTGAGAGGATTTATGGAGATAGAGATAAAGGGCCTGCCCGACGCACTTAAAGAGGCAATAGACAGAACGATAGAGATGGCAGAAAAGGACCTGCTGTAATCAGAGAGTACAGCCGTCATCATCGCTACGCTCAGCTTCTGCCAGATTCATCATCAACCAACCTTGAACCTGCATCAAAAAATTATTTTCGGTTACTTGTTTACTCAAACACTTTTTCGAGCACAACCTTCTCACCCTCTCTTACACCCTTCAGGGCCTCGATGTTGCTCACAATTTTTCCAATAACGTTAACGGCACTTGCTGGTCTTATTTTGTCGTCGCTGATCGGAGTTTTTCCAAAAAACAGACATATGGCCTTTCCCGGAATCCAGTAGGCTACGTCTCCCAGCTCCACCACGTCTCTGGAGTTCTCCTCTACCTCCACCTCAATGTTAGTCGTGAAGTATATCTCATCGCCCCATCTGTTCGCTTCACTCTCAATAGGCAGCGCTTTCAGGATCTCCCCAACTGTGATGGGTGCGAGGTTGTCGTAAAGCTCTATCTCACATTCTACATTCCCGGCTTTAAACTTCAACCTGTTCTCGCTCATCCTACCATTTCCTTCACCCATTCAGCAACTCTCTCAACCCTCTCCAAGGCTGTGCCAAGGTACCTTTCCGGATCAAGAATGTTCTTCAGCTCTTCTGCAGTGAAGTACTTCATAACCTCCTTATCTTCAATTAGCTCGTCCAGCAGGGTTGTATTTCTCTCGTAGGCTCTCATTGCCGCCCTTCTAAGAATTTCATGCGCTTCCTGCCTGCTAACTCCCCTCTTCGTCATCTCGATCATTACAGCCTCGCTCAGATTCAACCCCCTCTGAACCTCCAGGTTTCTCCTGATGTTATCCATGTTTAGGGCGATCCCCGACACAACCTTGATCATCTTCGTCAGAATGTGGTCTGCAAGGATCGTTGCCTCAACGAGCGTTATTCTCTCCGCTGAAGAGTTTGTAAGATCTCTCTCCTCCCACAGGATGGCAGATTGATGCTGCGGTTCAACAAAGCCCCTCACAACTCTTGCAAGCCCGCATATGTTCTCACAGTCAATCGGATTTCTCTTGTGGGGCATGGTGGAGCTTCCAACCTGCTTGGCCTCGAACCTCTCCATAACTTCCCCAACCTCAGCCCTCTGCAGAATTCTGAAGTTCAGGGCTATTTTCTCAAGGGTTGCCGCAAGATTTGCCAGGAATTCGATGTACTCGCAGTAAATGTCCCTCGGTATGATCTGACTGGATATTATGGCAGGTTTGAGGTTGAGCAGCCTCATGACTTCTTCCTCAATCTCAAAACCGTCCCTTCCAAAGGCAGCCTGAGTTCCAACAGCACCACTCATCTGCCCGACGAGCAGTCTCTCCTTCATCTGCTGAAGCCTGATGTAGTGTCTTGCTATCTCAGCAGCCCAGATTGCAAATCTGAAGCCGTAGGTTGTCGGCAAAGCTGCCTGACCATGCGTCCTTCCCAAGCAGACGACGTTTTTGTATTCTAAAGCCTTCTCTGTCAGCAGTTTTGCCAGCTTTTTCAGCTTCACCTCCAGAACCTTCACGCTATCTCTAAGCTGCAATGCAGTTGCCGTGTCTATTATATCGTTTGATGTTGCACCGAAATGCACCCATTTACAACCAGTCACTTCGGTTATTGCCTTTACGAGGGCCATTATGTCGTGCTTGATCTCTGCCTCAATCTCCTTAACCCTCTCAGGCGTTATTTGCAGGGCTTTTTTCTTGATCTCCTTAACCTCGTCCTCACTCAAATAACCTTTTTTTGCCAGAGCCTTCAGAAGGGCGATCTCCACCCAGATCATCCTCTTGATCTTGCTCTCCTCACTCCAGATTCGCTTCATCTCCGCTGTACCGTATCTGTAATCAATGGGATGGACTATCATAAGCTGGAGTTGGGGCAGAGTGATAAAAATTTTTACAGGAAGGAGAAAAATACTGCTGGCAGCACTATCACCTCACCATCAACTTTCAGCTCATCTCTACCGGTTATGACCAGACCGTACTTCGACTTCATTCTCGCTACAGCATTGTGCACCCTCCTTAGGTCTTTCCCCTTTACACCTGCTGTAACTTCTATCGGTACCTTCTCTCCCGTTAGAGAATGCTCAAGAATGAAATCTACACCACTTTTTGCGTCGTAAAATAGTGCGTAGGGCAGGTTCTGAGTTTCTATAACCCTTTTCAAATATGAGGCCACGAGTGTTTCAAGCATGTTTCCCAGCACATCCTCACTCTCAAGCTTTCCGATTAGCCCTGCTATGGAGGCGTTTACGCTTGGTGTGGAGAAGTAGTACTTCCACGGTTTTTTAACCTGAACACCCGCACCATTGGAGGGTAAAACTTTGAACAGCAGGTGTGTTTTTTCAAGAGCATCAAGAAAACTGCTTACGGTTGCGGACGATAAATCAATCTTAGAGGCCAACTCAGGAATCGATACACCTCCCGGTTTTTGGATTGCTATAAACGATATAAGCCTCAGCACTTTTGGTATGTTCTCAGTTTTCATGTTCACTATCGCTGGCATGTCAATTCTGACGATCTTTTCAATTATGTCCCACACCCTCCTGAAAGTCTCTCTTTCATCCAAGCCAATCCCGAAAGCAAATCCACCGGTCCTCATGTATTTCCTAAATTCTGCTGAGAGCGTTGAAGGCAATTTTTTTGAGATTTCCATTTTTATTTTATCGTAGAGGGATGAAATGCCATTAACCTTTCCTTCGAATATGAGGTCTCTAATGTGTCTTGCTGTGTTTCTTGGTGGGTATATGTCGTACTTCATAATGAGGTACTCGGAGAAGTTGAGTGGATAGACAACTTCCTTGGCGGCCCTCCTGACGAGGTCGGGTGTAAGTTCTATGGCAATGCTCGACGAGCCGGTGACGAGTATGAAGATATTCTTGCTCCTGTCGTGCAAAACCTTGACGGCGATCTGCCAGTTTTTATCGAAATGCACTTCATCTACAAGGAGAAACACCTTGTTGTCCAAAGTTTCAGGGTGCATTCCAAGCACGTCTTTTATGTAAACTTCAAAGGCCTCGTGAAGATTGCTGCCGATAAGCTCACTCACTTCGTCCATGGGGAGGTACAGCACCCTCTCAGCAGACACCTTCATTTTTTCCGTTAAAAATCTGTAAAGCTGTAGAAGTGCTGTTGTTTTACCAGTCCCCCTCAGACCGGGCATAATTATGGTTTTGCTACCCACATCACCATCAATGAATTTGCGACACCTTTTTTCTATGGAAAAGTAGAACCTCCTTTTGGGCAGATCTTTATCATCTCTTTTTGTGTACATCTCCGCCAGTTTGGGGGTTGTGCTGATTCTGTCGATGATGTACGATCTTAAGTTCATCTCGTTTAGTACACTAAACACACCTATATATTTTTCTGTTTAGTACACTAAACAAGCTTGCAAAAAGAAAAAAGGTTTAAACGTTCACGTTCTCAATGATTGTGGCTCCACCCTGTCCTCCAGCTCCGCAGAGCGTTGCACATCCGTACTTTGCCTCCTCGACCGCAAGGATCCTTGCGAGAGTCCCCGTCACCCTCGGACCGCTCGCAGCAAGTGGATGACCGATGGCTATTGCCCCTCCCTTTATGTTTACTCTGTCTGGATCCAAGCCAAGCTTCTTGATTGCAAAGAGGGGTACAACGGAGAAGGCCTCGTTTATCTCCCAGTAATCTATGTCCTTGACCTCAAGTCCGGCATGCTTGAGAGCCTTCAGACTTGCAGGAACTGGACTTGCACCCATTATGCTGGGGTCGATTGCGGCCCACCCCATGGAGACGATCCTGGCCATTGGTTCAAGGCCGTATTCCTTCATCTTCTTTTTGCTCATGAGCATGATGGCAGTAGCACCGGCATTTAGCGGTGAGGAGTTTCCAGCAGTAATCACTCCTCCGGGCTTGAAAGCTGGCGGAAGTTTCTCAACCTGCTCAAGGGTTGTGTCGGGCCTTATTGACTGGTCGGAGTCAATTACCTTCTTGCTCCCATCTGCCTGCTCAACTTCAACTGGCAGAATCTCTCCTTCCCTCTTTGTCGGGTATCCATCACCGTTTCTGAACCAGCCCTCCTTTAGGGCTTTGGCAGCAAGCTGGTGGCTTCTAACACCCCACTCGTCGAGATCTCTCTTTGTCCATCCGATCTCGTCCTTGTAAACTGCAAAGAGCTTCTCGGCCGTGAGACCCATGCTCATGGCAGTCATCAGATCGTATTTCTGTATCAGATCGGGTCTGGACATCAAAGTTGGCGAAACTCCAAGGTGGGGATTGAGGTCCATCTGCATCGGCAGATGTGTCATGTGCTCAATACCGCATGCAATCGTGATCTCGGAATACCCGAGCATGATCTCCATCGCACACTGGTGCATGGCAGAGGTTCCGGAGTTGCAAACCCTCTCCGTTCCCTGAGCCGGGACTTCAACAGGCAGCTCAGCAAGCAGGGGAATAACTCTGCCACCGTAAAGCCAGTTCTCCTTCATCTGCATCGTGCAGCCAGTGATTATATCTCCTATCTCCTTCGGGTCGATTCCAGTTCTGTTTATCATCTCCTTTACGAGCATCGCTGCAACCGCTGGCATGTCTATCTTGTTGAACACATCCCTCTCGGGCTGCTTCGGCCTGCTCCTTGAGAAGGCAGACCTGAGAAAGTCCACAATATATACCTCTTCCACCATGTTACCACCTTTTCGTTACTTAATTTTAAATCTTTTCAAAAAAAAAGAGAAAAATTTACATCAGAGGATGCTTCCTCACCGTACTCAGCCTTGAAGGTATCTTACCCAT
>CBEUCM010000051.1:0-13726 GCA_965541645.1 uncultured Archaeoglobaceae archaeon | reverse complement strand
CCTGGCAGTTGCAGATGCGAGGATGGTTGTTGGGGAGGCGAGGAGATTTGACTACACCCTCCAGGACCTGGCCCCGCTTTTCTACCCGAAGAGTGTTGCGGTCATCGGGGCTTCACGAACTGTTGGAAAACCGGGCTTCAATATTGTGTGGAATCTGAAACAGCACGGCTTCACCGGGAAAATTTATCCCGTAAATCCGAATGCCGATAAGATTCTGGACCTTAAGTGCTACCCCTCCATCCTCGATATTCCTGATGACGTTGATTTTGCGATAATTGCAGTTCCGGCTAAGCTTGTGCCGGGCATAATGAAGGAGTGCGCGGAGAAGGGCATAAAGGGGGCAGTTATAGTCAGTTCAGGTTTCAGTGAGGAAGGTGAGGAAGGGGCAAAGTATGAAAGGGAGGTTCTGGAAATTGCAAGAAAACACGGAATCAGGATCTTCGGCCCTAACACGACCGGGGTACTGAACACCGAGAATGGCCTCATAACCTCATTTGCCATCCTTCCCGTGATCAGGAAGGGGACGATAAGCATAATCGCACAGACCGGACTGTTTCTCGGAATAATGATGGATAGCGTTGCATCCAACCATCCCAGCATAGGTTTCAGCAAGATTGTGGGAATGGGGAACAAGATAGATGTTGAGGATTACGAGGTTCTCAACTTCCTGCTGAAAGACGAGCATACAAGCGTTGTTGGGATGTACATGGAGGGCATCAAGAATGGAAGAGCGCTTTACGATGTTGTTAAAAGCTCTAAAAAGCCAATTGTAATCTTCAAAAGTGGCAGGACTGAGTACGGAAAAAAAGCGGCTATGAGCCATACTGCATCAATATGCGGGGATGACGATGTTTTTGATGCGATGTGCAGGCAGGCGAACGCTGTCAGGGTTTACAGCTTTGAAGAGATGTTCAACGTCAGCAAGGCCTTTGCCCTCCAGCCCCTCCCGAGGGGTGATCGGGTGGCGATAATACACTACACCGGATCTGGCTGCGTTCAGGGGTCTGATGCGGCATACTTTGCAGGTTTGAAGCTTGCGGAGTTCTCTGAAGAAACTGTAAGCAGAATCCGCGAGGTAACTCCAGATTGGCATGCTGTGAACAATCCGGTGGATATATGGCCGATGGTTGAGTACAATGGAGTTTACAAGGCCTACACCACAACTCTCGAAGCCGTTCTGGAGGATGGTGGGGTGGATTCAGTCATTGTTTGCGTTTGTGCAAGCAAGCTCTTTGAAATGAGCTACCAGCCGGACTATAAGAAGCTAAAGGAATACGGAAAGCCAATTTACTTCACTGCTGAAGGGCCGAGAGATGCGGTTTTTGAGCTGAAGAACGACTACGAAATCAATGGGTTCCCAACGTATCCGGATGTTATCACCGCAATCAACGTTCTGGGCAAGGTTACTGCGTATGCGAGGAAATTAAAAAATTAGTAGGGAACGAAGGTTAGGGCGAGAGCATAGAAAATTGCTGCGAGGAGCATCAGTGTTATGCAGTATCCAAAGACGTCTCTGGCTCTAACCGAGCATATTCCCAGCAGAGGAATGGCCCAGAATGGCTGGAAGAGATTTGTCCACTGGTCTCCAGCACCGTAGGCAATTATGGCCTTTCCGATCGGGACTCCAAGCTCCATTGCGGCCCTGGATATTGTTTCACCAATCACAGCCCACTCTCCGCCACCTGAAGGGACGAAGATGTTCACGAACCCGCCAACAAGCCATGCAACAGCGGGGAAAGTTAGAGGGGTTGAGATACCAATAAGCCACCCTGCCATGATCTTTCCAAGTCCAGAGTACTTTATCATTCCCATTATGCCTGCATAGAACGGGAACTGCAAAACAATCCCGGCTGATGAGGGAATAGCTCTGTAAAAAGCTCTGAGGTATCTTATTGGTCTCAGGTACAGCAGCAAGCCGATGAAGAGGAAGGTGAAGTTAACGATGTTCAGGTTAAGTCCTCCCATCTTGATCCCGAAGTAGTATACAATGTAGGCGAGACCCATCAGGGAAAGCAGAAGGCCAATGATAACGCTATTCTCAATTCTGTCTGCAATAGTTGCTCCTTTTTCTTCCTCTTTCTCTTCTTGGGTTTCCTCAAGAAGCTGCGGTGCGTAGTGCTCAATACCCCTGCATCTTCTCGGGTCTGCAGGAGATATGGCGTACATGACTGCAACGACGAATATTATCGAGAGAATGCTTAAAGTAAGAGCATAACCGGAAAATATAGTCTGACTGGTAGGTATAATTCCGTATATGTCCTCAAAGAAGTGTCCCTTGGTTGCGGACAGCAGAGGGGCTGAGGCTGAGAGACCCCAGTGCCAGATCATTCCCAGCCCTGTGTAACCAGCAGTTACAATTGCAGGGTAGTGGACGGGTATTTTTCTGAAATAGGCCTGCCTTCCAACCTCTCTTGCCAGTATTGCACCAACAATCAAACCAAGACCCCAGTTTATCCAGGAGAATATCATAGCAACAAGAGCGACGAGGGCAGCAGCCTGCTTTCCGTTGTTGGGAATAGATGCCAGCCTAACAAGCAGTCTGTTGACTGTGGGATGATAGGCGAGTGCGTACCCTGTGACGAGAATCAGAACCATCTGCATGGCGAAGGTCAGTAGATTCCAGAATCCCTTGTACCAGTTGAGGATCATGTCCATCGGACTGCTTCCGGCGATGAAGATCCCCATAAGGTAGGTAACAAAGGTCAGTATTACTGCAAACAGGAAGGGGTCTGGCATCCACTTCTCAACACTGGCTGAAATATCTGTAGCCGAGCGCCTCCAAAACAGGCATTTCATCCTCGGCCATACCAACCACCATAAATTATACATGTTTAAAAATTTAAAGTTTTTTGATATATCACGACCTAAAATTTAGGCAGGAGAGTATATTAATGTCAGAGCCTAATAAGGGTATGAAGTACAGGAAGGTAGTGGTGAAAAGGGGGGGAAGAATTTTCGTGATCCAGATCAACCGACCGGAAGTTTTGAACTGCATAGATCCCGAAACAAACATGGAGCTTGTGGATGCATGGGCAAGGTTCAGGGAAGATGACGATCTGTGGGTGGCAATAATAGCTGGTACAGGCAGAGCCTTCTGCACAGGGGCCGACCTGAAAGCATGGCACAGCTTCATTCTGGAACAGGAGGTAAACTATCCAAGAAAAAACGCCTACAATGGCCCGGGCTTTGGGGGAATTACGAGAGGGATGGATATATTCAAGCCTGTCATTGCTGCAGTAAACGGTCTCTGCTATGCTGGGGGCTTAGAAATTGCCCTGGCAGCAGATGTAAGAATCTGCTCTGAAAACGCCAGATTTGGGGTTCTCAACAGGCGGTGGAACCGTTGGGCTGGGGGATGGTGGATCCCAGAGGCTGTGGAGGGTGGTTGGTCTTGGAAGGGCAATGGAACTGATTCTCACCGGAAAAGAGATTGATGCTCAGGAAGCTTACCGAATAGGGCTTGTGAATGAGGTTGTTCCTGAAGGTAAGGTCCTTGAGAGGGCTAAGGAAGTAGCAGAAAGAATATGCTCTCTGCCGCAGGGATCGATAGGGACCGACAAGGAGGCGGTAATGAGGGGGATCGGTCGTCCGCTGGAGGAAGGACTTAGAATTGAGAGCCTACTGTTCTGGAGCCATCTCATGAACAAGGATTTCTTTGAAGGTCCAGCAGCCTTTAGAGATGGGAGAGAACCTGAGTACACGAATTAAGCCGAAAAAATCGGAGACGTGCTGAATGAAGAACTAACAGCGAAGTGGATGGGTTCCACAAAAGATAAATAATGATTGTTCAAAATAATTTTTATGAAAGTGTCCAGGAGAGAATTTCTAACTCTCACTGCCGCTTCTGCTGCTGCAATTACCGGTCTGCCATTAACGCTGGGGTCAGGTGGATACGGTTTTGGCAGAGCAGAGTCCATTGAGAGAGTAATCTTTATAGTTATGGATGGTGCCAGAAATGAGTACATTGACAGAATGCCTCACTTAAAAACTATCGCAAAAAACTATGGTTTTAGATTTCAAAACGCTCGTACAATTATGACTTCCAACACTGTTGCCGCTCATGTTTCCTTCATAACAGGAGCTTATCCGGAAAAAACGGGTGTTTCTGGAAATGCGATCTACATTCCCCAAGAGGAATTCTACCAGTTCGTGATGCATAGCCCTAAGCACATAAAGGCCGAAACGCTGGTGGAATCAGTTAAGAATCGAGATGATTCCATAAAATTTGCCTTCGTCACAGGAAAGTGGCGTGTCCCACCAAACATCGCCTTCAGCAGAGAAGGGGAGCTGCTGGCAGACATCGTCCTCACAGGGTTCAGATCCGGAATACCGCTGACACCAGATTACTATCGCAGTATTGTCGGGTTACCGGAGATCCACAAACAGGCTGTTGGTAGTGATGTTAGAGATTCGTGGACGATTCCTGCAGCCTATGAAGTTGTAAAAAGAGATGATCCGGAGTTTCTCATGCTTAACCTTGCCTCGACTGACGTTCTTGAGCACGTCTATGGTCCAGACACTCCAAAGTTCGCGCCCTATCTGTCCAATCTCGATGCAATGCTTGACCTCTTTTTTAAGAAGCTCGATTGCATGGGAAAGCTGTCATCCACACTGTTTGTTATAACCTCAGATCACGGACAGCAGAACATCTACGGCATTTTCAATCTGGCTGATTACCTCAAAAAGAATGGTGTGGAGTCTGAAATTCTGCTGGAGGGAAGTTCTGCCTTCCTGTACCTGTCCGATCCGGATAGGAGATTTGAGGTTGTTGAACTTCTGAACAAGCTGAAAGGAAAGGGTATTATTCGAGAGGTTCTGCCGATTGATAGATACGACAAATACAGGCTCCCTAAGAACAGGTGGGCAGGAGACGTTCTTGTCGTTCTTGAGGATGGGTGGGTTGCCGGATACTGGGGACTCACATCAACCAGTCCGAAGCTTGCGCTCAGGAAGGTTAGGACTGAAGTTTCAGTGCCTGGTGATCATGGCGGAGTTGCCGAAAGCGAAACTCACGTACCACTGATTTTCATCGGTCCAGGAATCGAACCTGGAACGTCGTATGAGGATGCCTCCATAGTTGACATCGTACCGACAATTTGCGACATTATGGGGTGGAAAACACCCATGGATGTGCAGGGCAGGAGTCTGGTAGGGGTGATGGAACATGCGTAAGTTGTATCCTCTCATTGTAATTGCAAGTAGTTTCCTTTCCTCGTCAAGCTTCTTACTGAACGGAGGACGGACAGAGTGGCTTCTTTTTGTCCCCCTCTACAGGTTTTTTGGTGATTTCGTTCTCACACCTACAGGCTTCCTTACTGCAGGAACTTTTCTCTACCTCTTGCTGTGGCTATACCTCTCTGCAGCCCACACAACTTTCCTGAAGGTTTTTGGAAGTGATGTCGATATCGGAAAAATTTTGAGAGTGATGGCCATGGGTTTCATGTTGCCGCAGGCTTTTTTATTTCTGTTTGGTATTTTCTCAAACTATTTCGTACATATGGTGGGTATTGCACTCTTTGGCTTCTTGATCCCGGTCTCGCTTACACCTCACCTGCTTAAAGATGCCACCAATGCAGATTTCTACAAACGCAGTCTCTCCATGCTGCTGTCTCTCTTCGTCCTTCTGGTTTTTTGGACGACTCTTTACGAACCGGTCGGGGTGATATGATGGATCTAAAGTTGGAGTTCTCAATTGTTAAAAAAACGCTGACAGACCCTCGAAAAGCCATCGAACTTCTTGATGCCAATCCAAGCTACTTTAGAATTTTGATTTACCTTCTGCTCAACTCCACTTTCTTTTCCCTTAACTACCTTTACGGCTCATATATTGGAAACCCGGCAGCCTACTGGTTGATCGCCCTTCCCTACGTTGTACCCTACAACGCCCTCATGAATCTGCTTATGTGCTTTCTCCTCACGGCTTTTGGAATGGCAGCTGGGAAAGGAGAGTATCCGGCAGGAAATCTCCTCAAAAATCTGCTTGTCATTGTTCTGATCCCTCAGAATGTACTGGTCTTCTTGGGTCTGGCTCTCGGTATCGTATGTTCGATTTTCGGAACGTATTACTTAAGCGTTACCTTCATGGAGTACAGTGTACTTCTTGCCGCAGGATTCTCTGCAATACTTTCTGCATGCATTCTCAATGCAACAAGAGATCTTCCCGAGCATGTCTCGCTCTTTGCTTCCATGGTGGCTGCTATGGTGTTTGTAGTGGTCTCTCTCCTCTTCTTCATCTCCCTTTTCGCCACGAGAGTTTACAGCGTTTAAAATTTTATTTTGTAAGAGTTGTGATAGTTCTGGGCTACGATCTTCGTTCTGCACTCACCACACACAACCTCAACCCCAAGAGACTCAGCATGCTTCTCTGAAGTCACAGGTTTACCGCAAATCTTGCACCTCGCCATCCTGTGCTCTGCTATGGTTTTCTTGCCCACCATGAGCTTTCCGTTTTCAAATCTGATGGCTCCGGTTGGGCAGACATTTGTACAAGCTAAACACCCCATGCAGTATTCAGTTTCAATGCCAAACGGAGCTGAAACGCGCTTTTCTAACCCCCTACCTTCAAAAGAGATTGCGGAAATTCCAAGAATAGAGCACACGTTGACGCATAAACCGCACAAAATACACTTCCTCTCACCTGTAACCTCAATGCCGAACTCGGAGGAAAGCTGTTTTACAAGTTCGGAGGAGGTGTACTTTGCAAGCAGCTCTATAATTCCCTTTCTGAGCTCAACAACCCGTTCTGAGTTTGTTCTCACCCTCATCCCGTCTTCAACGTTAATCGAGCAGGATGCAACGACCTTCCACTCTCCTCCCGTCTCCACCTCAACCAAGCAGAGCCTGCATGCCCCGTAGCTGCCGATAGCTTTATGGTAGCAGATGTGTGGAATGTCGAAACCCAGATTCAGGAGAACATCGAGCAGCCTTCCCTCCTCAACATCGTAGCTCGTTCCATCGACCTCTATCCTCATTTTACCACCTCTCTACAGCGTCGAATTTGCAGACGCTGAAGCAGGATCCGCACTTAATGCATTTCCCTTCGTTTATCCTGTAAACCTCTCCTGCCCTTTCAATTGCACCAGTTGGACAGTTGATCTCGCAGAGACCGCAAGCTGTGCACTTCTCGGCAGTTATCCTGTATCTGACAAGAGCTCTGCAAACACCAGCAGAGCATCTCCCCCTGATGTGCTCCTCATACTCTTCTCTGAAATATCTGAGGGTTGTCAGCAATGGATTTGGCGCAGTTTTACCGAGACCGCAGAGAGATGCAGTTGCAACAACATCTGCAAGCTTCTCAAGCCTTGGAATATCTTCTTCTCTCCCCTTCCCCTGTGTAATTCTCGATATTACCTCAACCATCTCTGCTAAACCCAATCTGCACGGCACGCACTTTCCGCAGGATTCGGCCTTCGTAAACTCGAGGAAGTATTTCGCAACATCTACCATGCAGGTGTTGCTGTCCATCACGACCATTCCGCCAGAGCCCATTATCGATCCGAGTTCCGTTAGTTTTTCGTAGTCCACAGGTACATCCATCAGCTCTGCTGGAACACATCCACCTGTAGGTCCACCAGTCTGCACAGCTTTAACGTATTCAGCCTCACCGATCTCCTCCACGATCTCTCTGAGAGTTGTACCCATCTCGACCTCAATTAAACCCGAGTTTTTCACCTTGCCAACTAAGGAGAAAACCTTTGTTCCCCTACTCTTCTCCGTTCCGAGGGAGGCAAAGTACTTCCAGCCCTTCAGGAGTATAACAGGGACATTTGCCCACGTCTCTACATTGTTTATAACCGTAGGTTTCCCCCAAAGTCCTTTCTCAGCTGGGTAGGGGGGTCTAACTCTCGGCTCTCCGGGATAGCCCTCGATCGATGCGATCAGCGCCGTTTCCTCACCACAGACAAAGGCTCCAGCTCCACGCACGATGTGGATGTTGAAGGAGAAGCCGGAATCCATTATGTTTTCACCAAGAAAGCCATGCTTTTCGGCGATTGAGATTGCCTTTTCAAGCCTTTCAACCGCTAAGGGATACTCATTTCTGACGTAAATAAAACCGTGTCTCGCCCCCACTGCATAGGCTCCTATCGTCATCCCCTCTATAACGCTGAAGGGATCGCCCTCCAGCACACTCCTGTCCATGTATGCTCCCGGATCCCCCTCGTCAGCATTGCAGATCACGTATTTCTCTCCATCATTCCTTTTTGCAATCTCCCATTTCAATCCAGTTGGAAATCCTGCGCCTCCCCTCCCTCTGAGTCCCGATTTTTTGACTTCATCAATTACATCATCCGGATCCATCTCCAAGGCTTTTGCCAGTCCGTAGTATCCTCCCATCGCAACATATTGCTCTATGCTCAACGGCTCGATTATGCCGCAGTTCCTGAGCACAATCTTTAGCTGCTTTTTGTAGAAAGGATGATCCCTCAATCTCGGATGCTCATACCCCTTCATCTCCGGATGCTCAAGATCGAGAGGTGAGAACTCCCACGGATAGAACCATCCCAAAATCTCTGCCTTTTCAAGTTTCTTCACGTTTCTGTAAACTAAGGAAGCCTTACCATCTTCCTGCACATAAACGAGTGGCTCAGCCGAGCAGAAGCCAAGACAACCAACTCCTACAGCATCGAGCTCTCTCTGCACTTCCAAAGCTCCTGCAGCAATACCGCATGTCGCCGTTCCGACAGCAACTCTGTCGCCGTACAGTTCTTCCACCCCTCTATCCTTAAGCTTCTCCAGCTTTGTCACCTTCTCTCACCCTCTCGATCAATCTCCGCAGCCTGCTAACCGTCATCTTACCGTAGACCTGTCCATCAATGACAACAACTGGGGCCATGCTGCACGCTCCAAAACACCTTATGGGGATGTAGTCGAACTCAACCCCATCAACCACGCCCATCTCCCTTACTACATCTTCAAGAATTTCCGATCCTTTAATAACGCAGGCAGTACCCTTGCAGATGTGTATGGTGTGCTTGGCTGCGGGCTTCAGCGAGAAAGCTGAGTAAAAGGTAGCAATGGAGTAGAGCCTGCTAATCGGAACATTGAAATCCTTTGCAACTCTCTCCAGCTCATCTTTCGGCAGGTATCCGTGCTTTCGCTGAACTTCCAGCATCGCATTGATCAAAAATTCCATGAAATCACCTAAAAAAATTAAATTC
The DNA here is from genome assembly GCA_965541645.1 of uncultured Archaeoglobaceae archaeon. Lineage (GTDB taxonomy): Archaea > Halobacteriota > Archaeoglobi > Archaeoglobales > Archaeoglobaceae > Archaeoglobus. The sequence continues at coordinate 4,568 of CBEUCM010000051.1, read as the reverse complement.
CGAGCTTTTTGCGCTTTTCGAGGATTATCTCCTCCATTTTATCTGCAGCCTTCTTGGGATCACCTTCTATGAAGAAGTACCCTCCAAGCAGTCCTGCGATGTCCTCTGTGAGAATCTTGACAACGTTGCTGCTTCCAAGAACAGGTGGGACTGGCCAGAGATGGACGGGGATACCGCTTGCGACAAAGTAGGTGCCGATCGACACTGCCTTCTCCGTGTACCACTCAGGAGCTGATCCAACGAGTGGCAGATCGGATATGTCGGCATTCAGGTAGTCTGCTATTGCACCGGCGAGAACGAGCATTCTTGAGCAGTCCACACAGGAACCCATGTGTAAAACGGGCGGAATGCTGAGAGCCTTGCACACATCTTTCAGACCGTCTCCTGCAAGTTCAATCGCCTCAAGGGTCATAAGTCCAGCCTTCGCAGCAGCAATCGCCCAGCATCCCGTACCGATGACAAGAATGTCCCTCTTAATCAGCTCCTTTGTCAGCGTTACGTGCATGTAGTCCTGCTGGACCTTGGGGTTGTTGCACCCAACTATGCCCGCAACACCCTTGATCTTGCCCTCGACAATTGCATCGACAACGGGCTTTACGCTACCTCCAAGAGCTTCCAGTATCTGCTCAACGCTGAATCCAACTATGGCCTTGCTTGTGTACTCTGGAACGTAGATCTTTGATTTGTCCCTGTTACGGTAAGCTTCTATAGCCCTTTCCACCATTTTTCTCGCTACCTCAATTGCCCTGTCCTCCTCAAACTGGATGTGTTCACCCTTCTCAAACTTGGCCTGCTCGCTCGTTGAGATGAAGGCAGTGTGGAAACAATCTGTCAGCTCTCCCAGAGCCGGGAATATGCACTGCACGTCAACAACCATCGCATCAACAGCTCCGGTCATTATTGCGAGTTCTGAGTGCAGTATGTTGCCAGCTATTGGTACTCCACGCCTCATGAGCACCTCGTTGCCTGTGCAGCACATCCCGAGGACGTTAATGCCTTTTGCCCCTGCGGCCTTTGCCTTTTCAATCATCTCCTCATCTTCTGCAACGTCCACAATTTTCTCACTCAGTATCGGCTCGTGGCCGTGGATAACGATGTTCACGTAGTCGGGATCGATCACACCCAGATTTGCCCTTACCTCTTTAACCTTAGGGGTGCCGAACAGTATGTCCTGGAACTCCGTTGCTATCAGCGATCCACCCCATCCATCGGCCAGTGCAGCTCTGACACCCTGAACGAGGAGTGATAGAGCATCGTTGTCAACACCTATGTGGGTTCTGTGCATTATGTCCACAACCTCCCTGTCTATGTTTCTTGGCAGAACCCTCATCTTCTTTCCGCTCGATGAAAGCACCTCTTCAGCTCTCTTCCACGTTTCAATCCTCTTCTTGGGAGCATAGGCCAGTAGGAATCTTATCGGATCCTCATCCTGCTTTCCAAAGTCTTTCAGGGCGATTTCTGCAACTTCCAGCGCCACGTCTTTAAGATCCCTGTTCGCATCAACCCCAAGCCGTTCCGCCACTGCCTTCAGCTTTTCCGCATCCTTAATCTCGTAATCCTTATTCTTACCCTCCGCAACCTCCTTTAGAAGAATTGCCGGCCTCCTGCCGTGATCGGAGTGTGCTGAAGCTCCTCCAGCGATCATCCTGTCAAGATTTCTTGCAACTATTACATCCGCTGTTGCTCCGCAAACACCGCGATCTGGTCCATCACCAAAGGGGTTTATTCTGCATGGTCCCATCATGCAGTTTCTGCAGCAGACACCGAGCAATCCAAAACCGCACTGCGGTTGCTGCTTCTCCAGCCTATCCCATGCAGTTTCATAACCCCTATCCTTCGCAATTTTCAACATCTCCTTTGCAGCAGGATCAAAACTCCTCTCCATAAAAATCACCCCACAATCCAGATCAAATCTCTAAATTCAGCCGTCGAGGCTCTTTGCTCTTCCTCGGACTCCTCAGCTCTGACAAAGCTTCTGGCAGCCTCTAACTTCCTGTATCGTGAAAGATCGCTTACCTTCTCAAACTTCAATGCGTTTACAGGGCAAGCCTCCACGCATGCAGGCTCAAGACCCGCTTCAAGCCTCTCCACGCACTGGTCGCACTTGAAAGCCCTTTTATCGAATTTTATCGCCCCGTATGGGCATACAATCGCACAGCTCTTACATCCGATACAGAGGGAAACGTCTATAACTACAGGGCCAGTTTCTGATCTCTGAATCGCAGACGTGGGGCAGACTTCAATACATGGCGCATCCTCGCAGTGCCTGCAGTTCATGGGCACCGGAACACCTACATAAACAACGTCCATTCGTGATTTTACACCTTCTGCAAGAGCTGAGAAAAGATCCTTGCCTTCTGAGTGCTCTACTGCGCATGCAATTTCGCAGGTTTTGCAGCCAAGGCAGATGTTAATATCTGGGTACAGAACAAGCTCGTACATCATTTATGATTAATCACAATACAATAAAAAATTTATTGCTGGTAAAATAGATGTCTGCTAAGGTATGAGCAAGTGTTAAGAATTGCAGGTTTTTTCAGCCTCAAGATTTGAGAAGAATATAAATAGGTGGTGGACAGAATTTGGTCAGCTGGTAATTATCATTAGGTGTAAAGATGAAGCTGAGTGAGGACTTACTGACAGATGTGCTGGATGAATTAAACGAGATTGTGTACATCCAGGATGTTAACTGGAGAGTCCTGTATGCCAACAAAATGGCTCTGGAGGTTTTTGGATACAGAAAGGATGAGGCTGAAGGTTTAGATCTACGAAAGCTTTTGGATGGAAAGAGTCTTCGTTTGGCGACTGAAAGGCTTGAGGAGATGCTTAAATCCAAGAAACCTCCTCAAAAGCCTGCCGAGTATCAGGTGAAGACAAAGGATGGCCGGAAGATCTGGGTAGAGTTGAGAACGAAGCCAATTGTCCGGGATGGGGAGGTTGTTGCGATCCTCGGAATTGCAAGGGATATTACCGAGAGGAAGCTGCTGGAGGAGAAACTCAAAGAAAGTGAGGAGAAGCTGAGGGTGATCTTTGAAAACTCGCCGAACATCATTGTGGTTGTGGATGAGGAGGGAAGGGTTGTTGAGGCAAATCCGGCATGCTACAGGAGTGTTGGGACGGATCCGGTTGGAAAGAACCTATATGAGCTGTTTTCGAAGGATGTTGCCGAGAGGAGGATGAAGCTGCTGCGTAAGGTGCTGGAAACTGGCAGGATGGTGGTCATTCGGGACGGGAGCAGGGGGAGGTATTTTATAACATCTCTGATCCCGGTAGAACTTCACGGCAGAAGGCACTGCCTGGCCATCACACAAGAGGTTACAGACCTCTTCAGGGTTAACAAGCTGCTTGACACCATAAAGGACATCAACAAGCTGATGATCTACGAGCGGAGCAAGGAGGGAATGGTCAGTAAAGCCGAGGTTAAAATCAATGCGCTGGACAACGTGAGCTGCTGGATTGCCTTAGTTGAGAACGGTGGTGTAAGACTGTCTGCAGGTCTGGAACCCAGAAAAGACGGAGACATTAACTGCCTTGTGGAGGCACTTGAGACTAAGGAGAGCGTGGTTAGGGAGGGTGAGGTGCCTGAGTGCAGGAAATGCAGTTTCTTTGATCAGCACAAAGCTCTTTTCAGGTACACAATACCCATGCTTGTGAACGGGGAGGCGAGAGGAGGCATAGTTCTGCAGTCTGAAGTAAAGCTGTCGGAGGATGAATTTGACCTCTTCAGAACGCTGGCAGCGGATCTGGCCTTTGCAATAAAGTCCATTGAGCTTCGTGAACTTGAGAGGAGGGCTTACGAGCAGCTCAACAGAAACATAGAGCAGTTTGCAGTTCTTGTTGATCGCATCAGGAATCCGCTGGCCGCTGCTAAGGCCTTCACGGAAATTTACGTTGAAGATGAGGAGGTTAGGAGGAAGATAAACGAGCAGCATGAAAGGATTCTGGATCTGGTGAGGCAGCTTGAAAGGGCATGGGAGGAATCGGAGTCGCTGAAACGCTTTTTGAGGTAGTTTTTTAAATGCTGGTTGCTGCTGGTGGTTGACGGGACCGGAGGATGTTGAAGTTCTGGCAGGGTTAATCGGGAAAGTTATCGTTGAAGTTCAGGTTGGTGGGTAGGAGGACTACGGATTTGAATTGGTGTTTAATGATGGTACAAAGGCTTGAGGTGCTGTCCGGTTGTTGAGAAACTCGTTGGCTGTTTGAGAAGCTTTGCACTTTTTATGTACTTCGTCTGGATAGATTTGGAATAAAGACGCAGTTCTGCAATCTTCTTTGCTTTTTGCAAGTCTGAAGAACCAGACAATTAAAGCCTCCCCCTGTACAACGTAATCGCAGGACAACCGAGGCATCTATTTGCCTTGTATCTGCTGCAGCTTGCACAATCTACACCACAGGGTGCTGATTCAACTTTTTTCTCAGTAGCTTTAATTTCCAGAAATGGCTCGTAGTGAATCTCCTGAATTGGGTAAACCTCGTATCTTTTTATGCCAGGCTGAGAACGAAGAGAACACTTCTCAAGCGTTACGCTTTCGAGGGAGGATAAATCTTCAGCCCAGATTAGGGCAAAG
>CBEUCM010000050.1:0-14343 GCA_965541645.1 uncultured Archaeoglobaceae archaeon | reverse complement strand
TTCAAAATCCATCTCTATCCCCTCTTCTTAACCGCAACACGCAGAATGCAGTTCAGCACCATGTCTCCCGTCTGCTTTGTTACACTCGCCTCAATCTTCACAACGCCAAACTGGCCCCTGTCCTGCTTCTCCACAACCTTCGCCTTTGCCCTTATCGTATCACCAATGAAAACGGGATTTGTGAAGCGCAGTCTGTCTATCCCGTAAAAAGCTATGACAGTCTCCTCAAGGAAACCCAGCCTCATCAGCAACCCGCTCATAACTGAAAGGGTCAGAAGGCCATGGGCGATTCTCTGACCGAACATCGTGTTTTTGGCAAACTCAGCGTCAGTATGAATTGGGTTCCAGTCCCCAGTGAAAGCGGCGAACGTCACTATGTCCGCTTCAGTTATCGTTCTTCCAGGGGATACGAGTTCCATTCCTTCCTGAAAGTCTTCAAAGTAGAGGCTTTCCATATCAATCAGCCTCCAGCTGCTCGACATAGGGTTTTGCAGCCTCAACAACCTTGAAAACAGCATCCGGATTCATTATGCTGTCCAGATTTACCGCCTTATTAACCTCCCACCCCAGAAGTATCTTCTTTATCGGAACTTCCAGCTTTTTGAAGTTCAGCGTCATCGGAATGTCCGGGACCTGTATTATGTAGTCGGCAATGAAGTACGGGCCGAGGTTCTCCCTCAGAGCCTTGTTTATCTTCTCTCTGAGCTCATCATCCAGCTGCTTGCCCATGCCCAGCACCACGAACAGGAAGATCTTCCCCTTGACTTCGACAATGAGGCTATTGACAACCTCATCAAGACTCTCAACGACCTTGTAAAAGTCGAGAGTTCCCATCCTCACGCCCTTCCTCTTTATCGTGGAATCTGAACGGCCGAAGATTATAGCCGTGCCTCTGTCCGTGACCATCAACCAGTCACCGTGCCACCACACGTTGGGGAACATGCTGAAGTAGCTCTCCCTGTACCATTTGTAATCCTCGTCATTCCAGAAGTAGAGAGGCATTGAGGGCATTGGCAGTTCGATCACAAGCTCTCCAACTTCATTTATCACGGGCTTACCTTCAATGTTGTAGGCCTCAACCTTCGCACCAAGCCACCTACACTGCAGCTCTCCACTCCAGACTGGCAGCACAGGGCAGCCGCCAACAAAGGCGGTCATAACATCCGTCCCACCGCTTGCAGAGTTCAGCCACACATCATCCTTGACCTTTCTGTAAACCCACTCAAAGCCTTCAGGCGACAGAGGTGCGGCGGTTGAGCCGATCATTCTGAGATTTTTCAGATCGTACTGCGAGCCTGGCTCCATGCCGATCTTCATGCATCCATGCAGGAAGGGCGCACTCGTCCCAAAGATCGTCAGCTTCTCCTTCTCACATAGCTCCCACAAAGGCTGGAGGAATCTGTAGATCGGACTGCCGTCGTAGAAGACTATCGTCGCCCCTGCAAGCAACCCGCTCACAACTGTATTCCACATCATCCATGTGGGTGGAGAGTACCAGAGGAATCTGTCCCCTTCCTTGAAGTCCATGTGGAAGGATCCCTTGAATATCTCGACCGTTATCCCTCCATGCCCATGCACAATTGGCTTTGGAATTCCCGTCGTTCCCGAAGTGTACAGCACCCAGAGAGGATGATCAAAGGGTAAAGCTTCAAAGGTGAGCTTCTCTCTCCTCTCCACAGTCTCGGGCCACAGTTTAACCTCCAGCTTCACATCCAGCTCTGGACTCTCACTTAAGTTGGGCACCAGAACAACTTTTTCAAGAGACGGAATCCCTTCAACAACTTTTTTCACGTCATCCAGCTTGTTGAATTCGTTTCCGTTGTAAAAATATCCATCAACGGCCACAAGGACCTTGGGGTCGAGTTGTCTGAACCTGTCTATGACCGCCCTTGGAGCTACCTCACCACCCACAGCAGCCCATATAGCACCGATGCTTGCTGTTGCAAGAAGGGCGATCACAGCTTCCGGAACCTGACTGCAGTAGGCCACAACCCTATCGCCCTTCCCAACTCCCACTTCCTTCAGCCATGCTGCAAAAGCTGCTGTTTGCTTTTTCAGCTCATCCCAGCTTAAAGATCTTCTCAATCCATCCTCCCTCACATAAACCACTGCTTCCCCTTCTCCGGCCTTCAAAAAGGCATGTTCAGCATAGTTCAGCGTGGCCCCCTCAAACCACTTCGCTCCGGGCATCTTCCTTTCATCGAGGACTGAGGTGTAATCACTGTAGCTCTTTATCTCAAAGAACTGCCACACGCTCTCCCAGAAGTCCTCCAGGTTGTTAACAGACCATTGCCAGAGAGCCTTGTAGTTCTCCACATTTTCTTTGGCGTTTTCAGAGATAACAAAGTCCGTATTCTTGTTCGCCGATAGCCACTCAACAAACTCCACCAGATTCGTACCCCTTATAAAATCTGGATCCGGCTCCCAGAGAACTTTCGGTTCCATAAAAATCCCTCCAAATATAACGTTTAATGAGCATATTTAAATCCATTATCATCTTAAAAAATGAATTTATGAGCATCCATGAGCACGTCAGGGCAGGACCAGATCCTTGTACTTCTCCCTGATGGCCCTCTTGTTGATCTTGCCCACCGTTGTCCTGGGCATCTCATCCACAATAAACACTCTGTCAGGCAACCACCATTTCGGAATCTTACCAGTTTCGACGTAGTTCTTCATCAGGAAGTCAATTATCTCCTGCTCCGTCACCTCCATTCCTGGTTTGGGAACGACGACAGCTATTGGCCTCTCACTCCACTTCTCGCTCCTTGCAGCAACCACTGCAGCTTCGTTAACTGCCGGATGTTCGAGTATCAGTCCTTCAAGCCTGACAGAGCTTATCCACTCTCCCCCGCTCTTTATTACATCCTTTGCTCTGTCGAGGATCAGAATGTATCCCTCTTCATCCCACACTCCCAGGTCACCGGTATGGAACCATCCCTCCTCATCCCAAGACTCCTTGGTTTTCTCGGGGTTCTTCCAGTAGCCCTCAGTCAGGCCAGGACTCCTTATCAGGATCTCACCCATCGTCTTGAAGTCCCTTGGAACATCCCTGCCCTCATCGTCAACAATTCTGATCTCAACAAAGGGTGCAGGTAAACCTGCCTTGTTCAGGTACTCCACCTGCCTCTCCCAAGGCCAGTCCAGCATGTGATCTTTGAGCACCGCAAAGGTGAAGCCCACACCCTCCGACATTCCAAAGGCCTCAATCATCTTAATCCCGAGTTCTCTCGCTCTCTCAAACAGAACTCTCTGCGGATGCTCACCATCACACACGAACTTGAACTTGGATAGCGCATCTTTGTAGCTCTCAACATCGGGATAATCAAGGAGCATTTTCAGAAAGACCGGCACACCACCAGCAACCGTCACACCCTCGTTCTTTATCAGATCCAGCATCACCTTGGGCTCGTATCTCCCCGGAAGAACCTGTTTCATTCCAAGCATGGTGGCAAGATATGGGAAGGTCCAGCCCATGCCGTGGAAGAAGGGAGGGATGTGCATCATCACATCAGCAGAGCTCATTCTTGCTGGAGAGATGTCCGCAGACAAAGCCAATCCTTGATTATGCACTGCATAACAACCTGTTTGTGGGAAAAGTGCACAGCTTTCGGTAAACCGGTTGTTCCAGATGTGAAGTAAACAATTGCCGTGGAGTTCTCATCCAGTTCGGGAAATTCATAGCTGGAACCTTCTTTTATCAGGTCCTCATAAACGTACACGTTTTTCAGGCTCGTCTCAGGTGTTTTGGCATCATCTCCGGTAACTATCCAGCCCTTTACAGTGGGCACGTGGGGGGCAAGTTTCTCTGCAAGCGGCAGGAACTCGTCCCTTATTATGACAAAATCATCCTCCACGTACCTCATTGTGTAAACTATCTCCTCCGGAGCGAGTCTGAGGTTGACGCAGTGCAAAATGGATCCCATCATGGGTATGGCAAACATACCCTCAAAGTACTGATGGGTGTTCTAGTCTATGAAGGCAATCTTTGTTCCCTTTGCTCCAATTTTCCAGAGAACTCGCAAGCCTTTGCAGTCTGTCGTAAAATCTGGTGTAGGTGTACCTCACAACATCCCTGTACACTATCTCCTTGTTTGAATAGGCATGGAGGGGAAAAAACAGGGTTTATTTATGGAAAGGTTGTACTTCATAGCAACCACCACCCGGATCTATCCTTAATAATAATAACACATGAGTATCCCTAAATACTTTATCATCATTAATAAGAGCTAAATGCTCACAATCGAAAGATTTATTGATTATAACAATTAATTAAAAACATGCTGAAAAGGCGGTTGCAAACAACTCTATCTGATGAGGCTTTTAGAATAATTGAAAAGCACAGAGAAAAGTACGGTACAATTAATGAGGTTATTGAGGAGGCCCTGAGGCTTTTAAACCAGAAGGACAGCAGATTAAGTGAAGATGATATCCTCCTCATTCGTCTTATATGTGAACTTGATTTTACCGGCTGTGGAAAGAGCCAGTACATGCACCTGATATGCGGTGATGTCGAGAAGGCTATAGAGGAGAACATGATGGAAACTGCAGTTGAATGGTTCCTCAAAAAGCCCTTTCCCGAAATAGAGCTGGAAGAGTTCCTTGACACTGTCAGCAGGGGATGGAGAATTCTTAACAGGGTTGACTATGTGGAGGTTATAAAGGGGGATGGGTGGATCCAGTTTTTCTGCGAACATACGATGCGGAGGAGAGAGGTTAGCGAATTTCTGGCCAAGCATATTTTGAAAATTTACGAGCGATATTACTCTACAAAATGGGATGTTGTTAAAAGCGTGTCCACAAACGGCTTCACCCTGAAATTTTACCGCAGGGTATGAGCATATATGCTCATGTAAAATCCTTAAAGATTTAGTATTTGCTCATTAATAATTGTTACTGGTGATCGGTGTGGGGGTTGTTAGGTACACTGGACTTCCTTTTGTGGCCAGGTTCAGGTGGAACGTAGGAAAAACTATGGAGAAATTCTACCAGAGCTTTAAAGATGAAAAGATACTCGCTGCAAGGTGCGAAAGATGCGGTTACACGGTGGTTCCACCAAGAACGGTGTGTCCGAAATGCAGTGCCAGGGAGCAGAGTCTTGTTGAGCTGGATGGACGGGGGAGAATAGAGGGGCTTACCGCCGTGAAATTTAAGCTGGATGGTAAGGGAGGGTACGTGTGGCTGGAAGAACCTGAGATTCTTGCTGCAATTAGGCTGAATGGGGCAGACTCACTGATCTTCGCCAGAGTTGAGGGGGATGCTACTACCGGTGCTGAGGTTGAACCAGTTTGGGCGGAAAAGCTTGAAGGAAAACCCTCAGACCTTCTCCGTTTCAGGGTGATATCATGAGGGTTGCGATTGTGGGTTATGCGGTCAGCAGCCTTGAGCTGGATGGTGAAAAAACAAGAGAGGAGTCCGTTTTCGAGATTGCAAAAGCTGCCATGGAAAACGCCGGAGTTGAAAGAGAAGAGGTGGGTACTGTAATAAGTGCCTCAACGGACTTTCTGGATGGGAGGACAATTTCCAACTGCATGCTCATCGGTGCTTCTGGAGCGTATTTGAAGGACGAGAGCAAGGCTGAGGAGGACGGTATGTTTGCAGCGCTCTACGCTGCGCAGAGAATTATGTCCGGCGTTCATGATATTGCGCTGGCCGTAGCCCACACCCACAGCTGGATCTTCAATCCTTTCCAGGTAACGCAGTACATGCTCGAACCTTGGTTCGACAGGCACAACGACCTCCTCAACGAGATAACCCTTGCAGCCCTGCAGGCGAGAATGTACATGGAAAAATCTGGTGCTGACGATCTGGATTTTGCAGAGGTGTGTGTCAAAAATCTCCGAAATGCAGTAAAAGTCCCCTACACCTTCAGAAAGTTCAGCGATATAACGGTGGAAGAAGTGCTGGAGTCACGCATGTTTTCCGATCCGCTAACAGAACCCATGATTGCCCCTCCCTGCGATGGAGCTGCTGCCGTCGTTCTCGCATCGGAGGAAGTTGCACGGAAGCTGTGTGATGATCCTGTATGGATAAAGGGCATAGGAAATGCCTGCGACAACTACCTCAGAGACAGGGATCTGGTAGAACTCACGTCTCTGGAAATAGCTGCAAGAAAAGCCTACAGGACGGCTGGAGTTGAAGATCCTGTCAGAGAGATTGATGTGGCGGAGATTACGGAGAGGTTTGCCCATCAGGAACTAATGGCTTACGAGGCTCTGGGATTCTGCAGGGAAGGGAGGGGAAAAGTTCTGATTGAGGAAGGGATGACAGAGGTTTATGGTGATATGCCAGTAAATCCAAGCGGAGGAGCGCTGGCTGGAGATCCAATATGTGCTACAGGCATGATAAGGCTGATTGAGGCTGCAAAGCAGATAAGAGGGGAAGCTGAGAATCAGGTTGAGGACTGCAGAACGGCTTTAGCCCACGCCCAGTGGGGGTTGCTTGCTCAGAAAAATCTGGTTTTTGTCCTGGGTGATGAGCCATGAGAAACGTGGCGATAATTGGATGCGGACAGGCAAAGCACGGCAGGAGGACTGACGTAAATCAGGCTGAGCTTGTGGCTGAAGCTGTGTGGGCTGCGATAGATGATGCTGGAATAGGCCCTGAGGACATCGAGGCATACGCTGTCGGGAACATGCAGGGGTTTGGCGGAATAGCTCAGCCTGACTTGATCTTTGCCGAGTACATCGGTGCTGTTGGTAAGCCCATGCAGAGGGTTGCGACTGGCGGAACTGTTGGTGGCTCTACCGCCCACTTGGGATACTATGAGGTTGCGTCGGGGATGTACGACGTTGTGCTGGCCGTATCATGGGAGAAGCACAGCGACAGTGCTGAACCAGGAGCGACGACAGGTTTGCTGCATGTAGCATTTGCAAATCTAAGCTACATGATGAAAGTTGGGATGGACATGAGGAGCTTTGCAATAATGGGTCTCGCTGGTGCGGCTGCTGGCATCTCAGCCTATCAGGCGGCATTCTACATGGCGAGGTCGGGATGTGGGATAGAGCACTTCGACATGGTTGCTGCAAAGGCCAGAAGGAACGCTGCGAAGAACAAGTACGCACACCTGAAATGGCCCGGCTGCACAGCTGAAGACATAGCGAAGACTGAGATGCTCATATGGCCGATGCGCTTTGGTCATGTTTGCCCAGCAAGTGATGGAGCATCATGCGTTATTTATGCAAGTGAGGAGGCCGTGAAAAGGTTGGGGGTTGAGAGGCCAGTGGCGTGGGTTAAGGGGGTTGCTGCCTACGCCGATGAAGAGGCAGATCAGGGCGAGGCGTACCAGGGGACTGCCGTTGTTGATTACACCGACCAGATAGGAGCGATGGTGTCGGCAATGAAAGCCTACGAGAGGGCAGGGATTAAAGATCCGAGGAAAGAGATTGATGTCGCCGAAATTTATGCTCCCTTCCCACATCAGGAGCTGATGTTCAGCGAGAGACTCGGCTTTTTCGATGATGGTACTGCATGGAAGGCTGTAGAGGAAGGAGTAACTGAAATTGACGGCGATTTTCCCATCTGCCCCTCTGGAGGTGTCAATGCAACCAATGCAATCGGCTCTTCAGGCATGCAGAGGGTTGTGGAAGCTGCTCTGCAGGTGATGGGCAAAGCTGAGGAGCATCAGGTTCCGAAGGATGTCAGAAATGCCCTTGCACATGCATGGGGAGGGCAGGTGCAGTTCAACACCGTTATGGTGCTTGGAGACTCTCCAAGGAGGAAGTAGGGGTGAGGAGAATGGGGCTAATCAAGGAGAAGTACGAGAAAACGATGCAGGTTGAGGGAGAGTGGAATGTCGGAGCTTACAGATACAAGGCTCCTGAGGGCTACCTTGACGAGTTCGTCAGGAACTTCAAGGACAGGAAAATTACAGGAACGCTGTGCAGAGGGTGTGGGAGAGTTTACGTTCCACCGAGGGAGATATGTGCACGATGCTTCAGAGAAATAACAGAGAAAGTTGAAGTGAGCCAGTATGGGGAGGTGCTGGCATTCCTCGTCTCCCCTCCGCTTGAGAAGGGGAAGGTCGTTATTGCCGGTATTGATGCTGTGCAGGCAGGATTTCTGAAAGAGGGGGAGAGGGTGATACTGGCTATGGTCAGGTTTGAGGGTACGTCGTCATCAATGGTTCTGCCATTGCTGAACGTTGAGCCAGAAAATGTCAGGCTGGGGATGAAAGTCAAAGCCGTGTGGGCTGAGGAATGCAAAGGGGCATTGTCCGATTTGCTTGGAGTTGAGCCGGCCTTTGACGTGAGGTTTGAATAAAATTATATTTTTTCTTTACCACAGATGAGTTCCGATTACAACTTTCTTTCCGAATTTTGATCTATGATTTTGTTAAAATCTTCGATTGGGAAATTTTTCTTCCTATTCTCTTCTAACTAAATTTACTTGTCTTCTTCCTTAAGCCGCCCACTATTTTGAGTGAACCTACCTTTTTCTTAACCCTGTAGAACCACCTGCTAATCGAAGTGCCTCGTGTCGAGCGTTATCTCCTCCTCGCTTATTCCCGCATATCCCAGCCTTTCCGTAATCACGATGTATGCCATCTCGGGCGGTATTGCCCCTATTTCGGTGATGATGACATCGATGTAATCTCTCGGTGTAACATCGAAAGCGGGGTTTCTAACCTTAACGCCCAGCTTCAACAACTCCTCAGGAGCTACCTCGCTCGCATCCCTCTCCTCAATGACGACAAGCTCACCGAACAGCGTTTTCGGGCTGAATTTGTACGTCTCGGCAGCAACCATGAACGGAACTCTCGCCTCCTTCGCAGCTAAAGCAATCTGAGAAGTGCCGATTTTGTTTATCAACGCCCCGTTAGCGGTGATTGTGTCTGCACCGACTACAACACAGTCCACATCATTGATGAAGTATCTGACTGCAGAATCGACGATCAGAGTGACATCGATCCCCGCCTCCCTCAACTGCCTTGCCGTCAGATGGCCCTGCCATCTTGGCCTCGACTCGGTAGCTATGACTCCGATGTCCTTTCCATTTTCGTGCGCCCTCTTTATCACCGACAGGGCAGCGGAGGAGTTGCAGTGCGTCATTACGGTGTAGCCATTCTTTATCCTCTTCTCCCCTATCTCACCAATCCTCTGCTGGGCTGTGTTGACCCAGTTTATGAACTCCTCTGCCCTTCTAACAACGCTCTCCCTCTTCTCCTCCACACTCTCTCCTGAGTACTTCATGATGTAGTTTATGGCGTTATAGAGGCTAACGGCAGTGGGACGGGTGTTCAGAAGGATGTCGGCAGCTTTTCTCATCTCAGAGTCGAAGTTTTTGGCGTCTGCCTTCAATGCAAAATTTCTCAGAGTTTCAGCGGCGAACTTTGCAATCCTCGCCGCTCCTCTCACTTCCATGCTTTTGATCTTCTCTGCAGCTTTGAGGACTTCCTCCATGTCCCTAATTCTCATTGAGAGTTAAATAATTTTAAGCACAAAGTCAGACCACCATTGTGAAACAGCTAAGCTCATTCGACATCAAGGCCTGTGTGGAAGAGCTGAAAGAACTCGTGGGTGGGAAGGTTGAGAAAGTTTATCACCACCCACCCAACGAGATCAGAATCAGAATCTACGCTGGGAAGAAAGTTGATCTCGTTATCGAGGCTGGAAGAAGGATCCATCTAACAAAGTTCCCCAAGCAGGCACCCCGGTTCCCATCAGCCTTCGCCATGCTGCTCAGAAAGCACCTTGAGGGAGCAAGGATAGCAAGCATAGAGCAGTACGACTTTGACAGGGTTGTCGTGATCGACTTTGAAAGGGGGGAAGAGAAAAGAAGGCTCGTAGCTGAGCTTTTCTCCAAGGGAAACGTTGTACTGCTTGATGGAGACGACAGGGTCATAATGCCACTCAAACACACGGTGAAGGTTGGAGAACGCTACAAGTTTCCAGAGCAGAGGGGAAGGAAGGATGATAACAGGGAGGTTGTCAAAGTCCTCGCGATGTCGGGTCTTGGAGGGTTGTATGCAGAGGAGGTGTGTCTTAGAGCTGGAATTGACAAAAGGAAAAAGTATTCGGAGCTTGATGAGGACGAGATCAGGAGAATTGACGATGAACTGCAGAAGCTCATGAGCTTCTCCCCCAAACCTCAGATAGTCCTGAAAAACGGAGACTACTTCGATGTTGCGCCGATGGACCTCCTTTACTACTCTGACTACGAGAAGAAGTACTTCGAAACCTTCAACGACGCCCTGGATGATTACTACTCAAAAAAGCTGAGCGAGATAGACGAGATCGAGACTCAGAAAAGTGAAGAACTCGAAAAGCTGAAGAAGAGGCTTGAAATTCAAAGATCGAGCTTGAAGAAGTTTCAGGAAGAAGAGGAGCTTTACAGAAGGATTGGAGATGCAATCTATGAAAACTACCAGCTTGTCGAGAAAATCCTGCAGGCTTTTAATGCTGCAAGGAAAAACAAAAGCTGGGATGAAATTGAGGAAATCGTAAAGAGGAACGAGAATCTGAGAAAGCTTGTAAAGGGTATTAGGCCGGAAAAAAACAGCGTAGTTATCAGAGTTGGAGACCTCGATATTAAGCTGGAGGTAAAGAAGAGTATCCACGACAACGCCGACATGTACTACGAAAGGGCAAAGAGGGCGAGGGAGAAGGCAGAGGGGGTTAAAAAGGCCATTGAAAAGACGCTCAGAGAAATGGAAAGGGTAGAGGAGAAGCTGGAGAAAAAGCTCGTTACAAGCATGAAGGTCAGAAGAAAGAGGGAGTGGTACGAGAACTACCGCTGGTTCTTCACGAGCGAGGGATTTCTTGTGATTGGTGGTAGAACGGCAGAGATGAATGAGGAAATCGTTTCGAAACATCTGGAAAGTAGGGATCTGTTTTTCCACACCCAAACTCCCGGAGCTCCTGCGGTTGTTATGAAGAGGGGGCAGGAGGCTGGAGAGAGGAGCATAAGGGAGGCAGCAGAGTTTGCAGCCATTTATTCGGCCTTATGGAAGGAAGGAAAGCATGCTGGGGAAGTTTACTACGTTCTGCCGGAGCAGGTTTCGAAAGCTGCGAAAGCGGGAGAGTACCTGCCGAAGGGCAGCTTCTACATTACCGGAAAGAGGAACTACCTCACTGTAGAGTTGAGCTGCGCTATCGGCGTGGAGATGGAGAAGCTGAGAGTCATTGGGGGGCCAACTTCAGCGGTGAAGGAGCACGCTGAGCATTATGTTGAGATCGAAATTGGAGACAAGGATGCGAACGAACTGAGCGTTGAAATTGCCAAAAAACTGATAGAGACAGCTGGAGATGAAAAGCATGTGGTGAGGGCCATAGCAACCCCCGATGAAATTATGAAGTTTCTCCCACCCGGAAGGTCGAGGATCAAAGAATGATACTGGATTTCCCATCAACGGACAAATCAAGAAAAATTGCCAGCATGTATGGCTACGATGAGTTCATAATCCGAAGGTGGCTGAGGTTTTTTGGCTCAGATGCTCACAAAATCATCAGGGCCTTTGAGAGCGGAATTCCAAAATACATCAGGGCCAACACCTTAAAAATTGAAGAGAAAGAGCTGATAGAAAGACTGAACGAGAGGGGGTTTGAACTGGAAAAGACTGATGTAAGGTACTGCTATGAAGTCAAAAGGGAGCCTTACTCAATCGGCGCTACACCAGAATTTCTGATGGGCTATTATTATGTCATGGACAAGAGTTCATGCGTACCTCCCCTCGCTCTCAGCCCAAAACCGGGAGAGGTTGTTGTCGATCTTGCAGCCTCACCGGGAGGGAAGACGACCTTTCTGTCCATGCTAATGAAAAATCGGGGGGTGGTTATAGCAGTGGAGCCGCAGAAGGAAAGGCTGCAACCACTCATCGACAACATCAACCGCATGGGGGCCATGAATGTGGCAGTCCTGAATATGGATGGCAGGGAGATTAAAAGGCTGAGGGTAAAACCGGACAAAGTTCTGCTCGACGCTCCGTGCACGGGTGAGGGGATCATCCACAAGGATCCGACAAGGAAGACGGACAGGGGGCAGAGAGATATAGCGTTCTGCTCCTCTCTTCAGAGAGATCTGATTCTTGCTGCCTACGACTGTCTGAAGGTGGGTGGGGTTCTTGTGTACTCCACCTGCTCTATGACACCAGAGGAAAACGAGCTTGTGATCGATTTCTTGGTTGAGAGAAGGGGGGCGGAGGTTGTAGAACTTGACTACGGTTGCAAAGCTTTAACAATTCCTGAACTGAAGCTGAGACATCCTGAGGATGTCGGGAAAGCGAGAAGATTGTACCCTCACATCCACAAATGCTCCGGGTTTTTTGTGGCCAAAATCAGAAAGCGTGAAACAGGATAGGAAGAATGAGGCAGCCCATACAGTTGACCCTCCTCACACCTAAGAGAGGTGCTGCGAAACCGATGGCTGATGCTGTGAAGAGCACTGCCAATCCAAACATGCCTGTAAAGTAATACACCATGGCGATCAGCAGGATGAAGACTGCAGAAGAGATTATGGATGGTTTCAGCTTATCTATTCTTGATATTAGAATGAATGAGATTGCAAGTGTTGCCGCAAGAGCGATGATTGCTGACACAACGGATGCAGAGGTTAGTTCCAGGTAGTTGGGGATGCGACCAAGCTCTCTCAACGCTTTAGCAGCACCGCTTCTTGCCTTGCCCGAAACCATGAGCATGTAAAAGCAGAGAAGGGCATTTGATGTGTTTGCCCCGCTCATCGCTGCAATGTACCCCGCTCTCCCTCTCTCACCGAAAGATGCGATGGCTGTGGCTATACCACTGCTTATCCCCGGGAAGATGGAGACTGCAAATCCTGCAAGACTGCCCTTCGCTGCAGAATTGATGTCCGGAAGTCTCAGCTCAGCTTTCTGTTCTGGGATTCTGCCACCAGTTGTCTGCATTAAAACCGGCACTCCAAATAGACCGGTCAACAAAGGCAGAAAGATTGACCCTGCGGGATTGAGTTCAGCAGGATATGGGTTGCTAAACACTACAATCCCAAGAAGGCCGGATGCACAAAAAACGAGAAGGGCATACATCCTCTTTCGCCACACTGCAAGGCTCCCCTCAAGCGCATCAGCTTTTTCAGACATTACAAGGAAGGCCGAAATGATTATCAGCACAAATGGTGTGAGTTTTTTCACAACATCGTAGTTGGCAGCAATAACAGTTATGGAGAGGAACAGTGGCAGGCTGAGCAGCAGAGACAGAAAGGATGAGAAGGCAGAAATGGAGATTGCTTCAAACGCTCTGCCTTCAAGTACCATTTCGTGAGCGGGGAAGGTTGCCAATGCTGTTTCCTCATCCGGAACTCCGAGAAGTGTTGTTGGGACGATGTCGGCTATGGTATAGGCGATGGCCGATGAAACAATTAAAACCCAGGCGTTTTCCAGCTTGCTGGCGTAGGCAACTGCAAGAACGGCGAAAGTATTGCTGTGAATGCCTGGAGTCAGACCAGCGATTATTCCAAGTGCCGAGCCGATAAGGATTTCCACGAGCATGTGTGCTTCGCTGCAATCCTGCTGATTAGCATTGTGGTGTGATAGCACTAAGGTAGAATTTCGAAATCTTTATTTGCTTACGAGTGCAGAGCACATTGAGCGGTCGTAGTCTAGCGGTAGGACACGGGCCTCCCGAGCCCGTTGCCCGGGTTCGAATCCCGGCGGCCGCACTGATTCATCAAATATTAAGCAGTATGGACAGTTAAAAAGGTTTCGGAGGTAGTTGATGGTGTCGAAAAAAATTGAAGTCATCGGTAAGAATGCACATACTCTTTTTAAATTATTAGGTAATATACAGCTGCGGAAAGCCGCGATTTTGAAAGAAATTTCGGAATTTACTAAGGATAATCCCGACTTAGATCCATACTTCGTTAAGCTCATCGAAGATTACATCCAAGCAGACTACGAGAGTTCGCTGATAACGACGGAGATCTTTAGGTGCTACGATGCGGTTCTGAGTTACGATCGCGAAGTTATCGGCGAACTCGTTGAGAACCTGCAGAAGTTCACCAAGCTTGTCAAGGAGTAGCAGGAGGCGTTCCACCATAGAGCTCTGCTGTCTAACGTATAGAGGATTTGGAACACCTCTGTGGTGGAGCGTTCGTGGACTGTGAAACGAGAGGTAGAAGTTCTCTCCTCACGGGCGTTCAGGACTTAACAAGCAACGAAATGTTAAAAATGCGTCAAAGGAAGACTTACTACAACGGAAAGTTGAATCAAATGGATGAATAACATAGTTCGATTAGTGGCCATACCCCTAAGCGTTCTTACTCGTTTCTCTATGGTGGAACAAATCATCTCGTAAGTAGTCCTCTCCTCTAACATCCCTTAAAGTCTCCTCAATTCTCCCCATAACCAACGGATAGAGCTTATCGGCACGCTGC
>CBEUCM010000049.1:0-14348 GCA_965541645.1 uncultured Archaeoglobaceae archaeon | reverse complement strand
CATAATTCGGATGGATTATTGTCAATTTATATTACTTTTGGTGGGAACTAAGGTATATAAACATTTGTTGCTTTAACTGCTGAAGAAATTTTAGATAGTTTTAGATAGTTCTCGGCAATCGATTGTAAAATTCCAGTAACTGATACTCTTTTTGGGATCTTATACATAGATAACCATTTGACTGTTTTTAGCAAGTTTCTTCATCTTTAACATCTACGGTAGGTTCGGGAAAAACAAGTTTCCTTGATTTTATCTCTAAATTGGTTGTTGACCAATCTTTCCATCCCCAGCCTAACAAACACAACCGGCCTTTACAAAACTCGAGCATCTGTCCACCATCGCAGCACCCCTCAAATCCGAGCACAAACAGTTTGTGCCATCCAACATTCAATCGCTTACTGCCACTTAACACATCTGGATTAGACCATGAGTAACCCCACCATAGATCATCTGTCCATCCTTCTTCTATATGTTCACTATCTATATATAGCCCACCTCCCCTGCCAAAATCTGGACCGTACCTGAAAGACCACAAACCATCCCTATCAACATAGAAGTAGGCTTCCACCCAGAAAGCTATGTTCTGGTAAGACCCGCTACATCCATTTGAATTGCTGTTAGCAACGTTATTGAAATCTGTAATGAACTTCTCACAGTATCCAGATTGATCTGAAGCTGACTCAAAAGCATTTATCCCATCATTCAAGGAGTCTGGATCGGCAGTCGAGTACCTTGTGTAGTAAAGCGTCCCATCATAAAATGTTGAATCTATATCGCTCTCACTACTCGCTGATGAGTTCCCATAAACCATATAAATCTTCACAGTCCCTGAAGCCGGAATATTCGGAACTTTAACCCAGATGACAGTATTGGCCTTATCACAAGTTCCATCTTCGATCCAGTAACTCAGAGTGCTACCCCAACTTTCATCATAAAATCTGATGTCTCCGCAATCACTTTTCATTTTACTTGTGTTTATCAACGATTGTGTATCGATTACGATCTTGATCTGATAATCAATGAGATTCTCGTCCACATTATTTTTAATCGTAATCTCCCTCCAGTAACCCCAGCCAGCAGGACAGAACCCTCCTCCTCCAGCTCCGCTTATAATCAGCTCAAGAATGCTACCGGAACCACCTGCCGTGGCAAATAGATGAGCCGTACCGTTTTCCAAAGCAGTCACAGTAACTACGCTCTCCCCATTCTGGTCAGTAGTGACGGATTCGGGATAGCTAACGAGGTTGGGTGCATCGGTTGAAATGTCCACAACCGCACCCTTAACAGGGCTGGTGCCGTACAAGACAGAAACTTTAAAAGCTTTCTGGGGCCCAACAAGCGACACGTTCCAGTTGTACTTTGGCACATTCCACGACACGTTAAAAATCCCTCCCCCACTTGACACGGATGAAACCCTTATATCGTAGGTGAAGGAATCGCCGGATACACTAAACCTCACCTCGCACGTTCCTGAGTTGTCTGCGGAGAAGTAGTACCACACCTCCCCGTCATCGTTGGTGGTTTTTGTCGTGGTGCCGTGGCAGGAATCAGCTACGCTTACAGCCACACTCCTGGCAGGGTTGTTGAATTCATCGACCACCCTGACACCGAGGGGTATGGTTGTACCCCTGTAAACGCTGTAGCTCTGCTCTGAGAGGTTCAGGATCCTAAGAGACCCTATAGATGGGTTTGCCGACACGCTCCCAGCAGTTGTGGCGTAGGCAATGAAGTACTCAATGGACAGATCCACATTGGTTGCCGTAATCGTGACATTCCTTCCCGTCCTGCTTACCGAGAAACCAAGGGATGAAAGTGTGTTCTCCCACCATTCAGCAGTTTTATCGTTGTACGATTCGAGAGTAATGGTTAGGGAACCATAATGGGTAGAACCGCCATAGGATACAGGATACAGCACGATATTGAGGTTCTCTGTACTTGTCAGCGAATCGAAAGTCGTGTTTATCAAGTAGATTGTTATCTTCCTCTCTGTAAAGGAACTCTGTTCCGAATCGACCACGAGGTTTGAGTTCTCAAGCCTGAAAACGGCCGAGTGCTCAAAAACGAATTTCGGATGGCTCAAGTAAAGGTACTGGGGTTCGACAACTATCGCACTGGTCTCATATGCCTTACCATCCACAATAACACTCAATTTTTCCGAAAAGATGGCAGTTGCAGCCTTTGAGGGAGAAACCAAGACATAGTATTCGGGATACTCAACCCCAGCATCCAACACAACCTTGGCAGGATTTCCGGTTGAGGCTGCCAGGCTGACTGCCTCGCTCAGATCTGCAACCTCATAGCTCAGCTTGTCGAGATGTTTGGCCTCAACATCCTTATTCCATTCAGGAACGAACTTGGACTGCATTATCCCGATAAACCCCATTATGATCGCAAGCATCAGAACAAAGCCTATTAAAGCTGACACTGCTTTGCTATCCATCGTGATTGATTACAGCAAACAAAATAAAAGTTTATCTTTCAGAAGTGTAAGTTTGGATCGACTATCCACCACTTACAGGAGGGAATATTGCCACAACATCACCCTCTTCCAGCCTGTAAGACACATCCCGCCTGATGTTTCTGCCATTGACCATCACATTTACATAATCTCTCAGATTTCCCTCCTCGTAGAACAGGCTTTCAAGCTTTGGATACTTCCCAACAAGGAAATCCAGTACATCCTTAACAATATCGGCATCTACTTCCAGCTCCCTAACACCCGCAGCCTCCCTGAAGTTGGCGAACAGCTTTACCTTAACCCTTGCCATACTCCCTCACAAACTCCTCTATCCTATCCATAGCTTCTTTCAGCTTATCGAACTTCACGGCGAAGGACATCCTGACGTAACCCTCACCGCACTCCCCAAATGCATTGCCCGGCACGACCGCAACTTTCTTCTTCATAAGCAGGCCCTCAGCGAACTCTTCGCTCGACATGCCAGTGGACGTTATGTCGGGGAATGCATATATTGCCCCCTCAGGCTTTTTGAGTTCCAGCACCTCCCCCAGTCTCTTGGCAACGAAGTTTCTCCTCCTCATGTACTCTGCCCTCATCCTGTCAACCTCGTCAAGGCTCTTGAGGGCCTCAATTGCCCCGATCTGACCGGTTATTGGAGCGCATAGCATGCAGTATTGGTGTATCTTCAGCATTCCCGCAAAGATGTCTGGGGGGGCAATAGCATATCCAACTCTGAAGCCCGTCATCGCAAAGGCCTTGGAAAATCCGTTGAACACGACCGTTCTATCCTCCATACCATTCAAAGACGCTATCGAAATGTGCCTGCCCGTGTAAGTTAGTTCAGCGTAGATCTCGTCGGACAGTATTATCAGATCGAGTTCATTTGCCGCATCGGCAATTTCCTCAAGCTCTTTTCTGGAGTAGCTGACACCCGTCGGATTTGCCGGATAGTTCAGCACAAGAACCTTTGCCCTGATGTCTTTGTATTCCATCATCTTCTCATAGGTGAGCTTGAAATCCGGAACGGTTGGGATTGTTATTGCTTCTCCACCACAGATCTCAACCAGGGGCTTGTAGCTGACGTAGCATGGCTCGGGGATGAGAGCAACATCGCCCGGCTCTATGAGGGTCCTTATCGCAACGTCTATCGCCTCACTCGCCCCCGATGTTATCAAAACCTGCTCTGGAAGAGCCTTAACCCCAAACTTCGTGTAGTACTCGGCAATACCCTCTCTGAGTTCTGGTAGCCCAAGGTTGGATGTGTAGGACGTGTACCCCTTTTCCAAGGAGTATATCATCTCCTCCCTTATCCTCCATGGAACCGGGAAGTCTGGTTCACCAACACCCAGACTTATGATGTCGTCTCTACCCACGACTAAGTCGAAGAACCTCCTGATTCCTGACGGCTTTATGTTTTCAACCCTTTTCGCTACTCTACGGGACAAAGGCAAGCCTCCTGTCTTCTTCATCGCTGAAAAGATTCACACCCTCTTCCTTGTACGTTCTCAACACGAAATGGGTGAAGGTGTCCCTCACCTCAGGTATCGTGGATATTTTCTCAGCAACGAAGAATGCCACATCCTTCAAACTTTTGCCTTTTATAACAACCTGAAAGTCGTACTCACCACTCACAAGTCTCACAGCATGAACTTCCGGGAACTTTGCAATCCTCTTGGCTATGTCATCGTAGCCTCTCTCCCTCGTCAGGGAAACTTTGACGTTGATCAGGGCATAAACAAAATCTTCGTGAACCTTCTCCCAGTCAACTATAGCTTTATACTTTAGAATTACCTTCTCATCTTCCAGCTTCTGAATTATTTCTCTCACCCTCTCTACTGGCAAGGCCAGCATTTCGGCCATTTCCTCCACACTCATCCTGCTGTTTTCCTCAAGCAGCCTCAGAACTTCAATCTCTGTGGTATCCACGAACACGCTTTCTTCTTGCGGTATTTAAATGTACTCCCCGGAAATTCAGATAAAAATATATATTCCAAATACAGACTTGGGATAAATGCGTGATACTCTGAAAGTGCCCGATCTCTCAACCCTTCGTGTTTCCTGGGCAGAGGTGTATACGCTCCTGCTTTTGCTCTTGTGCGGCGTGGTGGCATACATTATAAGCCTCTACGATCCCGCCTTCGAACCCCTCTTTCTGGCCTTAATTTTTGGAATTATCGTTGGAAATTTGCAGCATGACGAGGTCAAGAAAGGTGTTTCCGAGAGGTCTCTTTCCTTCCTGCTTCCTGTTGGCATAACTCTTTACGGTCTCAACATCAACATACCCTACCTGGGCGAGTTCGACCCGAGAGTTGTTGTATCAACACTTCTCGTTGCATTCACGATTTTTGGCTCCATAATATGGCTTTCGAAGATCTTTAAGATTGAAAAACCTCTTTCCTTACTCCTTGCATGTGGTAGCGGGATATGTGGGGTTTCTGCAATAGCAATAGTCTCACCCTTGCTCAAGCCCAAAAAAGAGGAATTCTCTGCGGCGATAATAATTATAACAGCTGTCGGATTGACGGGGGCGATAATCTATCCGAGTATAGCCTACTTTACGGCCATACCGCCTGAAAAATACGCAATCCTCGCAGGTGCGACACTGCATCAAACCGGGATAGTAAAGATATCCTCCCACTTTTTCGGCGTTGAGGACGAGGCCCTGGCAGTTAAGGGCATAAGAATAGCCATGATTGCCCTCGTGGCTCTAATACTGTCCGTAGTGTACTCGGAAAGTCGCTTCTACGCTCCGTGGTACATCGTTAGCTTCCTTGCAGTTGCGCTTTTTGCCACCACCTACCTCCCGAGCGAGATTGTAAGCACCCTCAGACCAATTGCCACGGTGGTATTTTCGACAACCTTAGCTGCCATAGGTTACACAGTTAACGTCAGGAAGGTTCAGAGGGTCGGAATCAAGCCCTTGCTTGTCTCCTACGCTGGATGGATCGTGGGAGTGGTTGTGTTTGCAGTCCTATTGTGGAGTGGTGCCGTATGAGGATCTTCGCCAAGTTCGTGATTCTGTCCTTCCTAATTTCTGCGACCTCTCTCGTGCTGGGGGCTTCGGTAGTTGGTGTTATAGGCCCCAGTTTGTCGTACTTTGCCTACATAATTGTAGTCATAATTTCTGTGTCCTTATTTGTTGCTGGAAGTATTTTGGAGCCCATTGAAAAGCTGAAAGATGCGTTCAGCAAGGCAGTGAGTGGAGAACTCGAAACAGTGAATATACAAACCGGCGATGAATTTGAAGAGCTGGCCTCAGCGTTTAACTGGATGGTGAGGGAACTTAGAAAGGAGAAAGAGGCATTAAAGGAGAGCGAGGAGAGGTTTAGGAGTATCGTGGAGGAGATAGAGGGATGGGTGTTTGAACTTGACAGAGATTACAGGTTTGTTTACACCAGTCCAAGTGTGAAGGAGTACTTGGGATACACGGAGGCAGAGGTTCTGGAGAGAGATATCAGAGATTTTATAGAGAACTTTCCCGTCAATGAGCTTGCAAGAAAGGAGAGCTTTGAGATAGAAGTCGTGACCAAGCACAGAAAAATACACCCGCTTGAAATAAATGTGACTCGCTCTGGTGATATCTACAGGTGTTTTGCAAGAAGTATTGAGCATAGAAAGAAGATTGAGCAGGAACTTGCCTTTTTCAGAGAGATTCTTGAGCACAGTGTGGACGCCATAGTTATTCTGGACATAGACAGCAGAATAGTCGTGTGGAATAAGGGTGCGGAGATGATGTTTGGTTACACACCGGACGAGGCCATAGGAAAGCCGATAACGTTCTTACTCCCTGAAGATCAGTGGGAACAGTGCAGGTTGAACTTCAGGAGGGCTGTGATGGAGGGACACGTCAAGGACATAGAGTCTATCAGGATCAGAAAAGACAGCAGTACTATCGTCGTGGACCAAACACTTACGAGCATACACGACGATTCTGGCGAGCTTGTGGGCTTTGTTGCGATAATGAGAGACATAACGAGGAGAAAGAGAACAGAAATTGAATTGAAAAACATGTGTGAGGAGCTGGAGAGGAGAACAAGGGAGATACTGGAGGTGCAAAAAGAGCTGTACCGTCTGGCAAACATAGTGGAGAACTCCAACGATGCCATATACTCTGTCAATCTTGAAGGTAGGATCACAAGCTGGAATAAAACAGCGGAGAGGATTTTTGGTTGGAGGAAAGAGGAGGCAATTGGCATGGAATCATCCGCACTACTCCCCGACGAAATAAAAAACGAAACTGAGTTCATCTTGAGACGTTTGAGGGAAGGAGACAGGGACCTCCGCTTTGAGACACGTAGAATGAAGAGAAACGGTGAGATAATAGATGTTGAGGTGACAGTTTCACCACTGTTTGATGAGGCAGGAGATCTTGAGGGGTTCTCCATAATTTCGAGGGACATTTCGATGAAAAAGGAGGCCGAAAGGGAAACAGAGAGGAGAATTTTGCGTTACAACGTTGAACGGGGAAGGGTTTACCTTGCAGAGAGCTTTGACCTGGCAGTTGATGTCTTCAAGGATCTCGTTAAGTGTGGCTACGAGGGGAAGGTCATAAGCAGGAGGTACCCAGAGGTGATAGGTATAAGTGAGGAAAGTCACCTCATGCTCTCTCTACGGAAAAAGGGCAGAACAGTCGAACCTGATCCCAAAATCGTGTATAAAGAGATCGCAAACCTGCCT
This sequence comes from uncultured Archaeoglobaceae archaeon, assembly GCA_965541645.1. Lineage (GTDB taxonomy): Archaea > Halobacteriota > Archaeoglobi > Archaeoglobales > Archaeoglobaceae > Archaeoglobus. Next base: position 7,213 of record CBEUCM010000049.1, on the reverse strand, counting down.
GGATGGAAAAATGCCGTACTTCTGGACTTAGATTACCTGCTGGTCAAAAGAAGTTTTGAGGAGGTCTATGAGCTCCTGCAAAACCTTAAAGACTTGTTTTTCGTCCTCAACAAAGGTGTGCTTATTGTTGTATCTGATACCGGGCTGCTCTCCGAGGATGAGATGAAACTGCTGAAAATGGAGTGCAGCATCATACAGAGCAAGGAAGTTGACATACCCGATGAGTTTTTCGAGGTTCTACGTTTCATTTACTCCAAAAACAGGGTCGGAGAGAGACCCTCTATAAAGGATGTAATGGCAAATTTTGGCATAACCAGAAATACTGCAAAAAAGAGGCTTGCCTACCTGCAGAATAAAGGACTAATTAGAATGATTAAAGATGGAAGAATGAAGGTTCTGGAAGTGACGGAAAATGGCAAGGAGGTCTTCAGATTCGTTTGAGCATTTTTGACGGCTTTTTTGACGATATTCTAATATTAATTAAAAACCAAATTATGAATGTGAGCTTTAGTTGTCTGGCGAAGCGGGAATAGTTGGAGGTGGTAGTATGGCGGAAGAGTTGTGTCCCAGCTGTGGATCTTTGATGGAGATAGTAAAAATGGAGGACGAGGACATTCTGCGATGTGCATCCTGTGGTTACGAGAGACCACTGATAGCCGTTGAACCGTGGGACCCTATGGAAAGCAAGTTGGTCAAAGTTGCTGTAGCTGCCGGGATACTTGCAACGATACTGCTCTGGGCGGTGATATACAACACAATATTAGTCCACTACTGAGGGGGTGGGGATGAATGGCTGAAGAAAGAAGGTGGTACACCGGAATGTTCTCTACAGAGGACTGGTGGGCATTCTGGTTGGGAACGTTCTTTGTTTTCCTTGGTATAATAACGATGCTGACCGGATACGACCTTGTGGGATGGATAGTAAAGTTTGGCAAGTGGGTAACACTGGAAAAAGCGTTCAAAGCTTCAAACCCAGATCTGATGGGTCCAGTTGAAGCACTGGTAGCCACATACGTAATTCTTCTGCTCACAACCACAGTAGGGGCCTTCTTCATGAAATGGGACATCAAAAAGTATATGGTTGCCTTCACACTGGTTTTCTGGATTTCAGTCGTTTGCTATATCATCGGTGAAAATGCATATATTGCTGCCACTGAACTTGACAGGGCGAAGTACGGGATAGACTGGAGCCTCTCGCTCGGCGGTGCTTTCTACATAACGGCCTTGGTGGTTGGACTTATCATAGGTAACCTCGCACCAAAGGGATTCAGGGAGTTCATAAAGCTTGGTGCAAGACCCGAGTGGTTCATAAAAGTCGCAATTGTCATGCTCGGTGCGAAACTCGGATATCTTGCAATGAAGTCTTTAGGATATGCTTTACACATCTTGGTGGCAGGAGCATGTGCAACGATAGCTGCGTACCTCCTGTTCTGGCCTCTGGCATATGCAACCGGCAGAAAACTTTTCAAGCTGTCAAGGGAGTGGTCAGCCTGTCTGGCCTCAGGAATCTCGATATGTGGTGTTTCTGCAGCCATTGCTACGGCAGGTGCAATTAAGGCAAGACCAATAGTTCCCGTCATGATATCTGCACTTATAGTCGTCTTTGCGGTCATAGAACTGATAGTGCTCCCAGGGGTTCTTGTAACCTTCTGGTTCCACGAACCGATAGCTGCAGGAGCCAGCCTCGGTTTGACTGTCAAGACTGATGGTGCTGATGCTGCAGCAGGTGCCATACTGGATGAACTGATGAGGTCCAAGGCGGCAATCGATTTAGGTGTGCAGTGGGAAGAGGGCTGGATCCTGATGTCAGCTGTGAACACTAAGATCTGGATTGACATGTTCATAGGTGTCTGGGCCTTCGTCCTCGCTGCAATATGGGTCTACTACTTCGAAAGGAGGCCTGGGGAGAAAGTGCAGAAAATGGAGATCTGGTGGAGATTTCCAAAGTTCGTGCTCGGATACTTCCTTGCAATGGGAATACTGGTAATTCTTGGACTCAACCTCTATCCAGATCCGACCACCGCTTACAAGGCTATGACTCCGGGAATAAAGCCAGTTGAAGGAGCACTGAGAAAGCTCTTCTTCGTGCTGACGTTCACGAGTATCGGAATCGTCACAGACTTCAGAACCCTCAGACAGGAGGGACTTGGAAGGCTTGCTTTAGCCTATGCGTTCATCCTCGCAGTGATAATCATACCCATCGGCTGGCTAATAGCCTATCTGTTCCACATGGGCATGACTCCACCAACAGTTACTCCTTAAATTTTTTATGAACGTCGTTTGCTTTGATTTATACCACGACGGAGAGCAGTGGATTGCAAAAAACGGAGAGCTGACAGTAACGGGCAAAACTCTTAGGGAGCTGGATCAGAACATAAAAAATAAACTCAAACGGATGTACGAAACGGAGGATGTCATCAAGGTGACGATGGAACTCGACTACAGGAGGAACATACCACACTGGATATGGCAGTATCACTCCTACTACTTTTACAGGACGGTGTACATGAAGCTGAGGTAGTAGCTTACAGGGAATACATCTTGAAACAAGTTCTGCAAGCTTCTGGTGGTGCAGGGAGTTCAAGGGGTAGCGGGTCGTACAGGACTGCGAGTCTCCTCTCAAACCTTTCTATAAATTTTTTACACTCTCCTTTGAAGCTGAAGTTTGAGATATGACCGAAGTAAACCTTCGGGACGTCAACAACTCTGCCGTTGAAGTATCTGACAATGTGGTTGGATAAAGTAGGGAGATGGAGGTAAACACAGGGAGCGACAAACCCATCAACCGTTATGAGGCAGTTCTTTGTGGGATTTTCGGCACACACTAAAGCTTCTTCCATTCTAACAGGACGGGCCGTAAACTCGATTCCGCATCCTTCTGCTTTTTTCTCCGCAATTTGTATGTACTTCTCCGCCTTTGACCTTTCAGCTTCGGATGTGAATACTTCCAAACCCGCAAGCTCCTCTGATGGAATGTAGTCCAAGTTGTTGGCGATAACCTCATCAGCTCCACACCCATATGCAAGCTCCACGATATCAGGAAGGGTTTCAACCGTGCTTCTCAGCATCATCGTAACCACAGTGATCTTCGGCTTTTTCTTTGATCTCAGCTCCGAGAGCAGTTTAATCCCCTCTGTTATCTCTTCAAGTCTGCACTTCCTTATTTTTTCGTGCAGCTTTCTGTCGGCACTGGCAACTGAAATCGCAACGAGGTCTGTCTTGAGAAGATCATCGATGTGTTTTCTCAAAAGCAGACCGTTTGTTGTTAATCCAACCCTGCAGTGCTCTCTGGCAAGATCGATCATCTCTCCGATCTTCGGGTTGAGCAGGGGCTCACCCCACCCTTGAAGGTGGGCGTACTTGAATTTTTTGAAGGGTATCGAGCAAAAAGTCTCCATGTCCATGTCCCTTGCGATCCACTCATCGCTGAACCAGTATTTGGGGCACATCAGACAGTTGAGCTGGCACCTCGTTGAAACTTCAACCTGTACGATTTCTGGAGACATGCTGGTAAAAAATGGGAGGACAAACTGGTTACTCAACCCACCCAAGTCCGAGCTCGTCCAGCTTCTCCCTGCTTGGTATGCCATCAGGCCACTTTCTGAACTCGTAGAGTTCGGAAACCTGCTTTTCCACATCTGGGACGTTTCCTGCACTTCCACCTTCCACTGGCTGTAAAACAATCTCCGGCAGGGTATCATCCTTCGAAGTTACACCGCACTTGATGTTGTAGATCCTCTTCAGGGTGAACATCCTCTCCCCAGCAATGTAGATGTTCTCGACCGTGTAGTTGTAGCCAGTAGCTGCTTTTAGCAGTGCTGCAATCTGTGTCGGTCTTACGGGCATGAAGGCACACATTGTGAGGGCGTTGAAGAGCTCAGAGAAGTTCTGGACCTTTGCGGCGAGAATTCCCTTCCCCTCATTCGCAAATCTGTCCTGACTCTCAATTCCGTACTCCTTTATCCTCTTGCCCATTTCATAGAGGTAAATCTGGTGGGGGAGATGGCAGGCTCCTCTTGGATGGACAGCGTAAGCAACTGCGAGGCCAGCAAAACCCCTCGCATCGTGCATTGGAATTTCAAGCCCCTTAACGTGTGCTGCAAGATTCTCAACCCCGTACTTTTTACCAATGTACCTTACGCCCTCAGCCAGCTCCTCTCCCCTGCCCCTCCTGTAGGCGATCTCCTTCAAAAGTTCTTTAACCTTCTCTGCATCGCCCCACTGAATGTTGAAGTCCCCAACACCCTTCTCTGTGAGGTACATTGCGAATGCTATGGCCACTCCTGATGATATGGAGTCCATACCGAGGTCGTTTACCATGTAGTTTATCTCAATCAGCGACTCAAGGTTATCGTTGAGCTGCAAGGCTCCAAAGGCTGCGAGAGTTTCGTACTCGGGGCCGTGAACTTCCCTTCCATTGAGTTCAACGACCCTCCCACACCTAACAATGCATCCAAGGCATCCGTCATTACCTCTAAGCACCGATGCCGCCATTGCCGCTCCAGAAACTTTGGTCGCACCATCCCATGTACCCTGGGTGTAGTACTTTATCGGCAGATCTCCAAAGCCCTCCGAGGTTTCCATGTACCCAGCAGTCCCAAGCTGGGTGAACATGTTGCAAGTGAAGTCATCCTTTATCCTGCTCAGCAGCTCATCGACAACTGAGTTGAAGCCCTCTTCATCAGCAACCTCCACTCTGAACCTCTCAGAGGGGTCGTAGGAAACTGCAATCCCCTTAAGATTCTTTGAACCCATAACAGCACCCATGCCAGTCCTGCCAGCGTGCCTTGAGTTGTCAACCTGGATGCATGCGTACTTCACAAGGTTCTCCCCCGCTGGGCCTATCACAGCGGTGGCAACCCTCTTCTCTCCTACCTCCTTTTCAATTGTTTCCTGCGATTCGTAACAGCCCTTACCCCAGATCCCGCTAGCATCGACAATTTCCGCTCCGTTTGAATCCACCCTGATGTAAACGGGTTTCTCACTCCTGCCCTCGATAATAATGCCATCCCAGCCCGCATACTTCAGGTAGGTGGCCATCTTCCCTCCAGAGTTTGATTCACCCCATATCCCCGTGAGAGGACTCTTTGCACAGAACTCAAGTCTGCTTGTTGACGGTGCTTTTGTGGCTGTGATAGGGCCCGTTAGAAGCATCAGCACATTCTCTGGTGAGAGCGGGTCAACTTCAAAGGTTCGCATGTCGTAGTGCAGCTTAACTCCCAGCCCCGCACCACCGATGAACTCTCTCAGATCCTTCTCGTCAGGGACAAATGTAGAAATTTTCCCCTCTGTAAGGTCCACCCTCAATATTTTCCCGCAGTAGGACATGCTACCACCTTAAAAGTCAACCTCTTTACCATAAAAGGCATACTCGTATATCTTTTTAACGTCGTTGGAGTCCGGGCAGCGTGGGGAGGTGATTATGCAGGCATCATTGATGGCATGCTGGACAATCTCATCAAGGTTTCCAAAGTACTCTGACTCTCTTACAAGCTCGGACACCTTTGTCGGAAGCTCTATCTTATTCATGAGGTCCAAAACCCTGTTAAGGAGATCCTTTCCGTCTTTCAGCCCCACTCTCGCTGCCAAGCGGTCAATCAGCTTCTTAGCTTCATCATCGTTCATGTAGTACTGCATGAGATACGGCAGAAAGAGGCCAACACAGACTCCATGGTGGATCTTGAAGTACGCTCCAAAAGCGTGGCCCAACGCATGCACAGCCCCAACCTGCGAGTTGCCGAATCCCATTCCTGCCATGGTTGCTGCATGGTGCATTCTCGCCCTCGCCTCCCTGTCACCCTGGTAGGACTTTTCCAAGTTGTTCAGGATTATCTCAATTGCCTTCTCGCACATTGCATCGCTGAAGTCGTTCCTCCACGGGGCGATTGCCCCCTCAATTGCATGTGTTAAGGCATCCATCCCGGTTCCAGCGACAAGCTTGGGGGGTAGCTTTTCAACGAATCTGTAATCCAGAATTGTTATGTCCGGTATAGCCTCTCTGTTTGAAGGCAGCACTTTTCTTTTTTCCTTTGTGTCCGTCAAAACCATGGCCCACGTCGCATCCGCACCCGTGCCGCTTGTTGTGGGTATTGCTATAAGCTTGGCTTTCTTTTTGAAACCCATCTCGTAGAGGTTGGTGAAGGGTGTCACGAGTTCCGGCGGGATGTCAAGCTCCATTAAGATCCTCGCCATCTTAGCAACATCCAGAACGCTTCCACCACCCAGGGCGATGATGAGCTGTGCATCGAGCTCTCTCGCAATATTGGAGCAATTTACCGCCGTTTCTATGCTCGGCTCAGGCTCAACGTCATCAAACACCTCAACTCTCTCAGCCTTGAGGTACTTTTTCACTTCATCCACATATCCAAGCTCGACGAGTGATTTGTCCGTGACTATCAGAACCCTTTCAGCACCCTCATTTTGCAGGTACTCTATAGCGTCATCCCCAAAAACAGCCCATGGAACGGCAAACCACCACATGTGCTCTTTTCTGGCGAGCAACATAAAATGTTTTCCAATGTTTATTAGTGCGGGCAAAATTCTTTCACGAAAACATTTTTTAATTTTGATGTAAATCTACTTTTGATGCCATCCCTGAAACTCAAGCTCAAACTTCGTAGCGGGGAGGAAGAGGTACCGAGGAGAACTGCTGTTTTCGAACTCATTAAAAAGAGTGCCTACGGTGAGTTTCTGGATGATGCAACCTTTAGGACACTCTCTAAGAGGCTCTCACAAGAATTTGAACCTCCCGAAGGATGGATCGAGGTTGAAGGTTACCCCTCCTACGGCAGATTCGTCATTTCAAGCATCCACATCCTGTACAATGACGAGAACAACGAGTTTGTGTATTACGTAAACGAGCCGCAGCTTGACGAGGAGGAAGAAAAGCTTGTAAGGGACGTTGTTAGCAGACTGGAGTACTATGCGGCAAATCCAAAAGAGGTGAAGGACAAGGTATCAACGCTGAAAAGGAAAATCGACATGATCTTCCAGGATTACAGGGTGAAGCTTGAGGGGGCTGATTACTTCAGAGTCCTCTACCACATCTTCAAGCGGACGATTCTTTACGGAAAAATAACGCCCATCATGTACGATCCGATGATTGAGGACATTTCCTGCAACGGTTATGGCAAGTACATCTACATCTTCCACAGGAAGTACACAAACCTCAGAACAAACATCATCTTCGAAGAGCCGGATGAGCTGGACAGCT
>CBEUCM010000048.1:0-14414 GCA_965541645.1 uncultured Archaeoglobaceae archaeon | reverse complement strand
AGTTTTCTCACAAGAGTTGGGTTTAGGGTTGTGAAATAATTTTTGGATACTACAGGAAATTGAGCGTGAGTATAAATAAGATATCAGCTCCACCACTTCTCCGTTTGGATTACGGTAAGTAATCAACTCTGTCAATGGTCGTGTTCTGAAGTGGAAGAATAGTACTGTCTCTAATCACGAAGATGTCTCTCCCGCTAACGTCCCCAAGCCTTGAAAGATCCACAAAAACTACACTACCATTTTGGCTTTTTTCAGTTTTGACGAGAATATCGTAGGGGTGTATGGAATCTTCGCACATCTCACGGATTACCATCCCCGCTTGTAAATTTGACCTCTCCGCTTGGTAATAACCAAACGTTGTATGCTTTGCACGTTTCCGGCTCTTTAAAGATGTGAGTATCCCAGAACACAAGCTGCAAACTTAACTTTCCATCATCAACTCTCGCCACCAAACTGGATAAGCAGAGGCTCGAATTGTTGGTTTGCGTAATCTCCAAAACCTTATTCCAGAAATCTTCGGCTGAAAACGATTCAATCTCATTTGCAATTGTCGGTGATTGATGATATCTCAGGCTGTATCCCACCATAAAGGCTACCGCAATTAAAAAATTAAGACGAGCATTTTTGTGCATGCAAAGTTCACTGAACTATCGTAAATATAACTTACCCATACCAACAACCATCACTACGTATTGGGCAGTGATAGCCACTCACAGCCATCCACCCAGCGAAATTCAGTATCGTGCTTGTATGTTGCAGGACTTGTTCTTTGGGGCACGCTAACGATGATGCCTGATCCGCCCACGTAACGTCAAAACGAATAAATCCGAATTTATTGCTATAATACTTTCCAAATATATGACCAATTCATAGAAATCTTAGAATAACACAAAAAAGAAATATAAAAAATTATATAATCCTCTGTTGTGAATATTCAACAACAGTACCATCAGTATCTAACAAAGGAAAATCACTCACACCAAATTTTTCACCATCTACAGCGTAAACGTACTGTTTGATAACCTCGCCATTTCCTATATCTATTTCAAAGACGTAAACTGGCAAGAAGTATTCTTGCTTAGTAGTCGGCGGTTGAGCGAAGTATGCAATGTAAACTCTCTTAACAGTTAGATTCAAACCTACTGGTGTAAGAACGCCATGAACCCCCATTTGTTTCAACATTTGCAGCGCCTTCTCAGGAGAACGTAGCTTAACCTCTTTGTACGGCTCAATCTCCCTCCAACATTTGTACACACCAACCACTTTACCGCCATCTCCGATATAGACTTTAAGCTTGGATCCTACGCCCTCAACTGGAAATCCATCAATTTCTCGCTTGAATATAACTTGCACAATGGTGTCAACCTTCCTAACACCATCTTTTTTAGCAATCTCTGCCCAATCTCTGACAACTTTCGAAAACTTTGCGTCATTTGGCATTAGCCCAAAGTTCTTTAGCCAGTTAATTGCTATGTTAAAAGCCACTTTCTCACTCGGGAGATTTGGTATTTCGCTTAAGTTTCCGTACATTTCAGAAATGTCGCCATAAGTAATTCTGCCTGATGTTTTTATTATTTCGAGTTCAACTGACCCATTTTTGAGTATGAACTTATCTTTTGTTTCCATTACATTGCCCTTTAAACCAAACTTTTCAGCCATTTTTATGAAATTTCCTTTTGTAACCTCTGGCTCTTTAACTTTGTAGACCATCAACTTTCCAGGCACTTCTGGAAACTTAACCTCCATTTTTATAGTTGGCTGAAACATTTGAAGGATGATCTTCTTGAGTCTAAGTGCATCTTTTCTATCTGCTGAGTATACATTCATATAAACAATATTGCCCGATTCTTTTTCGATAAATCTGCCTGTATTGCCCGTCCACCCCATGTATCCCTTTTTACCCGTGAATATTGTATTCTCGAATTCACCACTTAATACGATAAGAGTCGCATTGTCTCCATTGATAAACTCCACATACATTTCATTATCCAAAGCATTTTTGAGTTCGTAAGGCACAGCCATTACAGTTTTTGGTGTTCTCGTGATATTAGATGTACTTCTGAGAATTTTCATAATTTCATAGAATTCGTCCATTTCAGGCGTAACAATTTTTGTTTGTTTTCCGACATGCACTACTATTTGGAAATCATAATCTGAAGGTTGCAATAGTAAGTTAGCGGCAGATACGCAGGCAATAAGACACAACATAACAAGTAGAATTTTAAACTTACTAAAAACCATCTTAGACACCACCTAACAATTGTGAACCGCCATCACTAAGCACTCTGGATTTTGTGTTGTAACTGCAAAACTACCATGTCCCGGAAGGTGGTCGTTTACAGTATTTGTTTCTCCTGAGTCACAAATGGAAATTACCGAAGCCCTCGTATCTGACTCTGTATCGTCACACGCTTTAAACCAAGCATCTTTTATAGTGTACTCGTTCTCTATCATATACTCCGCGAATTTACTTCCTCTTTCCGAAACATCATGAGCACGAGTTTCGAATCCCAGTATTTGATGCACTCCTTTAAAAACATCCCATCCCCATCTTTTAGACCACTTCCCGTCATCATCATCTTTTTGCAAAACTCTGCATGAATCGATTACTATCCATCTAAGCTTTGTATTACCCCACTCAGCTTCATGATAGCTTTTTGTTCCATTTAATTTCCTGTCATCATGGTCGTTGTTAAAATAGAATCCCGTAGGGCGCCCATGTCCTGAAAAATATGCAAAATCAACGTTGTCCATTATCAAATAGTCGTGTCCACCCAAGCTACTCTTTTTGAAGTCTTTTTCCCAAGCCATGTCATCCCCATAATTGAATTTTTTGTCCACCCGTCATCAGATAGCTTATTATAAAATCCCACCGCCCTGTCATCAGAGTGTTCCAGATCTGAAAGCCAGATAAAGCCTCCCCATTCATCTGCTTCATCAGAATCATAGTATAGAAATCCGTAGTCATTCACCCATTCCACTCCAACCTCATATGCCGTAACTTTCCAGAAGGTCCCAGAACCAACACTCCAGACTATAGGCAGCAAAACCATTAATTTACATATTTTCATGCTTCACCTCCGCTTTTGCAAAAAATTATAGTTGCACATTATTAAAATCACCGATTTTGTTAAATAATTTTTTAACAATTCCGTAAATTTTAAAAAATAAGTTTGAACACTTAAATTTGTGGGTTCAGAAGAGCCTGAAATTCCAGTAGGGGCTGTAAAACCACTAACTAACCAAACAAGAATAAAAATTCTTAAATTGCTAAACAAAAGGAGATATAACATTTCCGAGATCTCAAAGCTGTTAGAATTATCTAAACCACTGGTGCTTTACCACATTCGTATTCTTGAGGATGCGGGGTATGTAAGAAGAGTGGAAAACGGGCATAAATGGGTATATTATGAACTAACGGATGTCGGTAAGGCCGTGTTGAAATGGCGTAAAATTAAGATTGTCATCTCAGTATTTGGAGCTGCGACCTTAATGTCGCTTGCAATTGGTAAAATAGGACAATCAGCAGAAATCGGTGGGACCAATATTTTACCATCTCTTCTGATTGTTGTGGTTTCTGTCGTTTTCTTATTAGTAGCATATTTAGTATACTCAGGTAAATTTAGTTATCATATAAATTTAAAATAATTCTACCGAGAAGATACTGCATCTGAACTGCCAAAGACTCTCGGTTTGGCGAAACCAACGGAGATGTATACTGGAAAAGGCAGGATACGTGAGCAGAGCAAAGGGTGGTAAAAAATGGACGTATTACGAGCTTACGGAGTCTGGAAGAGAGATTTTGGAGCTGAGAGTTGTTAAGGTGACAGTGGTGCTTTGAATAACTGCTGATGTGGTTGCTTGTTTTTAGAGAAGAGAACGTTGCAGGCTTGGCTAAGTATGGTTAGATGAGAACCAAATAATAATATGGATTAGGATATACTATGAACTTACAGAATCCGGACAGAATTGTGAAGATACTTGCAGTTTTGCTTGTATTGATATTTCTGCTAATGAAACATGACACTGCAGAAAAAGCAAAGCCTCTTGGAGGGGGATTGGGTTTAGCAGACATTGCCTTACTAACTGTTGTTTTAATCTTTATGATCTGCTTAGCAGTTGTTTTACTGCACAAGTTGTTGGCAAAATCGAGTTCACCATAAACTTCAAAAATTGAGAGAGTTTAAACCTTTTCGATCTTGGATACAGCCTCCATTATCTCCTTAACTGATGCCTCCTCCTCAATCGTCGAGAGATCACCCAGCTCCTGCCCCATCAGCAGTCTCTTCATCACCCTCCTCATAATCTTACCGCTTCTCGTCTTGGGGAGCATGTTCACAAACTGTATGTCTTTGAACACAACTATCGGCCCCATCGTCTTCCTCACGTGCTGTATCAGCTCCTTCTTCAGCTCCTCGCTGGGCTCATACCCTGGCTTCAGCACAACGAAGGCTGCAGCGACCTCACCCCTTATCTCATCCGGCACCCCGCACACTCCCGCTTCAGCAACCGCTGGATGGGAGACGAGGGTGTTCTCTATCTCAATTGTCCCGATTCTGTGCCCCGCGATCTTTATAACCTCATCAGCTCTCCCTGTGAACCATATGTATCCATCCTCGTCCATATAAGCGGCATCACCTGTGCAGTAGTACCCCCTCACTCCCACCTCCCAGTAGGATCTGACGTACCTCTCAAAGCTGTCCCACAGAGTGGGAGTGAGTCCTGGGAAGGGTCTTTTGAGATAGAGGATTCCCTTCTCTCCCGGACCGAGCTCTTTACCGCTGAGTTCATCCATTATCACCGGTATAACACCCGGAACCGGGTAACCTGCGGAACCGGGCTTTATGTAGTTCTTGAGTTCAACTCCTCCCAGCCCGTAGGGGTATCCGAAGATGGCTCCGGTTGTTTCAGTCTGCCACATGTGGTCTATGATCGGCAGTCTCTCCTCGAACACGTCTCTGTAAAGCCAGTACCACACCTCCGGATTGAGGACCTCTCCGGCGCATACGACTCTCTCAACAGAGCTGAGGTCGTACTTCTTTGCGTTCTCAGCACCAAACTTTCTCAGAACTCTCGCCCCGGTTGGGGAAGTCCATATCAGCGTTGCCTTATCTCTCTCAACCACCTCCCACCAGACACCCTGCCTTGGGTAATCGGGAGTGCCATCGTAGAGTATGCAGGTTGCCCCGGCAAGCAGCGGTCCAAAGACCATGTAGCTCTGCCCCACTATCCACCCGATGTCGGAGGTGTTGAAGATAACATCGTCAGGTTTCAGCCCGTAAATCCACTTGGCAGTCCAGTAGTTCCATATCTGATAACCGCCCTGCACGTGCACAACCGGCTTGGGCTTTGCAGTTGTTCCGGATGTTGGCATAACGAAGATTGGCTCGTTGGCGTCCATCTCCACGTAGTGATCGCTCTGCCCCTCTCCCAGCTTTACGAAGTCATCAAGCCAGATGTCCCTGCCCTCCTTCATGGGAGGCTCAAGATCCGGCATCATCCTCCTGAGGACGACATGTCTGACGTTCCCGGCAACGTCTTCTGGTACCTTGCTCAGCGCCTCATCAACGTTCTCCTTCAGCCTGATCAGGTTGCCCCTCCTCTTGGTGAAATCCTGGGTGAGAATCAGCTTCGGGGTTGTGAGCTCCATTCTATCCGCCACAGCCCCCGGAGAGAATCCGGCAAAGACTGTAACGGATATGGCACCAATTCTGGCACATGCAAGGATCATCGCCGCAGCCTCGATCGAGTTGGGCAGGTAGAGCAGAACCCTGTCCCCCTTGTCAACTCCAGCTCCCCTTAAAGCCGCAGCGTACCTCTTCACCATATCGTAAAGCTGACTGTACGTTATCACTTCCCTGAGATCGAATTCTGGGGACTCGTAGATGTACGCCGGTTTATCTCCATATCTCTCAACCTTGTAGTCGAGGCAGTTGTAGCTTATGTTCGTCTTCCCGCCAACAAACCACCTGAACTTCGGATACTCCCATTCGAAAACCTTATCCCACTTCTTGAACCAGTATATGTCCTTCCATGCCTCTTCAGCCTTCTTTCCCCAGAAGCCTTCCGGATCCGAATACGCCACCTTCCACAGCTCCCTAAACTTTTGCATGGGGTTCTCTGCTATGGTCCCACCTCCGGCTATAACTCTGAAAACAATGATATTTATTTTTTATGAAACTATTTTCGAACCATGAAAGACTTGTTATAAAACAGAATGCTCCTCTTCCCACTTCCGAGTACTTTCTTCACCACATCCTCCTCTACACCAACTTCAGCGGCAATTAAACTGGGATCTCTGACCCCACTAACCTCCGAGTAGTTCAAAATAAAGTCCTCCACATCCTCGTACTCTTCGAGATCCCACAAACCACTGTAAAGCGGGTTGAAATCCAGCATGTAGGCATACTTCTCCTCCAAGCTTTTGATACTCTCAATTTCAATGGAAAAAGCTGCATCCTTCAGAAATGTTTCAACAGCCTTTCTCAGCTTCTCACAGCTGTAACTTCTGTCTGGTGGGGAGTACTTGGAGACAACTGCATCCATCTCATTTCTGCTAAGCTCAAACGGCGTTGCGGGCAGGGACAGCATCAGGTTGTACGTTCTTTCATCTACGGGTGAAATTCTCCTTGCTGTACCATCACTGAGTGCTACAGTGTAGTATTCAAAATCTCTGCCCCTGACCATCCTGAAGTCTCTCTTTCTCAGATTGGAAAGCTCTGCTGGAGTTGAAAGGGTTGACACAATCATCCTGATTAGTGCATGATCTACGGGATTTCTCCTCGACAGTACAAGGTGATGCTGAATGTCGTACTCCAGCCTGAGCATGTTCATGGAATCCCACCACTGCGATCCTTAACTTAATCTTTGTGCACAAAATTTATCTTATTTTCCACATTTTTTCAACTGGTGAACTGGAAGTACGTTCTCGCAGTCCTGCTCCTCCTCACGGTTCCTGTCCAAGGGGCGGAAATCTACGGAAAGATCTACAGATGGGACACTCTTGACATAGTTGAGGGTGCGGTTGTGGAGATAGAGGATGGCATCACCCAACGGATGGTCTCTGAAAATGGCAGCTACAGCTTCACAGTCCCGCCTGGGGAGTACACGCTCAGGGCCGTTTGCGGAGAGCTTGCAGCTGTTGAAAATGTCACGGTAAAGAACACCACTCGCTTCGACCTTATATTGTTCCCCAACCTCAGTATTGTTGAGCCAGTTCCGGAGTTCCCGGAAGTTCCCGAAGAGCCGCCCTACTATCTGGCCGTTGCTGGGGTGGCAGGAGCCATTGTTCTCCTGCTTTACCTTCTGAAGAGGAAAGAGCAGATTGCTGAGCAAGCTGTAGATGTGTTGCCACAACCTCAGCAAACCCCTCAGGATCTTCCCGATGATCTGATCGAGGTCCTTGAAATTCTTCGAAACGCTGGTGGGAGAATGACTCAGAAGGAGCTGAGGAAGAGGCTTGGCTACAGCGAGGCGAAAATGAGCCTGATTATTGCGGATCTGGAAAGAAGGGGGCTTGTCGAGAAGGTAAAGAAGGGCAGGGGAAACATAATATTCCTCAGGTAGGCATCTCCCTTATCTCGAACTTAAGTCCCTCATCTATCAGCCCCCTAAGCAGATCGTTGATTCTGCTCTCCGTGCACGCAACAATAACTCCACTGCCCTGATGGGCAGCCTCTATGCACACCTCCTTGGCCCCGAAGAAAATCGGCTCAACTCTTATCTTTCTGCAGGTTACAAGAGCTTCGATGCCAATGGCAACAACAATGCTCGTGGGTCTCGATTTGACAAGCTCCCTGAACGCTTCAAGATCTACCTTCCTGCTCCCACCAGCCGCAACATCCGGAACCTTCACGATTATTATCTCGCCCTTTTCGGGAGGTTCGAAGCTGCCTGTCGGCTTTATAAGGACATCCTCACTATCCCTGGCAGATGTTAACGCCACTCCATTGCCATCAGAGCTTTTCTCCGCGAATATGTAACCATCACCGAACCAGTACCTTACCGTCTCCCCCTCCTTTATCTCTCCCTTCGCAATTGCCACAACTGTTCTAGAATACACCTTCTTGAGAAGTTCCTCGCTGAAAAGATGCAGATCAATGAGGTTGCGGGACATCCACTCCTCTCCCTTTCTCGTGACCTCGTAGTACCCCTTGTGGATAACGTTGATCAGCCCCTCCGCCACCATCTCCTTGAAGTGCTCGGATATTGCCTGGGGTGTCAGATTCAGCTTTCTCGCAATGTCTCGCTGATTGCACTCTGGATTAACCATCAGTTCTGCAAGAATGAGAAATCGTATCGTCTCCTTTCTGCTCAGCAGCACGTTCATAATCTCTATTAATTTATGTATTTTTAAGTTTGCCTGAAGTCGTAAAAGGTCAAATACCTGTAACTCACATGCAGTGTATGCACGATATTGTCATCAAAAACGGTCTCTGCTTCATCAACGGAGAGTTTATCGAGGCGAACATCGGTATTGACGGGAACAAGATAAGTTATGTTGGTAAGGACGATGTTAAAGGCGAGATAGAGTTCGATGCTGCCAGTAAATTTGTAATACCGGGAATGTTCAACACCCACACCCATGCTGCCATGACGCTTTTCAGGGGTTACGCTGAGGGGTTGGAGCTTACAGCATGGCTGGAGAAAATATGGTCTGTTGAAGCAAAGCTTGATGAGAAGGCTGTCTACTGGGGCTCTCTTCTTGCCTGCTTGGAGATGCTGAAGTCAGGAGTAACGGCTTTTGCCGATATGTACATCCACATGGATGCCGTTGCTGAAGCTGTTGGTGAGTCTGGAATCAGGGCAATTATAGGGTACGGGATGGCAGATAGGGGTGATGAGAGCAGGGCTGAGGAGGAACTTAAGATTGCCGAAAACCTGCTGAAATGGGATGGAAGCTTTGGAGGTAGGTTGAAATGCATGCTCACCCCCCACGCCCCCTACACCTGCACTCCAGAATTTCTAAGCAGGATCTCCGAACTGGCCAAGAAAAGGGGGCTTATCAAGCACATCCACCTTTCCGAAACCCTGTGGGAAGTCAGGGAGATAAAGAAGAGGTACGGTACTCGCCCAGCCGAGCTTCTCGAATCCATCGGATTTCTTGATGAAAATACCGTTGTGGCCCATGCAGTATGGCTGACCGACAATGAGATACAACTGCTCGCCCAAAAGAAGGTTTCAGTTGCGCACTGCCCATCAAGCAACCTTAAGCTCTCTTCCGGCATAGCAAAGGTGGCTGAGATGCTGAAAGCTGGCATAAACGTTTCCCTCGCCACGGATGGGGCGGCGAGCAACAACACGCTGAACCTCTTTCAGGAGATGAGAATTGCAGCATTACTCCAGAATCTTCGAAAAAAGGCTCTCCCACCATCAGTATGGGTTAAAATGGCCACCGAGAACGGATACAAGGCGTACAACATGTTTGGCGGGGTTTTAAAGAGAGGTGCACTGGCAGATGTGGTGATTGTTGACAAAGCTCTGCAATACCACCCACTGCATGATGCTGCGAGTTCCATGGTGTTTGCAAGTGCCGGATGCGAGGTTAGCGACGTGATCGTTGACGGAGAGCTTGTCGTTGAAGAAAAGATCGTGCTTTCGATGGACGAGGACAGGATTCTGAACAAGGCGGAGAAGGTGGCAAAGGAGCTTGTTAACCCATGATATTTGACACCCGATATTGCCAGCACTATGAATGAAAAAGAATTGTGCAGATGAAATGGTCAAATCCTCATCCAATCACCGCTGTTATCTTTACCGGAGAGTGCGTCCCGTACCATCTCGTTAGTATACCGTAATCTCTCAGCTCCTCTTCACCAAGCTCCTCAGGGTTAGGTGGGGAGCTTAGGAATACCCGCACAACTTTGGTGAACTTGTCGTGCCTACATTTTAGAGTTAGGTGGACGTCAAACGCCACTCTGCTCTCTGGGCGAACGGCAGCGCACCAAAAACTTCTGAAGGAGAGGTTTGAGGATGAGCATGAAACATCGCATGAGAGTTTGCCGTTTTTGCCCACATAGTGCAGATCTTTTACAGTATCTCCACATCTAACCCTGTTCCAATCAGGAGTGCTGCCTATTGGATACGCAAAAGAAAGATTCCTAACACGTTGCTCTTCAACCAATAATGAATACCTGCAGTCTTCACCGCTGGAGTTGACAAAAACTAAGAAGTCGTAATCCCACTGCTTTCGAAACTTGCTCCAGACTGCAGATACGGGGGCTTCAAGAACAATGCCTGACTCATTTAGGATCTCGATTTGCTCAACTTCCTCGATACTTTCAATTCTACCACTCGCTATGTCGATCTCCACCCTATGGATTTCTCTTGGCTCAATTGAAGCATAGTAAACTACCGCCGTATCGTTATGGATGACTTCAAGCACTCTGTGTTCTCCCCGCACGATTTTCGTCACAGTTTCGTATTTTGTCAATTGATAACTCCATTCTGTCAACATCCTGCAGCGTTACGTTCAACTCTGGCTCTGCGGTGCAGAATGTGAAAAAGAGGGATAATAAGGCTAACAATATCAGCCTACAAAACCTCATTCCAGTTGTGATCCTATCCCTAAGTTGTGTTTCGTGACTGATAGACATGCACCTTCCAACCGTCGATTGTTGTATTGAATTTTTGATTGGCATGCACTGAGGGGACAAACACCTTGACACTTTTCTCTCCAGTTCTCGGATTTACAGAGATGATCCAAGCAGCTTCATCTCCGAACTTCTCCCTGAGTGTTGCGTTGACCTTCTTGATTTCGTTCTTCAACTCCAAATCTTCGACGATTTTTAAAGTCCATCCATCGATTTCCATCCCATCGTACTTTTCGTTTGATGGCGTCAGGTTCCAGACGAAGATCGTGATGGTCTTGTTGTCAACATCAGCCTTCCACCTCGTAGTGCCGATTTTGCCTGCAGCTTCGGGTTTGAGGAAGAGGTTATCGACCTTTGCTGCAATATCTGCCGGTAACTCTTTTTTCCGTTCATTGGAGTTAATAAAAACAACAATCCCGATCAATAAAACACCACACAACACAATCAACAGCTTCTTTCCTTTTTTACTCACTCCTAACACCTCCTACTCACATTCAATGAGATAAACGTTCCCATCTTTGTCTATCTCAAAACAGACAACATCTTCCCCACTCATGGATCCACCACAAGAAAATATAACCCTCACACGGTTTATTTCTACTTTCGTGTTTTCTACATCCGTACCATAGGGCATTTGCCAATCCCCAGGCTTTATGTCCAAGTTGTCATATTGGAAAAATTTCCAATTATTAAAGTCTTGGAAATCTCCACCGAGATGTTCCGCACAAATGGCATGACCGAAAGATAAAGAATTGTTTACTACCGCTGCAATATATATTGGTTTGTTACATCCGTAAATTTCCATGTAGCAGTGCTCTGGATAATCGCTGTTTCTTCTCCAGTAACACTTGCTTAGTACATCGTAAAATTCCGAACTCTGACCCGCTCTGGCAAATCGTATTATAGCATTAGTTAAGCACAAAGCGTCTTTCCATTTTCCGCTTCCACCATAGCAATCAGGTTCCCCACTGCGGTAATGGAAAATAGGATAGTTTATATAAAGGTCAGTAACGTGCCCACATTCATCCCAGCAGTGAAAGTACGTCTTCTCCCTAATTCCGCACTGCCCAGCCCTCCATCTCTCCCATCTCTTTTTATTTATCCATCTCCTTATTCCCCCCACGATGTCATCCAGCATGCTTACCACCTCAGGTGCTTGCAGCATGTATCGAATGGGTTTGCAAACTCGTCACCTTTCAAAACCGAAGCAATGGGCTGCGGAAACTTGCCGAGCACCTTTTGGTTTCTCGGACAATCCCAGTATCTGAGATCTGGTGTTACAGCGATTCCGCAGATACCAGCAACACATCCCGTCTCAACGCAGGTTACCGGTACTGCCACGTATTTTCTCGCATACCCTTTCACCTTCAGCCACTCTGTGAATCTCACTGCACTCTTCGATTTTCCAAATGGCTGGTAGAGAGTTATGTTGAGGATCGAGCACCCGTACTTTCTGCATAAGTCGATCACGTGATCGATGCAGTGGATGTTGTCTCTCATCAATGTGAAACCTATAGATCGTCCAATGTTGTACTCCTGCAGAAGTTCAAGAGCCTTAACAGCCCTATCGTAGCTACCCCTCCCACGTATCTTATCGTGAGTCTCTCTATCTCCATCTATGCTAACCTGTATACCATCACATGGCTCCAGCACTTCAATGTATCTCGGAATAAGCAAGCCGTTCGTGCTCAGCACAACTCTGCCTTGGAACTCCCTTATGAGATCGCAAAGTTTTTCAAAACGCGAATACAACAGGGGCTCACCACCGCCAAGAATTATTGTATAGCCATCAAGCGGAAAGTCTGTGGACAAGAAATCTTCACAAATCTTCGCTATAACATCCAGCGGAATTTCGCCTTTCCTGCCATCATAGCGCTTAAAGTAGCACTGCCTGCAACTCAACTGGCAGGCAGAGGTTACGTGGAGGTTAAGCCAGTTCTCCACCACTCCTGCTCCACCTCCAGCTTCTCGTTAGTTTAGCCCTAGGTTTTATCTCGAACTGAACCATTTCGCGTGGCAGATGCAGGTCCACGTTTTCAGGGTCAGGAAATATTCGATAGAAGTATTGCGAGGCTATCTTTCCCATTCTTGCAACTCTTCTGAGGTAGTGGTTTACATCGGTATGCGGCTCTTTAATCGGGTACATCATCTTGATGATAAAATCTGAATTTATTTGATACAAAAGCTTGCAAATTTTTTCAAAAATCCTCTCGGTTATTTCGGGAAAGAGGATTATTGGTACTCCAATCAAGCCGTCGAATGTCTCCGTTGCTAATCTCAGTGCATTCACGACTCTCCGATTGCTGTGCCCTCCAGTGTACCATCTGTGCCAACCATCGTCGATGTGTCTGAAGGCAATATCGATTCGATCGAGTTTCAACCTGTTCGCTCTCTCTATGAATTCATCATCTAAAAGGGAACCATTTGTTTCAAGACCAACGACAAAATCTGTATTCCTCTTCATCCACTCAATCAACTCAAGTGCTCCGATTCTTTGATGCAGCGGCTCTCCACCGCTGACCAAAAGAAGGGTCGGAAGATGCATTTTTAGATGTGCTGATTCCACCAACGCCGTGATTTCATTAATGGTTAGAATCGTCGGTGTTGCATTTCTAAGTGGTGCGAATTTGTTTGTGCACCACCTGCAGTTCCAGTTACAGCCCCACAGCTTGATGTTTATGATCTGAAACGATTTGTTGACGAATCTGTAAAGGAAAGGATATACAACAAGCTCCCCACTTCTTCTTTCTACTGTGTCGGTCAGACTAAGATTAAATGGCGGTATTCCTGCCGCTGTGGCGCTGAAGGCAGCAGCACACTTGATAAACTCTCTTCGCGTCATTTGCTTCATTGTGGTAAACCAGCAAGTATCAACATTAAATAAATTTCGGTTAATGGGCACACACCCATTGGCCCGGCATCACTCCTCTACACCTCTATAACCGATATTCCTCAACCCAACAATACCCCCAGTGTGATGAATACGTGAGTTCCTAAACCACAATTAATCTGAAGCTACAGACTAAAGCTACTCATTCTGAATTAGACTTTTGAAAGTACAAATGAGCAGTATTGCGTCATCCAGAGAAAATTTTAATTATAGTTTTTTCCATGTAATCATGATGCTTAAAATAAGGAGGAAAAAAACACAGCAGGAGGCGCAGCAGGAGGTACAGCAAGAAGGAGAGCAGCAACTTGAAGATTACGAAAAAGAAGCTCTGGAAGCTATAGAGGAGGCAAAAAAAAGGGAAGAAGTTCTCAAAGTTAAAAAAGAGAAGAAAAGGATTTTTGGTGAGAAAAGAAAGCCGTACAGTGTTGAAGAGCACGGAGAACTTGTCGAATACACTCCTCCCCCCGGATGGAGTGTTGTTGAGGAGTACTGGATTCAGGAGCCCTACTGCAAGGTCCTGATAATTTACAACGAGGAGGAGCAGGAGTACAGGTACGTTGCCGCAGAACCCAGACTCACCCCCTACGAAACCGAAATTTATGGTGAGATAACGATCCTCCTTCGTGAAAAGCTGGAAGAAATGTCCCTCGAAGAGGGGGATGGATTGAGCAGGGAGACTGTTTTGAAGGATGCCTTTGATGAACTTCTAAGCGATGTTGGTTTCGACCTTGAAGACAGAAGCTACTACAAGATATGGTACTATGTGATGAGAGATTTCCTGTACTATGACAAGATTACCCCCCTCATGCTCGACAAGATGCTTGAGGACATCTCCTGCAATGGTGTCAAAAAGTACCTCTACGTCTATCACCGAAACTACACAAACCTCAGAACAAACATCATCTTCGAAGAGCCGGATGAGCTGGACAGCT
>CBEUCM010000047.1:0-14579 GCA_965541645.1 uncultured Archaeoglobaceae archaeon | reverse complement strand
CACTCAGCAGCTCATCGACATTGTAGAAGTCAACACCCCTGAACATTTTACCACCTTATTTACTTGTTTAGCATTGGGATTTTAGTAATTTTAAAAATTTTTCGGAAATTAATTGCCAAATTATGTCAAAATATAAATGTTTTTGAAAGATATCAAAAAATGTTTTTAAAAATTTAGAATCACGATAGACCGTTTTAAACGGCAAAACTTTAAACTCTGGGTGTTAGTTTCTTTGAATGATTGACGGGATCGTTTCGAGATTGATAGTCCTTGGGGCGGATCTGAGTTCGAGAAACGCAGTTAAGGCTGCGCTGAAGGTACTGGGAGAGGATGAAGGGCTGGCAGATCTCGTGTACATCCTTATAAAAAACAGAATTTACAGCAAGAAGTGGGATGAAACTCCCCCCTCAAAAAGGATCGTGTTCTTACCGCAGTGCCTGAGAAGCTCCAAAAATTGCACTGCAGAACTCACCGAAAAAGGGTACATCTGCAAGAAGTGCGGGTCATGCAGCGTGTGTGAGATCATCGAGTACGCTGAGAGTCTGGGATACAAGCACATCTACATCGTTCCGGGGGGCAGCATGGTCTACCGGATTCTGAAAAACATGGAAATGGACAGCTTCGCATGTCTTGGTGTGGCATGTGTGCCGGAGCTATGTGAGGCGAGTGAGAGGTTATCGATGAAGGGAACAGTCCACCAGAGCGTACCTCTGAAAAAGACCGGCTGTGTGGACACTGAGGTCGATGTTGAGGAAGTCAAGAAGATCTTGAGAAGGGGATTGGAGAGTGAAAAAGGAACTTGAGATCCTGCTGGAATCCCTTCAGGGCTTTGAAAATCCCAAGCTCAATCTTGAGCAATACGTCACTCCACCAGGTCTTGCAGCTTTTATTGCAGTTACGGCGAAGCTTAACGGCGATCTTGATTTGGTTTTCGATCTGGGTTGCGGTACTGGGATTTTGGGGATAGCAGCATCCCTTCTTGGTGCTTATTCTATAGGTTTTGACATAGATGTCGAGGCTCTTAAAATAGCACGGAAAAATGCCCTCGATATGGCGGCAGATGTTGACCTCGTCTGCATAGAAGTCGAGAGAATCAGAACAAAGGTCAGGGGCACGGTTATCATGAATCCTCCTTTTGGAATTCAGAGAAGACATGCAGACAGACCCTTTCTTGAAAAGGCGCTTGAAATTTCTGATGTTATCTATACAATCCACTCTGCCGGAAGTGAGAAATTTGTTAAAAAGTGCTCAGCTGGGCGTGGATTCAGAATAACCCACGTCTGGAAGTTCTCGATACCGCTGAAGAAGACGTACTCCTTTCACGAAAAAGCATTTAAGTATGTACCCGTAGAAGTATTCAGGATTGAGAGGTATGAAAATCGTAATGCCGGGAGATAGAATCGGATCTGCCGAGGAGTATGTTAGGGGGGAAGGAGTTTACGAGGAAAATGGCGAGCTTTTTGCAGCGGTTGCAGGGCAGCTTGTTATCAGGGACAGGGTTGCAAGGGTGGAGAGCATAAAACCGATTCCCGAGATTGTGAAGGGTGACATCGTTCTGGGGAGGGTTGTTGACGTTCGCAACACAATGGCTCTGGTGGAGGTGGTAAGCAAGAAGGGCGAGGATAGAGCACTGACGAACAGAGGGGTTGGGATAATACACATCTCCAATGTTGATGAGAAGTACGTGGGGAACATTTCGGAGGCCATAGGATATCTGGACATCGTAAAGGCGAGAGTGATTGGTGACAATCTAAGACTATCTACGAAGGAAAGAGAGATGGGTGTGCTGAAGGCGATATGCAGCAACTGCAAGACGGAGATGGTTAGAGAGGGCGACATCCTTAAATGTCCGGAATGTGGTAGGGTGGAGAAGAGGAAGATCTCCACAGACTATGGTAAGGGAGAGTGGTAACATGGATGTAAAGATCGTTGAGATTGGGGATGACTACATAAAGATGATCGTGAAGGGTGAGGAGCACACCTACCTGAATCTTCTGCAGCACTATCTGCTGGAAGATGAAAGGGTTGTGGTTGCGAGGTACAACATCCCCCACCCCTTGGTGGGCGAGCCCGAGCTGTACGTTAAGACGAAGGGCGTAAACCCGATTGAAGCAATAAAAAAAGCGAATGAAAAAATCATAGAGGATTGCAAGGCTATTGCCAGCCAGATTTAGCTCAGAACTCAAAACCCTCATCACTGTTCAGAGGGGCCCTTTCATCATTGCCAGTTAAGACTTTTCCTTGCTGCTTTTAACCTTATCACAAATGTAGCACCGTGCGGTTTTGAGTCCTCAATCCACACCTTCCCCCCGTACCTGTCAACAACCTTCTTGACGATGTAAAGTCCCAGACCTGTCCCAGCCTGCTCTCCAAACTTAAAGCTCTCTTTGAAGACCTGCTCCTTAATCTCGGACGGAATGCCGGCACCGTAATCTGCTATCCTTATCTCGCACTCGTCCTCTACTTCACTCAACCATATGTCGATTTTTTCAGTGCCCCCATGCTTGATTGCATTGGAAATTATGTTGTCTATCACGCTGTAAAGAGCTTCGTTGGCCATGGCTACGCACCATCCGTGGATGTTGAACTGGATGTTGTAGGACCTTATAACCTCCTCAACAAGTTCCCTGACGTTCACGGGCTTAAGCGCATCGGTTTCCGTTGAGACTATCTTTTCAAGCTCCCTGATCTTGTCGATGTACATGCTGCTGTCATCCACAGCTTTCAGAGCCTTTTCAAGCAGGCTATTGTTCTTCGTCATCATGTACGTTTCAATGTATCCCGAAATGATCTGCAGCTTGTTCAGCACATCGTGCCTCAGCATTCTGTTTATCAGCTTCAGAACTTCCTGGAATTCGTTTACCTTTCTGTAAAGCTCAGCATACCTCCTCCTTTCGAGATCTACCTCGTAGTAGCTGAGAAGCCTTATGTCCTGCTTGTAGATGTACAGGAATCCAGAAAAGATTGGGATCATGCTGAACATGTAGTAGAGTATCGGGTAGGTTGGATCGACAAGTCCGTGCAGGGAATAGAGGAGGAAGGTGTCTGCAAGATACTTTAAAACGTAGTGGCCAATTATCACCACATAGTAAACCGCAGAGACAGTGTTGTAGTACATGGAGAGGAGGATTACGAAGAGTGTGATCGTTACGATGTCAAGCACTCCTGCGGTGATGTGGAGGTAGTCGTTTAAGCTGAGATTTTCGAGGGCAAGCTGGTTGATGGTGTACGTTCCGTGGGTGAGGATTACAGAGATCGTTATCACTGCCCCTATGAAGTGCTTGAAATCGAGATACCTTCTCTCTCTACCAATTTTCCATACTGCATAGGTCAGTACGGGGAGACAGGCAATGGATGAGAGCGGAGTAAAACTTGATAAGTCTTCTGCTCTGAGTACATATTCATTTCCCACGGCCACAGTGTAGGATATGTAGAAGAAGGCCAGAATGTTGATGAAAAGGAAGAGCGTTGTGGCGAGAAAAAACCTCTTTTTTTCCGTATCTGGGGATGAGAGCAGGAAGAGGGAAAGAACGGTTGACAGAATGAGGGTTACTGCAAGATAACCATATAAGTAGTTCAGGAAAATTGATTCCGGAACTGGGTAAAAGTACTTTAAAAAGTAGGGTAACACGGCAAGAAATATGAGGATTGATCCTGATGTGTAGATACGCATTATTGTAATTATACTTATACAATTTAATAAACTTATCCATTTCGCACTGCTAATAAAACCGATAAAATTAAAATTTTTATGCCGGGAATACAATTTCAGGCGATGGCTTACGAAGACTTAAGGGAATTCATCGAAAGGCTGGATTTCGAAGGTGAGCTTGCAAGAATAAGGCATGAAGTAAGTCCGATTTTGGAAATGACGGAGATTGCAGACAGAATTGTTAAGGCAGGAGGAAAGGCCCTGCTGTTTGAGAAACCGAAAGGTTACAGCATTCCCGTACTGCTCAACGCCTTCGGGACTGAGAGGAGAATGTGCTTAGCTTTGGAGGTTGACAGTCTTGATGATGTGGGAGGGAGAATAGCCTCAACAATGAAGTTCAGACCATCGTCCTTTGTCGATGCGGTCAAAAGTGTAGGAATTTTTAAAGACTTGATGTCTTTCGTCCCAAAAAAAACGAGAAGGGCACCCTGCAAGGAGGTTGAGGCAGAGAGCCTGGACAAGTTTCCGATTCTCAAGTGCTGGCCGAAGGATGGTGGGAGATACATAACGCTGCCCGTCGTGATAACGAAGGATCCTGAAACTGGGGAGATGAACGCTGGGATGTACAGAATGCAGGTTTACGATGGGAAGACAGCAGGGATGCACTGGCAGATACACAAGCACGGGGCAGAGCACTTCAGGAAGGTTGCTGAGGCAGGCAGAGAGAAGATAGAGGTTGCCGTGGCGATAGGCGTTGATCCTGCAACGCTCTACGCTGCAACAGCCCCGCTGCCTGAAGGCATTAGCGAATTCATGTTCGCAGGGTTCTTGAGGAAAGAGAGGCTTAAGCTTACAGATTGCGAGACGGTAGATCTGCAGGTTCCGGCAAACGCTGAGATCGTGCTTGAAGGCTATGTTAAGGTTGACGAGCTTAGGGTTGAGGGGCCCTTTGGGGATCATACAGGCTACTATACCCCGCCCGAACCCTATCCCGTTTTCCACATAACCCACATTACCCACAGGGAGAATCCAATCTACCACGCAACGGTTGTGGGAAAACCACCCATGGAGGATGCATGGCTTGGGAAAGCTACGGAGAGGATATTCCTCCCCCTTATCAGGATGATGATTCCCGAGATTGTGGACATAAACCTGCCAGTTGAGGGAGCATTCCACAACCTGGCGATAGTTTCAATAAGGAAGAGGTATCCTGGCCAAGCGAAGAAGGTTATGTATGCACTCTGGGGTATGGGAATGCTGTCGCTAACGAAGGTGATAGTCGTGGTTGATGACGACATCAATGTTCACAACCTTGGTGAGGTGCTGTGGGCAACACTGTCTCGCTTTGATCCTGCAAGGGATGTCTTGCTTCTACCCCCCTCACCCACCGACTCTCTGGATCATGCGGCATATCTCCCCAATCTGGCAGGAAAGCTCGGGATAGATGCAACAAAGAAGATGAGGGAGGAAGGGTACAGCAGAGAGTGGCCTGAAGCTGTGGAGATGGACGCTGAGATAAAGAGGAGAGTTGATAAAATCTGGGATGAGATAAGGAAGCTTGCACTATGAGGAACTTTGAGAGTCTCTACTACAAACTTTTCTCCATACCGCAACCCACCATGATGTTTACGATCTCACTACTCTCAGCCCTGCTCCTATCCTTTGTGGACATCAAGCTGTTCATGCTCTGGATCGGTGTTTTTTTGGTTGCTTTACTTCTTACAAGGATGGCAAAACTCTGGTTTGACGTCAAGAGGATATCCTTTCTGGCAATTCTGATCTCCACCATAAGCCTTCCGGCTGTAGTTCTGAAAGGCAGTATTGCAGCCTCATCCTTCCTGCTGTTCATCACCATGTACTTCTGCTCCGAAAAGAAGGGGCTATCCATCGCTCTATCTGCACTGCCCTACATTGCTATCGAGCCGAATTTGGCAACCCTTGCCATCCTCGCTCTATCTGCCCTGCTGCTTCTCCTGTATCTCAGATTTCTTGATATTGAAATTGGTGCTGTAAACGTGAAAGAGTTTGTCGAGTCCTTCGTGCCGTTCTGGCTGACATCCAATGCTGAGTACATCGAGAACTTCCTGATTGGGAGATGTGAGAAGATTGCTGGCAGGGTGAGGTGCTTGAGTGCTGGCAGTGCAAATGTGATCTCGACGGACTTCCATCCAGGGCCCTTCAGAAACGTTGGCGGGGCGAGGCTTGTCAGAGAGCTATCAACCGGTAACAGGGTTTACCTCCACTCCCCAACCTCCCATGCCAAGAACCCCGTTAGTGCAAGTGATGTTGCCGAAATAGCCCATGCAGTCAAGTGTTCCGGAAAAACCCTCAAACCGCTGAAACCCTTTGCGATTTCGGGGGAGAACTTTGACGTTTACTGCTTCCCCTTTGATGGGCTGAGATTGATCTTTGTAAGCGGGAAGAGACACTTGGATGATTTCATGGTAGCATCGCAGCACTTTGTTGTGGACTGTCACAACGCCTATGAAGCCGGTTACGATCCCAATGAGAGGGATGTTGGGGAGATCCTCGAACTGGTAAGGCGTGCTGAAAGGAAGGAGAGCTCCGAAGTTGGGAGGGTTAGGAGCGCTTTTGTTAAGCTTGAGGTGGAGACGGAGAGCATATGCAGCTATGTCGCAGCTCTGCTGCTGGAGTTTGATGATGAAAGGTATGCCGTAGTTGTTTTTGATGCCAACAATATCGATCTGAGATTCAGAGAGTACATCGAGTCCGCCTTTGAGGAAATTGGCTATACTGCGATCGTCGCATCCACGGACAACCACGAAAAGACAGGAGTGAGGGCTAAGCAGTCTTACAAGCCTGCTGGTGGATGCGATGAGGACTGGAAGGTTGCTGGCATGCTTGTGGAGAAATGCAGGGATGCTGAGCTTGAAGAAGCGGAGTTCAGATACTACGAGAGCTGCGTGGAGATCAGAGTAATGGGTGAGAGGATGCTGAAAGATTCTGAGATCGCTGCATCAGAAAAAGCAGCCCCTCTCATCGCAAAGTTTTTAGGATTTACCGTCCTAAGTTATTTTGCCGCTGTTGGAATTAATCTTATATAACTCATGTAAAAAGGCTGGAGGAGGTGGTTACCGTGGATGCAGAAAGTTTAAAGGAGCTGATCAGAGAGGACTATGAGATTATAGATGCGAACGAGAACATATCCAAGCTGTTTCCAATACTGGAGAAACTTGACAGAGAGAAAGCCAACGCCATTCTTGTTGAGGAGGACGGAAAGATAATCGGAGTTGTGAGGGAGAAGGATCTGACGAGGGGTATTGTTTTGAAAAACCCTCACGAGACGAAAGTTAAATCCCTCGTTGTTAGGACGGGAAAAATTGACATTTCCGAACTTGATGCCTTCAAGGTTGCGAGGAGGTTTGTTGAGGATTCAACACCCTTCGTTATAATTCAGATGGGTAAAAAAATAGGAGTGATATATATAAATGATTTCCTTCGGGCTATAAAGCCGGAGTTCAAGGGTGTCAAGGTAAGGGACGTGATGAATCCAGAGGTCATAACTGTCAGAAGGTTTGACACCGCAGCCAAAGCGCTGTCGGTGATGAGGAGTCATGGAATAGACAGGGTAGTGGTTGTAGATGAGAACAACAAGGTTATCGGCATCTTGACAGGAAAGGATGTGCTCGATCGTGTGATCTCACCAAGGAAAAAGGCGAGAATGGGCGATTACAGCGGAGAGAAGGAGAAAACCCTCTCGATAATGGTCGAGAGCATCATGAGCTCTCCTGTGATCACTGTCGATAGAAATGACAGCGTTGCAGAGGTTATAGACTTAATGGCTGAAAACAGGATCTCCAGCGTGGTTGTTACGAGGGATGGAATTCCCGATGGAATTGTGATAAAGAAGGACATACTGGAGCACTACCTGAAAATGCAGGAGAGGAAAGAGATAGGAGTTCAGATCATGACCACGGATATAACCTTAGATGAGTTTGACAAAGAGGCGATAATGGATGACATAGAGAGGTTCATGCGAAAGTTCTCCGAGTTCCTTGGGGAGTCCTATCTATTCGTGTACATAAAGAGGCACAAGGAGCACTTCCGCAATCTGCCGCTGATTCATGTGAGGTTGAAGCTTTCCAGCGAGAGAGGGAACTTCATGGTCAGCGGGGAGAGCTGGGGAGTGGAGTATGCACTCCATGTGGCACTCAAGAAGCTTGAGAGGGAAGTGCTGAAAGAAAAGGAGCTGCTTCAGGACAAGAGAATGGTAAAGAGATTCTACGAGGAGATTTTTGAATACTAATTTTTTATGGAGGTATATGTAAAGAGCGTTCTGAACAGGCACAAAAGGGATGAGTGGTTTCTTGACGAGTACTCTGTAAATCCCTACAGCCTATGCGATTTCAACTGTCGTTACTGCTACATTCGGGGTAGCAAGTATGGTGGTGAGACTTTTGCGGCAAAGATCAACGCTCCCGTAGTGTTGCAGAAGGAACTGAGGAGAGAGTCCAGAAAGGGGAGATACGGATTCATTGCGCTCAGCTCAGCAACTGAGCCATGGATGAATGCTGAAAGAAAGTACGGGCTTACGAGGAAATGCTTGGAGGTGATTGCAGCTCTTAGATTTCCTGTGCATTGTATAACCAAATCCGAACTAATTCTGAGGGACGTGGAACTGCTTGAGGAGGTGGAGAGGAGGGCAGTTCTTCCAGCAGATTTGAGGGATATTCGTGGCGTGCTGGTAACCTTCTCAATCTCGACTCTGGATGGCGAGATGGCGAAGATCATGGAGCCAGGTGCTCCAAGTCCGGAGAAAAGGCTGGAAACGCTACGGAAGATTAAGGAAATGGGGTTTTGTGCCGGTATAGCCTACATACCTGTCCTGCCATTCATCTCAGATTCTGATGAGGAGCTTGAGGAAATGGTTAAGGTGGCAAAAGAAGTTGGCGCTGATTACGTGTTTTTTGGAGATTTAACCCTTACCGATCACTTCCTTACCTTCTTAAAAGAGCGTTTTCCGGAACTCGTAGAAAAATACCGTTCTGTCTATTCTGGAAGCCATGCCAACCTTTACAGGAACAGGCTTTACAGGAAAAGTTAAGGAAATGTGTGAAAGGCACAGAGTTAGACTGGGTATACGGCCTATTTCATTCTTTTCCTGACACTCTCGGCATGATACTTGAGCCCTTCAGCCTCAGCTATTTTTACAATGGCGCTGCCAATTCTTTTCAACGCTTCTTCACTCAGCATCTGGAAGGTGTAGTGCTTCATGAAGCTCTCCACACTCAAACCGCCAAACATCTTGGCGTAGCCTGCTGTTGGCAGGACATGATTCGTTCCCGAGGCGTAGTCTCCAGCAGCAACTGGTGAGAAATTTCCGAGGAACACACTGCCCGCATTTCTTACTTTCTCCAGCACTTCCAGCGGGTTTGCGGTTACTATTGAAAGGTGCTCTGGAGCAAACTCGTTTGCAATATTCACCGCATCATCCAGCTCCACAACTTTAACTTTAAAGTTTTCAAAGCTCCCGTGCCTCTCGACGATTGCTATCACATCTCGGGCGAGCTTTTCGGAGGTTGTTAATACTACGGCAACTGCCATCGGATCGTGTTCGAGCTGTGCGAGACAGTCGTATGCGACAAACTCCGGATTTGCCGTTTCATCTGCAATTATCAGGATCTCGGATGGTCCAGCGGGCATGTCTATCGCCACGTCCTTGGCAACAAGGAGCTTTGCAGCGGTAACGTAGATGTTCCCCGGTCCGACGATCTTGTAAACTTTTGGCACGCTCTCAGTTCCGTATGCCATCGCTGCGATGGCCTGTGCCCCACCAATGCTGTAGATCTCATCGAAACCTGCAAGATCGCATGCAACGAGGGTGAGGGGATTGACCTTTCCATCGCTGTTGGGTGGTGTGCAGGCGATCAGCTTCTCCACCCCCGCTATCTTGGCGGGTATGCCAATCATCAGAGCTGTGGAGGGGTAGCTCGCCCTCCCACCGGGGATGTAGGCACCAACTCTCTCAATGGGAGTGTAGATCTTTCCCATAAGGCAATCCTCAAACTGAATCTTGATCTCCCTCTCAACCATCGTGACAAAGTGAAACCTCTCTATGTTCTCCTTTGCAACTTCAAGTGCATCTATAAGCTCATCACTGACCGCATCGTAGGCGGCATCAACTTCATCCCTTTCAATCCTCAGTCTTTTGAGATCAACGCCATCGAACTCCTTCTCAAACCTTATAATCGCCCTATCTCCTTCATTTTTTACGGCATCAACGATCGGCCTCACTTTTTCAATGTACTCGTCAATTGCAATCGTGTTTCTGCGCATGGAGAAAGTGGTGGTGAAATATTAAAGGTTTGCATCATCGGAGGGCAATCATTCCGTCAGCAAGCCGAGAAATATCATCCTGTGGAAGGCAATTATCAGGGGCAGCTTTATGCTCACGCCGATTACGTCATCTCCGGCCCTGTAAACGCCAAAGGACTCGCAGCCATCTGCAATCATCAGCCCCTCAAATCTGTACCTGACTCCACCAATTACCGTTTCATCAAAGATGAAGGAGAACTCCTTCCGTATCTCCCTTACCTCAGCTTCAAACCTTTCAAATTCCTCCTTGCGGTCGGTCACTATTATAAGCTTGGTTTCAGGCTTTTTTACGCTGATTACTCTCTCCACGTACTTTGGCTGGGATGTGATCACGACAAGCTCTCTGCTGCTTGCCACAATTGCCCTCGCACGGTTTCTAACTCCTGTAACCCCTCTTACACACCATACCGGATGATCGGATGCCTGATCAACTCTGCTCCTCGCAGCGCTGATCACAGTTTGAATTGAGCTTTCTAAGGATTGTTTGTAATCTTCAAGCACCATTTCTGGATCAATAGCTCTGAAAGATGCTGGAGAGCTTTTTATCACCTCGACGAACCCTTTGTCCTCGAGATTTCTGAGAACCTCGTAAACCTTTGTTCTTGGAACACCGCTGACTTTGTGGATCTCGCTGGCTGTCAGCTCACCCCTCACTATGAGTGCGGCATAAACCCTTGCTTCGTACTCTCTAAAACCCAGATTTCTCAGAGCATTCACGATTTCATCCATTGTAACTCTTTTGGTAACAACAAAATTATATATCTTTCTCACTTTAAATCATCATGCGAGCAGCACTCCTCGTAGTCCTTCTCATCCTAATCACATGCAGATCGATGGCCATCAGTTTTGAGGCAAACATGGATTTCCACGCCAGTGTTGCCGGGCCAAACGTGATACATCCCGGAGACAAAAGCATGGTTACAGTCCTTCTGGAATGTGAGGTCACAGGCGGAACGATAGAGTATTTGCAGATAAATGAGAACACGTCTGAGATGCTTCCAATGCTGACTATGGCCAAGGATGTTAGGGTTGATCCATCATCCTCAACAACTGTTGAGGTTAAAGCTGATGAAATTCTCGTTGGAGATATGCCGTGTGGGAGGCCGGTGCCTGTGAACATGCTGGTATATGTTGATGAGAACGCCCGAAGTGGGGATTACATTCTCAACCTGGACATCAAATATAACAAGCTGAGTGCTGAGATCGATAGTGGAAACATCACGCTCAAGTACAACACCAACCTTCAGGATTCGGTATCCGTGAAGTTCAGGATAGAGAGGAAGACTTACGACTTCAGTGTAGTGTCTGTGACCTCCAATCTTAAGGCGGGAAGAGAAGGGGTGGTGGAAGTTAAGATAAAAAATTCCGGCGAGGAGAAAATCTATGATGCGGTTTTGATGATCAACGTCACTCCTCCCCTCCGCCCCAATCCCAAGGCCATGAGCGTTTATGTTGGCGACTTGGATAGAGATGAGGAGAGAACTGCCAGCTTCAGAGTGTTTGTTCCGGAAGGCGTGTTCCTGCAGTCCTATCCTGCACAAGTTGTCATGCTCTTCAGAACCTCCTCAGGCATGCCTGCAAAGAGCTTCAAAACTGTTGGGCTAAGGGTTGGCGGTACGGGTTACTTTGCCGTTGAGAAGGTGGATGGGTTTGTGAGTGCTGCCAAAACGATAAGGGTGGAGCAAAAGATGCAGATGCCTGCAATACCATCGATGATGTTCAACCAGCAGTTGCAACCTCAACAGCAGTCGATGAGCAACGTCATCACGATTCCCAGCCGTGGGTATCTCACTGTGAACATCACCAACCTGGGAGATGCTGTGCATGATGCGTATGCGATACTGGCCTTCGACTCCCCCCTTCTGATCTCCACAAGCTCTCCCTACATAGGAGAGATGCAGCAGGGTGAGAGCAGGGAGGTGACCTTTTACATCACCTCAAAGGCTCCGGCCGGGAGCTACCTTGGGTACGTGATGCTGAAGTACAGGGATGAGTATGGGGATGTTGTTGTTAGCCCGAAGAGCTATGTAAGCGTTGAAGTTAGCGCTGAGCCGGCCATAAAGATCGAATCTGTTGAATCTTCAAACCTTGGAGTGGGGCTTGTTGGTGATGTTAGACTCAGGCTGAATTCCAGCATGAGCGTGAGCAGCGTAAAGCTCTATCTCGTCTCTCCAGATTCAACCGTAACCCTGGTTAGCTCCTCAGCCTATATTGACGATGTTGGCGAGATTGCAGCCTTCAGGGTGTCGGTGAGTGATGATGCCCTGCCCGGAAAGCATCTGCTGTATCTCATCGAGTACTTTGACACAGCGAGGGCGAGAGATTTGGTGGGTGTTGCGGAGCTTCCAGTTTACGTCTATCCCAAGCTCGCAGCCTTCCAGATAGTGAGCGTGAAGAGCGAACTTTATCCCGACTCTACAGGGGAGGTAATCATAGAGATCAAAAATTCAGGAAATGCCGAGATATACAATGCCGTCGTGATACTTGAGGTTTCAACACCACTCTCAATTGCAGGAGCGGGAGCTATGAACTCCTTCCTTGGGCAGTCACAGCCAGGAGAGTACTTTGTTGGCACCTTGAAACCCGGTGATACAGCTGTGGCCAAGTTCAGAGTAACGGTCGATAAGGATGCTGGCGAGGGGAGTTATCCAGCTTCGGTGAAAGTAAGATATCAGGATGAGAACGGCTACGAGCACTCGTCAAACTCCATCGTTGTATCACTGGAAGTTAAGAAGGCACAGCCCTATGTTTTGTATGCTGCGTTAGTATTGGCTGCGATAGCTATAGTAGTGGCTGGCAGCTTTGTGAGAAAGAAGAGGGGTGGGAAGATAAGGGGGTAAAGATTTTAACATCCTCCTGACAACTAACACCATGCTTCCGATGAACCCAAAGCAGATGAAGAAAATGATGAAGCAGATGGGCATAGAGATGGAAGAGCTTGATGCTGAAGAGGTCATCATCAGAACGACCACCGAAGAACTGATCTTCAAAAATCCTACGGTTTCGAAGATCTCTGCAAGGGGTGTTGAGACCTTCCAGGTTATGGGCAGCTATGAGGTTGTTAGAAAAGTGCAGCTAAATGAGGAGGATGTGAAGCTCATCATGGAGCAGGCCAATGTTGATGAGGAAACAGCCAGAAAGGCCCTTGAGGAGGCTGGTGGGGATATTGCAGAGGCCCTGATGAAGCTGCAGGAGTAAACATGGAACCACCAGTAGTTCTGTCGAGGGGCAAGTACAGTTTTCTGGTTGAGAAGTTTGAGGGAGAGCTTCACACCCACCACGGGATAATAAAGCTGGATGAGCTGAAAGACAGGGATTATGGGGATGAGGTAAGAACACATCTGGGTGTTAAATATAAAATCCTGCCCTTCAAACCCTCCGATTTTTTCAGGCACTTCAAAAGAGGGGCCACACCAATAATGCCCAAGGATATCGGGGCGATCATCGCCTACACGGGCTTATCCCCGGACTCTCTCATCTTCGATGCCGGAACTGGAAGTGGTGTGCTTGCAGCTTACCTCGCGTACTTCAATAAATTTGGTGAAGTTGTCACCGTTGAGAAAAGGAAAGATTTTGCCGAGATCGCAAGAAAAAACTTTGAGGCGGCAAAGCTGAAGAACATCCATCAGATTGTTGGGGATGCTCTGTACGTTGCCGATGCACTCAAAGTGGAGTTTGATCTTATTGTGTTGGACATGAAGGATGATGTGGCCTTCATCCCAAAGGCCAGGAAGATTCTAAGGCCAGGAGGATATGCTGTCGTTTACAACCCCTACATCGAAGCTGCCAGAGCGGTTTATCAGGAAATGGAGAAGAACGGTTTTAAAGAAGTTGAGGCCTTTGAGATTCTGAGGGTCGATCTCGACGTTAAGAGAGTGGGGACGAGAACGTCAACGAGAGTCTGGCATACGGGATACATCGTGATGGGTAGGAGATTTTAAGTTAGCAGGTAACTTTTTTATCTCTTCATGAGAAATTACCATAATGGACGAGGCTGTTGAACTCCTTCGAGAGATCAGGCTTAAGCTCGAAGAAATCGACAAAAGGCTGAGGAGGATTGAGGAGGAGCTTTTTGATGAGCTTAGTGAGAAGGAGCTTGAAGAAATAAAAAGGGATATCGAAGCTTATGAGAGGGGAGAACTCGAAACAATCTCTCTCGAAGAACTGAAGAAAGAGCTTGGAATCGAGGATGAAGTTTGAAGTTAGAACATCCGACAGAGCGGCCAGGGACATCAGGAAGCTTGACAAGAGTCAGGATATATAAAACGATTAAGAAGCTTGAAGATCCCTTTTCTTCGACATCAAAAAGATTGAGATCAGATTTACAGAGTTAATCCCGGTGATTTCAGAATCATTTGGTTGCTACGAGAACTTCTGAATTAACCAAATAGGGATAGGGTACTTACACAACCTTTAACCCAATCTCTTCCCTAACCTCTCTAATCCACAAACAACAAGCAATACAACCACCCCACGCAAAGAGACATAACTAAACCTCTTTTCAAAGGAAACAAACCGATTTAAAACCGCAAAACATATGTAGGAGGAGGCACAAGCCTCCTCCAGGTGAGAGAATGCATATACCGCTTGT